>NZ_BAAAZG010000014.1:95371-138614 GCF_039536785.1 Actinomadura miaoliensis
GCGACGACGGCGGCGTGGACGTCGCGGTGCCGCCGTCCGGCGACTGCCGGGTCGCCGCGGGCTCCTCCTCGCCGCCGCCCAGCATGAGCACGACGACGGCGAGCGCGGCGACGACGGCCACGGCCACCAGCACGACGGCCGGCACCATTGGGCGCCGCCTGCGGTTCGACGGGCCAGGTGCCGGGCTCACCGGCTCACCGAGCGGAGGGCTCGCGGGCGCGCCGGGCGGGAGGCTCGGGGACGCGACGGGCGGCAGGCTCGTCGGCCCGGTCTGAGCGCCCTGCGCCATCGGCGCCGGGACGTCGGGCCCTGCCGAGCCGTTCGGTGACGGCTCCGGCGGTGCGGCGGGCATCTCGGCCATGGCGGGCGCCAGAGTGTACGGGGTGGGCGGCACCTGGCCGGCGGCGGGCTGCTCGCCCGGCTCGCCGCTCTCGGCCTCGGACCCGAACTGCATCGTCCAGGGCTCCTCGTCCCCGCCGGGAACGGCGGCCGGGGCCGCGGCCGGGGCAACCGGCTCGTCCGTCACCGTCTCGGAGGCGCGGTCGGCGGGAGCCGGGCGCCCGGACGGGCCGTCCACGGACGTGGCGTCGGGGTCGAGCGGCGCGTCCACGATGGTGTTCTCGGCCTCGCCGGCCTTGGTTCTGGGGATCCCGAACTCGGTCGTCGTCCGGTGGTCCGGGGGCACGTGTCCCGGCTCGTGACCGCTCACCTGCGTCACCTTTCGCGCTGCGTCGTCTACTGATGTGCGACGGCGGCGGGACGCGCCCGGTTCAGGCTCGGCCGAAATCGGATCTTCAGGACGTGGCGGCCGGCTCCGGGACGCCGCGCCGGGCGGCCCGGCGCTGGTGGCGGTTGAGCATGTCGGTCACGAGCTCGATGGCGTCCGGCGCGGCGGCGTCCCGGCCGCTGGACGCGCAGGCCCTGGCCAGCCAGCGGGTCGCCTCGGCCAGCAGCACGTCCGAGGCGCCGGGCGACCGCTCGCCGCGCTCGTCGGCCAGCCGTCCCAGCACGTCCACCAGCGCCAGCGCGGCGCGCGGGTGGCCGGACTCGGCGGCGCGCCGGAACCACCCGGCGGCCTGCTCCAGGTCGCCCTCGCTCTCGTACAGCGCGCCGAGCCCGTAGGCGAAGTCGGGCCACTCGCTCCACGCGCCGTCCTTCGCTCTCCCTGCCGGACGCGGGTCCCCCACCGGCTGGGGACGCGGGGAGGGGACGGACATGACGGCGCTCCGGAGTTTCGGTGGTGGGACTGGGCGGCTCGGCACGCGCGGCGTCAACGGGACGGCCGCGTCGGTCGAGCGTACATATCGTGGCGACCGGCGTCCCGTTTCGCCACTGATTTGCCAGCTTTGGCAGTAATGCCAGTAAAAACCTCGCCGTGCCGGCCGCAGAGCACTCCCCCGGCAGGCGGGCCGGACACCGGCCGCGTACGGTTGTGGTGATCGCCGACAGGATCGACCGGGAGGGGCGCCACGTGTCCGTCGTGAAGATCAACGTGCTGACCGTCAGCGAGGAGATGCGCGCGGAGCTGGAGAAGCGCTTCGCGGGCCGGGCGGGGCTGGTGGAGTCCGCCGACGGGTTCGAGCACTTCGAGCTGCTGCGTCCCGTCGAGGGCACCGACCGCTACATGGTCTACACGCGCTGGCGCAGCGAGGAGGACTTCGAGCGCTGGACGCAGAGC
The DNA here is from genome assembly GCF_039536785.1 of Actinomadura miaoliensis. Lineage (NCBI taxonomy): Bacteria > Bacillati > Actinomycetota > Actinomycetes > Streptosporangiales > Thermomonosporaceae > Actinomadura > Actinomadura miaoliensis. The sequence continues at coordinate 97,050 of NZ_BAAAZG010000014.1, forward strand.
CAGGCGTTCCAGCGCGGCCACGCCGAGGCGGCCAGGGACGCCGAGCGCGCGGGCGGCCAGGGCCACGGTCACGGGCACGGCGGCCCGGCGGCCGGCGCGGCCGAGCTGTGGAGCTTCGAGGTCGTCCAGGAGGCCGACCCCAAGCCCGCGTCCGGCTGAGCCGTCCGGCGCGCGCCGCCGCGTCCGGCCCGGACGGTCAGCTCGCCTCGTAGCCGGCGTGCAGCAGGCAGTAGGTGACGGCCTGCTCCAGGGCCTGCCAGGACGCGGCGATGACGTTCTCCTCCACGCCCACCGTGCCCCACTCGCGGTCGCCGTCGCTGGACTCGATGAGCACGCGGGTGCGGGCGCCGGTGCCGTGCGCGCCCTCCAGGATGCGCACCTTGTAGTCGACCAGCTCCAGCCGGGCCAGCTCGGGGTAGAGCCGCTCCAGGGCCAGGCGCAGGGCGTTGTCGAGCGCGTTGACCGGGCCGTTGCCCTCCCCGGTGGCGACGATCCGCTCGCCTTTGGCGTGCAGCTTGACGGTGGCCTCGGAGACCATGGAGCCGTCGGGGCGGCGCTCCACGATGGCCCGCCACGACTCGACCTCGAAGTGCCGCTGCCGCACCCCGGTCAGCTCCTCGCGCAGCAGCAGCTCGAACGAGGCGTCGGCGGCCTCGAAGGTGTACCCGGCCGACTCCAGCTCCTTGACCCGCTCGACGACCTTGCGCGCCTTCTCGCCCGACAGGTCGTAGCCCAGCTCGCGGCCCTTGAGCTCGACCGAGGCGCGGCCGGCCATGCTGGACACCAGCATCCGCATGTCGTTGCCGACGGCGGCCGGGTCGATGTGCTGGTACAGGTCGGGGTCGACCTTGACGGCCGAGGCGTGCAGCCCGGCCTTGTGCGCGAACGCCGACACCCCCACGTACGGCTGCTGGGAGCCGAGCACGACGTTGGTGACCTCGGAGACGGCGTGCGCGATGCGGGTCATCTCGGCCAGCTGCTCGTCGGACACCAGCCGCATGCCGCGCTTGAGCTGCAGGTTGCCGACCACGGTGAACAGGTTGGCGTTGCCGCTGCGCTCGCCGTAGCCGTTGGCGCAGCCCTGGACGTGGGTGGCGCCCGCCTTGACCGCGGCCAACGAGTTGGCGACGGCGCAGCCGGAGTCGTCGTGGCAGTGGATGCCGACCCGGGCGCCCACGCCCACCACCTCGTGGACGACCTCGGCCAGCTCGTCGGGGAGCATGCCGCCGTTGGTGTCGCACAGCGCGATCACGTCCGCGCCCGCCTCGGCGGCGGTGCGCACGACCTCCAGCGCGTAGGCGGGGTTGGCCCGGTAGCCGTCGAAGAAGTGCTCGGCGTCCAGGAAGACGCGTTGGCCCTCCGCACGCAGGTGGGAGACCGTGTCGCGGATCATCGCCAGGTTCTCCTCCAGGGTCGTGCGGAGGGCCAGCTCGACGTGCCGGTCATGGCTCTTGGCGACGAGCGTCACGACCGGCGCGCCGGATTCGCGCAGGGCGGCCACCAGGGGATCGTCGGCGGCCTTCGCGCCGGGCCGGCGGGTCGCGCCGAACGCGGCGAGCTGCGCGTGCCTCAGGCCGAGCTCGGTCCGAGCGCGCCTGAAGAACTCGGTGTCCTTGGGGTTGGCGCCGGGCCAGCCGCCCTCGATGAAGCTCACGCCGAGGTCGTCCAGGTGGCGCGCGATGGCGAGCTTGTCGCCGACGGAGAGGTTGAGGCCCTCCTGCTGCGCGCCGTCCCGCAGCGTGGTGTCGTAGACGTGGAATCCGTCGCCGTGCATGTCGCAGTCCCCTCCAGGGATGGAAGCAGCCCCGCCGGAAAGAAAAAGACCTCTCACGGACGTGAGAGGTCTGCGCGCCGGCGGTGTCCCGAAATCAGTCGCCGGCGCGCCAGCCGATAATGACGAGGCTGAGGCGCATGATGGTCACAGTCTGCCACATCCGCCGCACCACTGAGACATCAGTCTTGAATGGTGAGACGGACGTGGCTTGTGCGACGGTTGCGCCGGAAAGGATCGCGGCGCCCGCGGTCAGCAGATCTTGTGGACCCAGCCGTAGGGGTCGGGGCGGGTGCCGTACTGGATGCCGATCAGCTCCTCGCGCAGCCGCATGGAGACGGGGCCGGGCTCGCCGTCGCCGATCGTCCAGGCGCGGTCGGCGCCCTTGACGCTGCCGACCGGGCTGATCACCGCGGCGGTGCCGCAGCCGAACACCTCGGTGATCTGGCCGGACTCGCAGCCCTCCTGCCACTCGTCGATGCTGATCTTGCCCTCCTCCACCGGGATGCCGAGGTCGGGGGCGAGCTTGAGCATCGAGTCGCGGGTGATGCCGGGCAGCAGGGTGCCGGTGAGGGCGGGGGTGAGCAGCCGCACGTCGGCGCCCGAGCCGTACACGAAGACCAGGTTCATCGACCCGACCTCCTCGACCCAGCGGTGCTCGACCGCGTCCAGCCAGACCACCTGGTCGCAGCCGTTGGCCACGGCCTGGGCCTGCCCGGCGAACGAGGCGGCGTAGTTGCCGCCGGTCTTGGCCTCACCGGTGCCGCCGGGCGCGGCCCGGGTGAAGTCCTGCGACAGCCAGACCGACACCGGCCGGATCCCCTTGGCGTAGTAGTTGCCGGACGGGGAGGCGATCACCACGAACAGGTACTCGTTGGCGGGGCTGTTCACGCCGAGGGCGCGGGTGGTGGCGAACATGAACGGCCGCAGGTAGAGGCTGTGGCCGGCCTGCGTCGGCACCCAGTCGCGGTCGTTCTCGACCAGCAGTTCCAGCGCCCGGACGAACAGCTCCTCGGGGATCTCCGGCATGGCCATGCGGCGGGCCGAGCGGTTCATGCGGGCGGCGTTGGCGTACGGGCGGAAGGTGACGATCGTCCCGTCGGCCTGCCGGTACGCCTTGAGCCCCTCGAACAGCTCCTGGGAGTAGTGCAGGACCTGGCTGGCGGGGTCGAGGGCGATGGGGCCGTACGGCTCGAGCCGGGCGTCGTGCCAGCCCTTCCCCTCGGCGTAACGGATCGTGACCATGTGGTCGGTGAAGTACTGGCCCCATCCGGGATCGGCCAGGATCGCCTCGCGCTCGGCGGTACCGCGCCGCCGCTCGGAGAGCCTGATGTCGAAGTCCAGCGTGCTGCTCATGGTGGGTCCTCTCCCGGATCGCCCGCCCGGCCCCGTCGCCGTCCGGGCATTCCTATCCTCATTGTCGTACTTCGTCCAGCCCTGCTCCCTGATCACGGCGCACACGAAGAACCGGGCGCGCCGTGTCGGCGCGCCCGGTGCTGTGGCTTGTGTCGCGTTTTCGCGGTCCGGCCGGGGCGCGCCCTAGCCGGATACTCGCTCGGCGATCGCGTCGCCGACCTCGGCGGTGCCCCGGGCGGGGCGGCCGCGGCGGGCGGCCAGGTCGTCGGCGACGGCCCGCTCGACCCGCCGGGCGGCCTCGGGGGCGCCGACGTGGTCCAGCAGCATGGCCACCGACAGGATGGTGGCGGTCGGGTCGGCCTTGCCCTGCCCGGCGATGTCGGGGGCGCTGCCGTGCACCGGCTCGAACATCGACGGCGCGGTGCGGTCGGGGTTGACGTTGCCGGAGGCGGCCAGGCCGATGCCCCCGGCGACGGCGGCGCCGAGGTCGGTGATGATGTCGCCGAACAGGTTGTCGGTGACGATCACGTCGAACCGCTGCGGCGCGGTGACGAAGAACATGGTGGCCGCGTCGACGTGCACGTAGTCGGTGCTGACCTGCGGGTACTCCTGGCCGACCCGCTTGACGACGCGCTGGTACAGCTCGCCGGCGAAGGTCAGCACGTTGTCCTTGTGGACCAGCGTCAGCTTGCGCCGGGGCCGGGAGGCCGCCTGCTCGAAGGCGTACCGGACGACGCGCTCGACGCCGTAGGCGGTGTTGACGCTCTCCTGGGTGGCGATCTCCTGCGGGGTGCCCTTGCGCAGGACGCCGCCGACGCCCGCGTACGGGCCCTCGGTGCCCTCCCGGACGACGATCATGTCGACGTCCTCGGGCTTGACCCCCGACAGCGGCGTGTCCATGCCGGGGAACAGCCTCACCGGCCGCAGGTTGACGTAGTGGTCGAGCTCGAACCGGGCCCGCAGCAGCAGCCCGCGCTCCAGCACGCCGCTGGGCACGCTGGGGTCGCCGATCGCGCCCAGCAGGATCACGTCCTGGCCGCGCAGCTCCTCCAGGACCGTGTCGGGCAGCGTCTCGCCGGTGCGGTGCCAGCGGGCGGCGCCCAGGTCGTAGGAGGTCTGCTCGAACTTCAGGTCGTGCGCCGGAGCGACGGCGTCCAGAACCTTCAGACCCTCGGCGACGACCTCGGGGCCGATCCCGTCACCAGGGATGACGGCCAGGCGGATGCTGCGGGAAGCCATGCGCGCACTCTACTGCAAACGTCTCAGTTCCTGAGCATCGGTCTCACTCTTCGGGATGCACGTCTCGTGTCCGGCAGCCCGCCGGGTGCGTCCCAGGGGGGCGCCGCCCCTGCTCAGCGGGGGTACGAGTGGGGCGCCGCCCCCTGCTCGGTGGAGGAAGGGGGGCGGCGCCCCGGGGAGGGCAGGTCGCGCCCGGGTCAGCCGCAGGACGTGCCGTTGACGGCGTAGGTCTGCGGTTGCGGCGTGTCGCTGCCGTTGGCGGTGAAGCCGACGCTCGCCTTCTCACCGGCCTCCAGGTCGGCGTTCCAGGACGGGCCCTTGACCGTGACCTTGGTGCCGCTCTGGCTGAACGTGGCGTTCCACCCGCTGGACACCGTGACGCCCTGCGGGACGTCGAACGTCAGCGTCCAGTTCCGGAACGTGGTGGAGCCGGAGTTGGTCACGTCCACGTTGCCCTGGAAGCCCCCGGACCAGCGGTTGATGACGGTGTAGGCGACCTTGCAGGCGTCCGAGCCCGTCGGCGGCGGGTCCGTGGGGCCGCCCCCGTCCCCGGGCGTCGGCGGGATCAGGTACGGCTGCAGGATGCTCTGCTTGGCCTGGTTCACCGTCGTCCAGTCGTCGTTGAGGATGCCGCCGGTGTCCCCGGAGTTGGGGTTCCACGACCAGTACGTGAAGCTCATCCCCGTGGCCCCGGTGCCCGCGTAGGCGAGCAGCTTCTCCAGCCACACCTTGTCCTTGGGGTCGGCCAGGGTGCTGCCGAACTCGCCCAGCAGCAGCGGGGCGGTGTTCTGCTTGTAGAGGTAGCCCCACTGCTGGTCCCAGATCGCGGCCAGGTTGTTGGGGAAGTCGGCGGAGTCGAACCAGGGCTGGCGATAGACGGAGATGCCGTACTCGTGCGGCGAGTACACCAGGCGGTTGGCGACGTTCAGCCGCACCGGGTACTGCCCCGCCTTCGACAGGTTGCCGCCCCACCAGCCGCAGTGCTCGTCGGGGATGTCGTCCCAGGAGTTGGCGTTGCCGCCGCTGGGGCAGCTCACGCCCTCCACGAAGATCAGCCAGTTGGAGTTGACCGACAGGATCGCGTTGCCCGCGCGCTCGGCCGCCAGCCTCCAGTCGCGGGCCGGGTCGCCGCAGCCCCAGCAGGAGCCGGTGCCGTTGGGGTCGGTGCCGTCGGCGTGCGGCTCGTTGTGCAGGTCGGCGCCGATCACGGTGGGATTGCCCGCGTAGCGGCGGGCCAGCGCCTTCCAGTCCTCGATCCACGTCGTCTCGGAGACGGCCGGGGTGTACCACAGCGCCGACTGGCCCGCGCTGGTCGGCCGGTGCCGGTCCAGGATCACCCGCATGCCCTTCTGGCCGGCGTAGGCGATCACCTTGTCGAGGATCTGCAGCGGGCTGAGGCCCACCAGGTCGGGGTTGGACACCCCGTCGACGCTGGTGGCCTTGGCGTCCGGCTTCAGCGCGTCGTTGGAGTACGGCACGCGCAGGGTGTTGTAGCCGAGCTGGGCCATCTGGTCGAGCATCGACTTGTAGCCGCGCGCCCACAGGCCGTGGAAGGTCTTGTTGTCGGTCTCCATGCCGAACCAGTTGATGCCGGTCAGGCGGACCGTCTGGCCGGTGCCGTCGACGATCCGGTTGCCGCTGGTGCTGAGGTATCCGGTGCCGGTGCCCGCCGGGGCGGCGGCGGAGGCGCCCGGCGGACGGACCAGCACGGCCACCAGCGCGGCGGCCACGAGGCTCAGGCAGACGGCCAGCGCGGCCGCCGCTTGCGCCACCGGCGGTCGTGTTCCTGGGGGATGGGTCATGGCTCGGGCGCCTCCAGGTCGGGGACGAAGTGCGTTTCGGTGGGCGGTCTCGGTGGGCGGTCTCGGTGGGCGGTCGCGGTGGGCGGTTTCGGTGGGCGGTTTCGGTGGGCGGTTCGTGGGAGCGAACGCGGAGGTGAATCGCCGGAGATTGTGGGAACGCGCCGTCCGCACGGTCAACGAACCCCATGCCGGGCGGCGGATTTTCACGCCGGCCGCCCGCACGGCGCCCGTTTCACCTCGTACGGCGCCGCCTCGTCCGCGACGCCGCTCTTTCACGGGCGGGGGCGGCCCCGCACTGCCCTCCGGGCGACAGAACCCGCACTTGACGCTGGACCACCGCAAAGGGGACGCTCTCCCCAACAAGTGCACATCGAGGCGACGGTGCGCAGGAACCTGGTGCGACTCCAGGACGGTCCCGCCACTGTGACCAGGGAGCCTCCCCCACTCCACGACCACGGCCGGACACCCGGCGGGAAGGTCGGCGGGAGGCGCTGATCTGGGAGTCAGGACACTGACCCGTCGTCCTCCCGTACCGGGGCGAGTGAACCCCGTGAGGAGACCCTGAGATGGCTCAGACCGCCGTTCCGTCGACGCCTGCCGGAGAACGTCCGGCGCCCGTCCGCATCCCCCTTCGCCAGGTCCTGCCGTGGGCGGTGTTCGCCGCGGTGCTCGGCCTGGTGCTGATCTACTTCGTCGGCGCCGAGCAGGGCGCCACCTCCCTCATCGGCGGCACCTGGGTGCACGAGTTCACCCACGACGGCCGTCACCTGCTCGGCTTCCCCTGCCACTGACGGGCGGGCCGATTCCCCGATGATGAGAACACTGCTGGTCCGCGGCATGCTCGCCGGGCTGGCGGCGGCCGCGCTCGCGCTGGTCGTCGCCTGGCTGTACGGGGAGCCGCAGGTGGGCCACGCCATCGCGTTCGAGGAGGCCGAGGCGGCCGCAGCCCACGAGGGGCACGAGCACGAGGTGGTCAGCCGCACGGTGCAGAAGACCGCCGGGCTGGTCACCGCGCTCGGCGTGTACGGCGTCGCGCTCGGCGGGCTGTTCGCGATCGCGTTCGCGGTCGCCTACGGCCGTGTCGGCGCGTTCGGCGCCCGCGCCACCGCCGCGCTGGTCGCGCTGGGCGGGTTCGTCGCCGTCGAACTGGTGCCGTTCCTGAAGTACCCGCCGACGCCCCCGGCCGTCGGCGACCCCGACACGATCGGCGGCCGCACCGCGCTGTACTTCGGCATGGTGGCGCTGGGCGTGCTGGCCGTCGTCGCCGCCGTGATCGTGTTCCGCCGCCTGCTGCCCCGGTTCGGGGCCTGGAACGCGGCGATCGCGACCACGGCCGGGTTCGCGGTCGTGCTGGCGCTGGTGTACCGGCTGACGCCGACGCCGGACGCGGTCGCGGACGGCTTCCCGGCCACGGTCCTGTGGGACTTCCGGATCGCGTCGCTGGGCGTCCAGGTCGTCCTGTGGGCGACGCTGGGTCTGGTGTTCGGCGCGCTCACCGAGCGCTCCTTCCAGCGGCGGCCGTCACCGGCCGCCACAGCGGCCTGACCTTTACGCCCTCCTGCGCCGCGCGGGACGCTCACGCGCGGCGCAGGAGGGCGCAGTCGCCGCACATCTCGCCGCCGGGCGGCACCCGGTAGTACAGGCAGCAGCTCCGGCGGACGAACCCGTCCGGGGTGAACGAGCCCGTGCCCGCCAGCGGTTCGCGTTCGAACAGTTCTCGCACGAGCGTCCCGACCGGCTCGGCCAGTTCGGGCCTGAGCGTGCCAGCGCGCAGCGTCCCGGCGAGGGCCGCCGCCGCGTTGCCCCACAGCAGGCCGTCCGCGAGCCCGACGATCTCCAGCAGCGTGGCGCGCAGCGGCCGCAGCTGCCCCTCCAGGACCGTCCGGTGCACGAGCCCGGCGGTGGCGGCGGGATCGTCCGCGGCGGGCCAGCCGCCGGGGTCGGCCAGCCAGAGCGCGATCGGCGCGCCGGGGGCCCAGCGCCAGTGCAGCCCGGACAGGTCGGGGACGACGCCGTACGCCCTCGCCGCCACCACGGGCGACCACAACCGCGACGCCAGCCCCTGGAACAGGATGGACGCCGCCACCCGGCGCTCTCCGGTGCCCAGCCGCCGCGCGTAGGCGTCGGTCAGCTCGCCGAGCCGTGCCGCGTCGGGTTCGGGCAGGGGCCGCCAGGTGGGGTCGGCCTCCTCGGCGGGGTCGGTGACGACCTGGAAGTAGGGGCCCAGCCGGGCCGCGTCCGCCAGCGCCCGCCGGACCTCGTCCGCTCCCGCCCGACCACGTGGTGCCACGTCTGCGATCATGCCATCCGGCGGGAGCGGACCGCGGGTCAGCGGTCGGAGCGGCCGCCGTTGTCGCGGCGGTCCAGGGCGGTCTGCAGCGCGCGGGCCGCCTCCTCGGCGGCGTCGTCGGCGGGCGTGGGCACGTTGACGTCGGTGTTCATGATCGCGATCCCTCGTGGTGGTTCGTCGGAAGAGTGAACGACGGGCTTACGGCCAGCGCCCTGCTCCGCGGCGGGTCGCCGGCCTGCCGTCTCAGGCCCCGCCGCGGCGGCGAAGGATGCATACCACCAAGCGCATGACTCCGCCCACGTTACCGGCCCGCCTCCCGAATTGTCCCGACCCGTGGCCCAACTTTCCGCATGCTGAGACACCCCCCGAAGAACCCGCAGGTGCACCCACAACCGCCAGAAGCAGCCAACGACAAAGGCGGGCGGAGCACACCAAGCACGCTCCGCCCGCCTCAAGCCGGGGGTTCCAGGGGGTCGTCCCCCTGGGAGACACAACGGGCGGGGCCACGGCGAAGGCACGCGCAGCGTGCCGAGCACGCCGACCCCGCCCCGCCCGCTCTTAGCCGTCGAGGTCGACGCGGCGGCCCATTTCGGCGCCTACCTCGTCGCGGATCACGTCGACGAGCTGGGCCGGGATGGCCGAGTCGACGGTCAGCGCGATCAGCGCGGTGCCGCCCTTGGCGTCCCGGCCGACCTGCATGCCGGCGATGTTGACGCCCTGGTCGCCGAGCAGCCGGCCGACCACGCCGACGATGCCGGGCCGGTCGCTGTAGGAGAAGAACGCCATGTGGTCGGTGGGCGACAGCTCCATGTCGTAGCCGTTGATCTCCACGATGCGCTCGTGGTGCTTGGGGCCGGTGAGCGTGCCGGACACCGACACCACCGTGCCGTCGCCCATGGTGCCGCGCACCTGGACCACGTTGCGCCAGTCGGGGCTGTCCTCGGTGGTGGTGAGGGTGACCTCGACGCCGCGGTCGCGGGCCAGCAGCGGGGCGTTGACGAACGTCACCGACTCCTCGGTCACGTCGGCGAACGCGCCCTTGAGCGCGGCCAGCTCCAGCACCTTGACGTCGTGCCCGGCGATCTCGCCGCGCACCACGACCTCCAGCCGCACCGGCACGCCGCCGGCCAGGGCGGTGAAGATGCGGCCGAGCTTCTCGGCCAGCGGCAGGCCGGGCTTGACGTCCTCGGCGACGGCGCCGCCCTGCACGTTGACCGCGTCGGGCACGAACTCGCCGGACAGCGCCAGCCGCACCGAGCGGGCCACCTGGGTGCCGGCCTTCTCCTGCGCCTCGTGGGTGCTGGCGCCCAGGTGCGGGGTGACCACCACGTTGTCGTGGTGGAACAGCGGGCTGTCGGTGCACGGCTCGGTGCTGAACACGTCCAGGCCCGCCCCGGCGACGCGGCCCTCCTTGAGCGCCAGGTCGAGGGCGGCCTCGTCGACGATGCCGCCGCGCGCGGCGTTGACGATGCGCACGCTGGGCTTGACCATGCGCAGCTCGCGGTCGCCGATCAGGCCGAGGGTCTCGGGGGTCTTGGGCAGGTGGACGGTGATGAAGTCGCTCTCGCGCAGCAGCTCCTCCAGCCCGACCAGGCGGACGCCGAGCTGCGCGGCGCGGGCCGCCTGCACGTAGGGGTCGTAGGCGATGATGTTCATGTCGAACGCGGCCAGCCGCTGGGCGACCAGCACGCCGATGCGGCCGAGGCCGAGCACGCCGACGGTCTTGCCCTGCAGCTCGACGCCGGTGTACTTGGAGCGCTTCCACTCGCCCTGCTTGAGCGCGGCGTGGCCCTGCGGAACGTTCCGGGCGGTGGCCAGCAGCAGCGCGATCGCGTGCTCGGCGGCGGTGACGATGTTCGACGTCGGGGCGTTGACGACCATCACCCCGGCCTTGGTGGCGGCCTCGACGTCGACGTTGTCGAGGCCCACCCCGGCCCGGGCCACCACGCGCAGCTTGCTCGCGTGCTGGAACACCTCGGCGGTCACCTTGGTGGCGCTGCGCACGATCAGCGCGTCGACGTCGGCCACGGCGGGCAGCAGGGCCGCCCGGTCGGACCCGTCCACGTGCCGGACGTCGAAGTCGGCCTCCAGCTCGGCGATTCCGGCCGGGGAGAGTTCTTCTGCGACGAGGACGACAGGCTTGCTCAAGGAAGATCCTTCGGAAGATGTCGGGCAGATGAAGATCGCGAGTCACCCCGTCGTGCCCCCGCGCTTACCGAGTTTAGACCCCCCGGCCGACGCGTCCCCACGGCGGTGGAGACACATCCGTATACGCCCGGAATAGACGCTTACGTCCCTCCGGAACCCGGTCGTGGACGCCGCTCGCGGCGCCGGCCGCGCGCCTATACTGCCGGTGCCCCGAGTTGCCCCCGTACTCGTTCCTCACCCGCCCACGGCACCCGCCCTGGCGGCCGGTACCGACGTCACGCCGCGTTGGGCTCGGGCAGCGCGGTCAGGATCCGGGCGACGCGTTCGGCGTCGGCGACCCGCAGGTACGGGACGTCGACGAACACCCGCATCGGGCCCGGGGGCAGCCCCAGTTCCTCGGCCACCTCCAGCTGGACCTCCCGCAGCGGAACGTAGGACAGGTAGCCCCGGAAGACGTTCTGCGCCCGGAACATCGCCGTCATCATCAGCTTGTAGGCGCGGATGCGGAACGACAGCGCGACCAGGCACGGCGCGGCGTCCCGCGGCTCGCACGGCACGGCCAGGGAGATCCACGCGCTGGTGGTCCACGGCCGGGCGCGCAGCAGGTCCACCACCCAGCGCACCTGGTCGGCGTCCTGCAGGTCGCGCAGCCGGGCGCGCTCGCGCTCGGACGCCGCGGGCGGCCGCGCCCGCCCCTCGGCCCCGCGCCGCTCGCCCGCCGGGTCCCCGTGCTCGCGCAGGATCGGGTCCTCCCACGTCAGCGAGGTCACCTCGAAAAGGACCGGGGGCCCCTCGATGATGGGCCCCCGATCCTCCATGCCGGCCTCGCCGGCCGTCCAGACGTGCCGCAGCACCGCGATCCACGCGCTGCCGCAGGTGTCCCATCGCCGGACGGCCCGCTCCTCCGCCGCGGCCACGTCACGACTCCTCGCCGTAATTGGGGCCGCGCGCCGCCGGAATCGGAGAATTACCTCCCGCCGACAATGCGCGTCCGGTATTCGTCGCCGGACCGCCGCGCCCGCACGGAAAATGATCGCCACTCATGAGCATCCGCCCCAAGCGTCACGGCGAACGCGGACGCGGTCCGGTGTCAGCGCTGGTGCGCTCGGCGTGTCGCGTTCACCGCCAGTCTTTTCTTCCAGTATCGGACAAACATCACGCAATTGGTAGGGCGAGATTATCCGACCGGGTCTTCACCGGGATTTCTGACGATCGTGACCGGCGAGGCTTACCGATCCGCGCGAGGGCTCTGAATGGCGCGGGTCAGCGGTCCGGACGGTGCAGGACGACGTAGCCGCCGGACCGGAAGACCTCCCGGTAGCCCGACTCGACGAGCGTCTCGACGCGGCGGCGCTGCTCGTCCAGCGAGCCGAACGGGAACGTGTGGCGTTCGACGTCGGCCACCACCCACGGCGCGCCGCGGGGGCGCTCGTCCCACAGCAGCACCCGGGCGCGCGACGACAGGGCCGGGCCGAGCCGGTTCGCCGACTCCACCACCACGCCGTCGGGCACCTCGGCCACCGCCTCGGCCGCGGCCCGCGCGCGCTCGTCGCGCCGCAGGAACGCGGGATCTACCAGGTCGCTGAAGGCGAAGAACGGCACGGTCACGGCCGTGGCGACCAGCAGCGCCCCGGCCGCGGGCAGGCGCACCCGTCCACGGGCCCACCCGGGCCGCGCACGCTCCCACAGCGGCGGCAGGCGGTCCCACAGGGGACGCAGCCGCGCCGCGCCGTCCACGGCCGCGATGACCAGCACGGCGATCAGGAAGGCGTTGTAGTGGTACTTGGGCTCCCACCAGTTGGAGAAGTCGCTGGCCAGCATGCGTTCGGCCAGCAGCGGCACGGCGGTGAGCGTGATCGGCGAGCGCAGCGGCAGCAACAGCAGCGGCAGGACGAGCAGCGCCATCGTCCACAGCTTCGCCACCGGGGTGCCCAGCGTGATCACCGCGTCCCACGGGTGCGTCAGCACGTGCAGGACGGCGTCCGGCAGGTCGTCGCCCAGCGAGCCGTACGCCCAGTAGTAGTCGCCGTCGCCGCCGAACGCGGGGATCAGCACCCGCGACGCCACCCACGTCGCCACCGTCCCGGCGGCGAGCAGGCCCGCCCCGAGGCGGCGGTCGCCGCGCCGGGTCAGCAGGTAGAGGCCGAAACCCGCCAGCAACAGCCCCATGTCCTCCTTGACCAGCAGCAGCGCGGCGGCGGCCAGCAGGGCCTGGCCGCGGCGGCCCGCGTCGTGGCGTTCCACCAGCAGCGCCGACAGCAGCGGGACGAACGCGACCTCGTGGAAGTCGAACGCCAGCGCCTCGGCGATCGGCCACGACAGCGCGTAGGCGCCCGCGGCGCAGTAGGCGGCGCGCGTGCCCAGGCGGCGGCGCGCGTACCGCCAGATCGGCACGATCGCCGCGGCGAACAGCGCGGCCTGCGCGACCAGCAGCGTGCCGGGCCCGTCATGGATCCGGTACAGCGGCGCCAGCAGCGCCAGGATGGGCGAGAAGTGGTCCCCCAGGACCGAGAAGTCGGGCCCGAATCCGTTGTGGACGCCCTTGACCATGGCCACCGGCGCGCCGAACCCGCTGTAGGACCGGACGGCCTGGTCGAAGATGACCAGGTCGTAGGTGCTGGCCCGGAACGTCCGCAGCCGGAGCAGGGAGTACGCCGCGTACAACACGGCCGCCCCCGCGACCATCGCCACCAGAGGTACGGGCACCCGCACGGACCGTCGCCGCTCTTCGGCCCGCTGGAGCCCGCCAGGAGCGCCCTCCACCGCAACCGCCTCCGCCACGTGCCAGGACGCTACCAGCCCCGGCCGCCGCCCCGAACCCGGCGGTGACCACCGGAAGCGTCACAAGCCGGGTCGCCGCCGCGAAGTGACCGAGACGACACCGAAACGCCTCCCGCCGGTACGGGGACGTACACCCCCACTCCCCCGCAGAGGCCGCGTGAACGAGGGGGACGGTCAGTGGTGCTCGTTGGCGGCCAGTTCGCGAGCGTTCGTGCGCGGGGCGGCGGCCGGCTCGCCGCGGAGCATGTAGGCCTCGCAGTGGTCCAGCCAGCGCACCTCGGCCTCCGACTGCATGATCATCGACTCCAGCACCAGCCGCCACGCGCGGTCGCCGGGCGCGGACGGCACGCCGGGGTCGTCGCCCCTGAGGCGGGTGAGCTCCTGGAGGGTGCGCAGCGTGGCGGTGCGCTGGGCGCGCACGACCCCGCGCACGTCGACGCCCGGTGTGGTGACGGCGAGGGCGAGCTTGATGGCCAGCTCATCGCGGGGGCGGTCGCCGCGGGCCACGGGGGTGGTGAACCACCGTCGCACGTCCTCCCGGCCGGCCGGGGTGATGCGGTAGACGAAGCGGCCCTCGTCGTCGGCGCCCACCCGGGTGACCAGCTCGTCGCGCTCCAGCCGGGACAGCGTGGAGTAAACCTGCCCGATGTTGAGCGGCCATGTCGCGCCGGTCGACGCCTCGAACTCGGCGCGCAGCTGGTAGCCGTAGCGGGGGCCCTGGGCCAGCAGGGCCAGGAGGCCGTGACGGATCGACATGGCCCCACGCTTGCATACGGCGTATGCGGAGGCAATACCGCGTATGCACGCGGACGACACGCGGCACCGCCTCACCCCGGCCGGTCACCGGCCCCCTTAACGTAACCTCCGTGACCCCGGACTCCGCCACCAGCCTCCTGCGCGACATGCTGCGCGTGTACGACCACCGGTTCCTGGACCTCGACGGCGCGGCACGGCGCGGCATGGTGGCCGGGACGCGGCAGATGCTCGCCGACGGCGGCCTCGCCGACGCCGCCGACCGCACCGCCCTGCCCGCCGCGTACCGGCTGCGCGCCTTCTGCATCCGCCATGACCTGCAGGACGAACTGGAGCGCCTGGTCCGCGAGGAGGTCGACGGCGTCGAGGTCGGCACGGTCGTGGTGGGCGGCCGGGTGTACGCGGTCTACCCGTACCTGCGCGGCGTGCCCCGCCAGGACGCCGACGTCACCGCCGAGATCGGCCTGGACCACCGGCTGGACGCGGTCGGCTGGCAGGGCGGCGCACGGCTGCGGGTGCGCGGGCACGCCGCCGTGCAGCGCGTCCAGGCGCGCGAGACCAAGGTCGTGCTGATCCTGCGTGAACGGCGGTCGGGGGTGGAGCACCACTTCCCCGCCGAGCCGGAGGACGACGGCTTCACCGCGTACGCCGACGTCACCGCCACGGGCCCGGGACGCTGGGACGCCTTCGTCGCCGCCGAGGCGCTCGGGATCCGCCGCGAGGAGCGCTTCGGCACCGTCCGCGGCCCCAAGCTCAAGACCGACCCGCAGCAGCGCCTGCTGGCCCCCTCCACCGAGGCCACCGCCTACTTCACCAAGGGCGGTCACCTGGCCGTCCTGGTCAGGGACGCCTCCCGCCGCCTCCCCCTGCGCGCCCGCCTCCGCCGCCGTCTCAGCCGCCCCTGACACGGCGTCCCGAAAGCCGTGTGCGCCCGGCCCGGCGTCGGCCGGACCGGGCGCACACCTGCCCGTCGTGCGTCCTGAGGACGGGGCTCAGTCGTTGAGCCAGCTCATCATGGGACGGAGCTTGGCACCGGTCTTCTCGATCGGGTGCTCGGCCAGCTCCTGGCGGAACTTGCCGAACTGGGCCTGGCCGCCCTCGAACTCCTCCACCAGCTCCTTGGCGAACTTGCCGGACTGGATCTCACCGAGGATCTTCTTCATCTCGGCCTTGGTGTCGGCCGTGATGACCCGCGGGCCGCGGGTGTAGCCGCCGTACTCGGCGGTGTCCGAGATCGACCAGTTCATCTTGGCCAGGCCGCCCTCGTACATGAGGTCGACGATGAGCTTCATCTCGTGCAGGCACTCGAAGTAGGCCACCTCCGGCTGGTAGCCGGCCTCGATGAGCACCTCGAAGCCGGTCTTGATCAGCTCGGAGACGCCGCCGCACAGCACCACCTGCTCGCCGAACAGGTCGGTCTCGGTCTCCTCGGTGAAGGTGGTCTTGATGCCGCCCGCGCGCAGCCCGCCGATGGCCTTGGCGTAGGACAGGGCCAGCGGCCAGGCGCCGCCGGAGGCGTCCTTCTCCACCGCCACGATCACCGGGACGCCGCGGCCCGCGGTGAACTGGCGGCGCACCAGGTGGCCGGGGCCCTTGGGCGCGACCATGCACACGTCCACGCCCTCCGGCGGCTCGATCAGGCCGTACCGGATGTTGAGGCCGTGGCCGAAGAACAGCGCGTCGCCCTCGACCAGGGCGGGCTTGATGTCCTGCTCGTAGATCCCGCGCTGCAGGTGGTCCGGCGCCAGGATCATGATCAGGTCGGCCTCCTCGGCGGCCTCGGCCGGGGTGAGCACCCGCAGCCCCTCCGCCTCGGCCTTCTCCCGGCTGGCCGAGCCCTCGCGCAGGCCGACGCGCACGTCCACGCCGGAGTCGCGCAGCGACAGCGCGTGCGCGTGGCCCTGGCTGCCGTATCCGATGACGGCCACGTGCCGCCCCTGGATGACGCTCAGGTCGGCGTCGTCGTCGTAGAACATCTCAGCCACTGTTGCTGTTGCCTTTCTTCACGTGGTGTTGCTCGTGCTTTCAGGGGCGGCGCCGCGTCACGCGCTGCGTTCGAGGGCGCGCAGCGACCGGTCGGTGATGGACCGGGCGCCGCGGCCGATGGCCACCATGCCCGACTGCACCAGTTCCTTGATGCCGAAGGGCTCCAGGACGCGGATGAAGGCGTCCAGCTTGTCGCGGTTGCCGGTGGCCTCGATGGTGACCGCGTCCGGCGCCACGTCGACGACCTTGGCGCGGAACAACTGGACGGTCTCCAGCACCTGCGACCGGGTCTCGGCGTCGGCGCGGACCTTGACCAGCACCAGCTCGCGCTGCACCGAGGACGACGGGTCGAGCTCGACGATCTTCAGCACGTTGATCAGCTTGTTGAGCTGCTTGGTGACCTGCTCGAGCGGCAGCTCCTCGACGTTGACCACGATCGTCATGCGGGAGATCTCGGGGTGCTCGGTGGTGCCCACGGCGAGCGACTCGATGTTGAACCCGCGCCGGGAGAACAGGGCCGCCACCCGCGCGAGGATGCCCGGCGTGTTCTCCACCAGGACCGACAGCGTGTGCTGGCTCATCGGGGTCAGTCTCCGTTCTCCCAGTCGGGGGCCATGTCCCTGGCGATCTTGATGTCGTCGTTGCTGGTGCCCGCGGCGACCATCGGCCAGACCATGGCGTCCTGGTGGACGACGAAGTCGATGACGACCGGCGCGTCGTTGATCTCCATGGCCTTGGCGATCGTGGCGTCGACGTCCTCGGTACGGTCGCAGCGCAACCCGACACAACCGTACGCCTCGGCCAGCTTGACGAAGTCGGGGACCCGGCGGCTGTGCAGGTTGGTGTTGGAGTAGCGCTCGTTGTAGAAGAGCGTCTGCCACTGCCGGACCATGCCCAGGTTGCCGTTGTTGATGACGGCGACCTTGATCGGGATGCCCTCGATGGCGCAGGTGGCCAGCTCCTGGTTGGTCATCTGGAAGCAGCCGTCGCCGTCGATCGCCCACACCTGCGTGCCGGGCGCGCCGACCTTGGCGCCCATCGCGGCCGGGACGGCGTAGCCCATGGTGCCCGCGCCGCCGGAGTTGAGGAACGCGCCGGGCCGCTCGTACTTGATGAACTGCGCCGCCCACATCTGGTGCTGGCCGACGCCCGCGACGTAGTACGCCTCGGGACCGGCCAGCTTCCCGATCCGCTCGATGACGTACTGCGGCGACAGCGACCCGTCGGCGGGCTGGTCGTAGCCGAGCGGGTAGGTCTCGCGCCAGGCGCGCAGCTGGCGCCACCACTCCTCGTAGTCGCCGCGGCGGCCGGCGTCGTGCTCGGCCTGGACCGCCACGATCAGGTCGGCGAGCACCTCGCGGGCGTCGCCGACGATCGGGACGTCGGCGTGCCGGTTCTTGGAGATCTCGGCCGGGTCGATGTCGGCGTGCACGACCTTGGCGTCCGGCGCGAAGGTGGACAGCTGGCCGGTGACCCGGTCGTCGAACCGGGCGCCGAGGGCGACCAGCAGGTCGGCGCGCTGCAGCGCGCCGACGGCGCCGACGCTGCCGTGCATGCCGGGCATGCCCATGTGCAGGGGGTGGCTGTCGGGCAGCGCGCCCTTGGCCATCAGGGTGGTGACGACCGGCGCCCCGGTCAGCTCCGCCAGCACCTTCAGCTCGGCGGACGCCCCGGCCTTCAGCACGCCGCCGCCGACGTACAGCACCGGCCGCTTCGCCTGGACGATCAGCCGTGCCGCCTCGCGGACCTGCTTGGAGTGCGGCCGGGTGACCGGACGGTAGCCGGGCAGGTGCATGGTGACCGGCCAGCTGAACTCGACGGTGGACTGCAGTGCGTCCTTGGCGATGTCGACCAGCACCGGCCCGGGACGCCCGGTGGAGGCGATGTGGAACGCCTCGGCGATGGTGCGGACGATGTCCTCGGCCTTGGTGACCAGGAAGTTGTGCTTGGTGATCGGCATGGTGATGCCGGAGATGTCGGCCTCCTGGAAGCCGTCCGTGCCGATCAGCGGGGTCGCCACCTGCCCGGTGATCGCCACGATCGGCACCGAGTCCATGTAGGCGTCGGAGATCGCGGTGACCAGGTTGGTGGCGCCCGGCCCGCTGGTGGCCATGCAGACGCCGACCTTGCCGGTGACCATGGCGTACCCCTGGGCCGCGTGCCCGGCGCCCTGCTCGTGCCGCACCAGGATGTGACGGAGCCTGTTGGAGTCGTACAGCGGGTCGTACGCCGGGAGGATGGCGCCCCCCGGGATGCCGAACACGGTGTCGACGCCGACGTTCTCCAGGGCGCGGACCAGCGCCTGGGCTCCCGTCATCTGTTCGGTCGTCATGTTCCTGTTCCTTGGGGAGAGGTCGGTGTGGCCTGGACGTCGCGGCCGCGGGTCACGGCCGTTCGCGGGTCACGCGGCCAACAAAAAACCCCCGCCGCCGGGTGACGGTCGAGGGAAGCGCGCAGGACGAAGGGACTCGGTCAGCCTGCGCGCCGACCAAGTACTACGAGAATGCGGGAAGTGCTCTGCACGGGCCCCACTTTCGCCGACTTCACGCCGCTGGTCAAATCCCTGGACGGTTTATCTCAGAATGTGAGACGTCCGTGGGGAAAAACTGACCCTTTCCGCACCTCGTTCCCGCAGGTCAGCGCGGTCCGCGGCGGCGATCACCCCGCGGACAGCGCGGAGTCCTCCAGCGGCAGCGTCACCTCGCCCGGGACGCTCCTGGCCTTGAGGTTGGTGCGCACCAGCGACTCGACGCGTCCGGCGGCCATCGGACGGGCCACCAGGTAGCCCTGACCGCGCGGGCAGCCCATCTCGCGCAGCAGCTCCAGCTGCTCGGGCCGCTCGATGCCCTCGGCCACCACGGTCAGCCCGAGATCGCTGCCGAGGCGCACGATGGTGCGGGTGAGCAGGGTGAGGGTCTCGTCCGCCCCCAGCCCGGCCACGAACGACGGGTCGATCTTGATGACGTCCACGGGGAGCTGCCCCAGGTAGGCCAGCGACGCGTAGCCGGTGCCGAAGTCGTCGATGGCCAGCCGTACGCCCAGGTCGCGCAGCGCCGAAAGCCGCTCCACGCTCTGCCCGGCGTCCTCGACCAGCACCTCCTCCCGCACCTCGACCGTCAGGGCCTGCGGCGGGAGCCCGGTCTCCTCCAGCGCGGCCGCGACCGACTCCACGAAGCCGGGCGCGGCGATCTGCCGGGCGGTGAAGTTGACCGACACGCCGACCTCCCAGGAGTCGCGGCGCCAGCGCGCCACCTCCCGGCACGCCTCGCGCAGCACCCAGTCGCCCAGCGGGGTCATCAGGCCGGACTCCTCGGCCGGTCCGATGAACTCCTCCGGCGGTACCGCCTCGCTGCCCCGCCACCAGCGCACCAGCGCCTCCACGCCGGTGACGCGGGACGTCGCCAGGTCCACCACCGGCTGGAACTCCACGGCGAACTGCTCCTCGGCGAGCGCCCGCTGCAGGTCGCTGCCGAGCTCCAGGCGGCGTACGACGTCGGTGTGCATGTGCGGGGCGAACACCTCGACCCGGCCGCCGCCCAGCTCCTTGGCACGGGCCATCGCCAGGTCGCCGTTGCGGATCAGGTCGGCCGCGCTGCGCCGCAGCCGCCGTTCGGCGTCGGCGCCCCCGGCCGTCGCCGCCGCGCGCGACCGGTCGCGTCCGGCGGACGGCTGCTCCTGGTCGCCGGCGAAGGCGATCCCGATGCTGGCGGTCAGCACGATGCCCTTGCCGCCGACCCGGTACGGCTCCTTCGACAGCGCGCGCAGCAGCCGTTCGGCGAGGTCGACGGCGGCCTGGGTGTCGGCGCCGGGCCCCGTGCGGGCACCCGCGCCGGACGCGTCCGGCGGGAGCTGGACGAGCACGGCGAACTCGTCGCCGCCCCAGCGCGCCACGGTGTCGTCCGCCTGGACGGCCGCGCGCAGCCGCCGCGCCGCCTGCGCCAGCACCTGGTCGCCGGCCGCGTGCCCGGCCGAGTCGTTGACGGCGGTGAAACCGTCGAGGTCGGCGAACAGCACCGCGACCCGGCCGCCGTCCGGCTGGTGCGACAGCAGCTCGCGGGTGCGCTCCTCGAAGTAGGCGCGGTTGGGCAGCCCGGTGAGCCCGTCGTGGAAGGTCAGATGGGTGACCTGGCGTTGCAGCGCGGCCTGCTCGCTCAGGTCGCGGGTGGTCACCAGCAGCCGTCCCGGGGCCTCCCCGGTGCCGCTGTAGCGGGAGATCGTCGACTCGGTGGGCAGCCAGGTGCCGTCGGCGGCGCGGATCCGGCACGACAGCCGAAGGGTGTCGGTGTCCTCGTCGCGGACCACGCCGAGGTCGTCGTCGGACGGCGGGGGCGGGTCGTCGACCTCGGGATCGTCCACGTCCGGCCCGGACCGCCCGGCCCCCTCCGCCGGCCCGCCGGAGGGCCCGTCGGCGGGCTCGTCGAGGAACCCGCTGAACACCGCCCGTACCCGGGGCAGGTCCTCGGGGTGGATGATCTCGTGCAGGCGGCGGCCCAGCAGCTCCTCGGGGGTGTACCGGTACGTGCGCAGGGCGCCCGCGCTGGCGTACTGCACCACCGCGTCCAGGTCGCAGATCAGCACCGCGTCGTTGATGCTCTCCGACAGCGCGCGGAAGTGCTCCTCGCCGGTCCGCACCGCGCCGCGCAGCGACTCGTTCTCGCGCAGCAGCTCGGCCAGCCGCGCCAGCAGCACCATCGTGGCCGACCCCGCCACCAGCGACACGACCGGTTCCAGGCCGTGCGTGGCGGTCAGCGAGTGCCCCGCGACGAACAGGGTCGCCGCAGCCGCCACCGCCGCCGGGGTGATGCCGGGGCCGATCATCCGCCCGGCCCGTCCGTCGTCGGCCGCCTCGGCGTCGGCGGACGCCCCCTGCGGGGCGTCGATGGTCACGCCCTGCGGCACGTCGTCGACGTCGTCGCGGGGGACGGCGGCGGCCTCGGCCGGGGCCGTCCAGGGGACGAGGACGAGCAGCAGCAGCGCGCCCAGCCGCAGGATGTCGGACGGGTCGTCGGCGGGGGCGCCCCCGCGCAGCCGTACCGCCAGCGTCACCACGTCGGCGACGGCGAGCGCGGTCAGCGCCGCATAGCCCAGCCAGGCCGGGCGCCTGCGTCCGGGCCCGGCGCCCAGCACGAACGGCAGCGCCCCGCACACGAGCACCAGGTCGACCACCGGGTACAGCAGTTCCAGCAGGAACTCCCACGGCGACTCGCCGGAGCCGTGGTAGAGGTCACTGAACAGGGCCACCCAGCCCAGGACGAACAGCGCGCACACGCATACGTAGGTGTCGGCGGCGTACCGCAGCCAGGCCCGTACGTCCCGCGTCATCCGTATCGGCGCGACCAGCCCGACGACCAGTGCGATGACGGCGGCCAGGTAGAACAGGTCGGCCGCCGACAGCGACAGGGCGCTGCGGGTCGGTACGGTCGAGAAGGCCGCGCTGCCCGCCGCGCCGAGGAACCAGCAGGTGGCCGCGATGCCGTACCAGCGCCAGGAGGCCCGCCACACCGAGCCGCCCTCCCCGCCGTCGGGCCCCTGCGGGTCGGGCACGGCCGGAACCACCGCCCCGCCCGCACCGCGCGGCCGGCGCGCGGCCAGCAGCAGCGACCCCGCCGCGGCGGCGGCCGCGGCGGCCTCGCCCCAGGCGATGAACGTGCGGCCGCCCCAGCCGAGGATCGAGCCGAGGGCGTAGAGCACGCCTGCGACCGCGACCATGGTGACCGGCACCGCGCGCGGCGGCAACGGCCGCGGCAGCCGCCTGGCGTTCTCGCCGCTCATCGCGCCGTGTCCCTTTCTGCCCCGTCGGGGCGGACGGCCCCGACCGGGCGCTGCGCCGCGCCCGGTGGTTTGTCGGTACCGGATCCTGACCGGACGATCGGGTAACGCCCGGCAGGAGGTGGATCGTGCCCCGCGCAGGGTTCGCGCTCGGGCTGCTGCGGACGCCGCGGGAGCGCCGGCAGTGGATCAGCGACGTTGCTGCAGTGCGGGATCACCGTGATGCTCAATGTACGTTCCGTAGGTCACGGAGCGATTGAGGCTGAGCGTCCACCCGGCGACGAACGACCCTGTCGCGGAATGCCGCTGGTCGCCCCGCCCGCCCGGCCGTACAGCCGTCCCTTGACGCTGTGTCACCACCGCGGTGCCGCGCCCCGTCGGAAATGATCGTACAGTCCGCGATCCCGGGGGTCGCGGAAAACGCGCGTAACGCCGAACACGCCGAAACGGGTTACCGGAACGCCGGGATCGGCGCCGCCTCCGGGGGGAACGGAAACGCCGGAACGGGAACGCCGGGCCATCCGTATTACGGGGAGACGAAGGGGCGTGCCATGGGACTCCGAAGAGCGCACCGGCTCGTCGCGGCCGCCGCCGCGGCCCTCCTGCTGACCTCCGCCTGCTCGTCCGGCTCGGGGGGCGGCGGCGGGCAGGGGGCGGCCGGTACACCGCCGCCGCTGCCCGGTTCCCCGGGCGGCGCGTCCGGGCGGCAGGCCGCGGCCGAGCTGGGCCGGCCCCGGGAACTCGCCGGGAACCTGCGGGTGCCGTGGGCGATCGCGTTCCTGCCCGACCGCGACGCATTGGTGACCGAACGTGACACCGCCCGGCTGCTGCGCGTGACGCCGCAGGGGCGGGTCACCGAGATCGGGCGGGTCCCCGGCGTCGAACCGGGCGGCGAGGGCGGCCTGCTGGGCGTGGCGGTGTCCCCGTCGTTCGCCCGCGACCGGCTCGTCTACCTGTACTTCACCGCCGCCTCCGACAACCGGGTGGTGCGGTTCCGGCTGGACGGCGCGATCCGGGACGTCCGGCCGATCGTCACGGGCATCCCCAAGGGCGCCAACCACAACGGCGGCCGCCTCGCCTTCGGCCCCGACCGGATGCTCTACATCTCCACCGGCGAGGTGTACCGAGGGGAACTGGCCCAAGACCGCGACTCGCTCGGCGGCAAGATCCTTCGGGTCACCCCCGACGGACGGCCCGCCCCCGGCAACCCGTTCGGCACCCGGGTGTGGACCCTGGGTCACCGCAACGTGCAGGGCATGGCGTGGGACGACCACGGCCGCATGTACGCCACCGAGTTCGGCCAGGACCGCTTCGACGAGATCAACCGCATCGAGAAGGGCCGCAACTACGGCTGGCCCCAGGTGGAGGGCTTCGGCGGCCGCGACGGGTTCACCGACCCGCTGCTGACCTGGTCGACCTCGGAGGCGTCGCCGTCCGGCCTGGCCTACGCCGACGGGTCGCTGTGGGCGGCGGCCCTGCGCGGGCGGCGCCTGTGGCAGGTGCCGCTGGACGCCGCCGGGAAGGTCGGCCGGCCCGTCGCCCACCTGGACGACCGGTACGGCCGCCTGCGCGCCGTCGTTCGCGCCCCCGACGGCACGCTGTGGGTCACCACCAGCAACCAGGACGGCCGCGGCAGCCCCCGTCCGGGCGACGACAAGATCCTCGTCATCCCGGTCACCTGAACCGTCGTTGGGGGCCTGCCGACTCCACTGCGCTCAGGGCCGCGAGCGCCGGACGAGCACGAAGATATGGGCGCCTCCGCCGCGCTGGCGCGCCGGACGGCCGGGGAACGGCCGCCCGGCGCGGGGCACGGGGTCAGGAGGCGCCGAGCTTCTCCAGGATGAGCTGGCGGGCGCGGCCCGCGTCGGCCTTGCCGCCGGTGGCGCGCATGACGGCGCCGACCAGGGCGCCCGCGGCCGCGACCTTGCCGCCGCGGATCTTGTCGGCCACGTCCGGGTTGTCGGCGATGGCCTGCTCGACGATGGCGGCCAGCTCCCCGTCGTCGCTGACGATCTTCAGGTTGCGGGCGGCGACGACCGCGTCCGGGTCGCCCTCGCCGGCCAGCACGCCCTCGAACACCTGGCGGGCCAGCTTGTCGTTCAGCTCACCGGCGTCCACCATCGCCTGCACGCGGGCGACCTGCTCGGGCGTGATCGGCAGGTCGGCCAGCTCCACGCCCTGCTCGGTGGCGCGGCGCGACAGCTCGTTCATCCACCACTTGCGGGCGGCGGCGGGCGGGGCGCCCGCGGTGACGGTGTCCTCGATCAGGCCGAGGGCGCCGGCGTTGACGACGTCCCGCAGCTCCAGGTCGGACAGGCCCCACTCGCGCTGCACGCGGCGGCGGCGCGCGGCGGGCAGCTCGGGCAGGCCCTGGCGCAGCTCCTCCACCCACTCGCGGGACGGCGCCATCGGCACCAGGTCCGGCTCGGGGAAGTAGCGGTAGTCCTGCGCCTCCTCCTTGCTGCGGCCCGCGGTGGTGGTGCCGGTGTCCTCGTGGAAGTGCCGGGTCTCCTGGACGATCTTGCCGCCCGAGGCCAGCACGGCGGCCTGCCGCTCGATCTCGTGCCGGACGGCGCGCTCGACCGACCGCAGCGAGTTGACGTTCTTGGTCTCGGTGCGGGTGCCCCACTCCGACGCGCCGCGCGGCATCAGCGACACGTTCACGTCGCAGCGCATCGAGCCCTGCTCCATGCGCACGTCCGACACGCCGAGGGCGCGCACCAGCTCGCGCAGCTCGGTGGCGTACGCGCGGGCCACCAGCGGCGCCTTGTCGCCGGTCGCGGTGATCGGCTTGGTGACGATCTCGACCAGCGGGATGCCCGCCCGGTTGTAGTCGACCAGCGAGTGGTCGGCCCCGTGGATACGGCCGGTGGCGCCGCCGACGTGCAGCGACTTGCCGGTGTCCTCCTCCATGTGGACGCGCTCGATGCCGATGCGGTACGTCTCGCCGTCCACCTCCACGTCCAGGTGGCCGTCGACGCACAGCGGCTCGTCGTACTGCGAGATCTGATAGTTCTTCGGCATGTCCGGATAGAAGTAGTTCTTCCGGGCGAACCGGCACCACTCCACGATCTCGCAGTTGAGCGCCAGCCCGATCTTGATGATGCCCTCGATCGCGGCCCGGTTGGTGACCGGCAGCGAGCCGGGCAGGCCGAGGCAGACCGGGCAGACCTGGGTGTTGGGCGGGGCGCCGAACGCGGTCGGGCAGCCGCAGAACATCTTGGACGCCGTGCCCAGCTCGATGTGGGTCTCCACACCCAGCACCGGCTCGTAGCGGGCCAGCGCCTCGTCGTAGTCCATCAACGTCGCCTGCGACAAACTGGTCACTCGCCTGCCTCCGCCAGCTCGGGGGCCTTGGCCAGCAGCGGGCCGCCCCACCGGTCCTCCAGGGCCTTCTCCACGGCCGCGCCGACCCGGTACACCCGGTCGTCGCCCAGCACCGGCGCCATGATCTGCAGGCCCACCGGCAGCCCGTCCTCGTCGGCGAGACCGCAGGGCACGGAGATGGCCGCGTTGCCCGCCAGGTTCGCCGGGATCGTGCACAGGTCGGCCAGGTACATCGCCATGGGGTCGTCGGCGCGCTCGCCGATCGGGAAGGCCGTCGTCGGCGTGGTCGGCGACACCAGCACGTCCACCTGCTCGAAGGCCGTGTCGAAGTCGCGCGCGATCAGCGTGCGGACCTGCTGGGCCTTGCCGTAGTAGGCGTCGTAGTAGCCCGACGACAGCGCGTAGGTGCCCAGCATGATGCGCCGCTTGACCTCGGGGCCGAAGCCCTGCGCCCGGGTCAGCGCCATGACGTCCTCGGCGCTGCGGGCGCCGTCGTCACCGACGCGCAGCCCGTACCGCATGGCGTCGAACCGGGCCAGGTTGGACGAGCACTCCGACGGCGCGATCAGGTAGTAGGCGGGCAGCGCGTACCCGAAGTTCGGGCAGGACACCTCGACCACCTTGGCGCCCAGCGACTCCAGCAGCTCGACGGCCTCGCGGAAGCGGGCCAGCACGCCCGGCTGGTAGCCCTCGCCGCCCAGTTCCCTGACCACGCCGACGCGCAGCCCCGCCACGTCGGCGCGGCGGGCCGCCTCGACCACCGGCGGCACCGGCTTGTCGATCGAGGTGGAGTCCATCGGGTCGTGGCCGCTGAACGCCTCGTGCAGCAGCGCCGCGTCGAGCACGTTGCGGGCGAACGGGCCCGGCGTGTCCAGCGACGACGCGAACGCGATCAGCCCGTAGCGGGAGGAGCCGCCGTAGGTGGGCTTGGCGCCGACGATCCCGGTGACCGCCGCCGGCTGGCGGATCGAGCCGCCGGTGTCGGTGCCGGTCGCCAGCGGCGCCTCGTAGGCCGCCACCGCGGCCGACGACCCGCCGGACGAGCCGCCCGGGATCCGCGTCAGGTCCCACGGGTTGTGCGCCGGGCCGTACGCGCTGTTCTCGGTGGACGAGCCCATCGCGAACTCGTCCATGTTGGACTTGCCGAGGATCACCAGCCCCGCCGCGCGCAGCCGCGCGGTGACCGTCGCGTCGTACGGCGGCCGCCACCCCTCCAGGATCTTCGACCCGGCGGTGGTCGGCATGTCGACGGTGGTGAACACGTCCTTGTGCGCGATCGGCACCCCGGCCAGCGGGCCGAGCGTCTCGCCCGCGGCGCGCCGCTCGTCGACCGTGCGCGCCTGCGCCAGCACGGCCTCCTCGTCGACGTGCAGGAACGCGTGCACCCGCCCGTCGACGGCGGCGACCCGGTCCAGGTGCGCCCGCGCCACCTCGACGGCGGACGCCTCGCCCGAGGCCACCAGCCCCGCCAGCTCCGCCGCCGTCTTCCTGGTCAGATCACTCACCGCTCACGCCTCCTCGTCCAGGATCCGCGGGACGCGGAAGCGCTGCTCCTCGGCCGCCGGGGCACCCGCCAGCGCCTGCTCGGGCGGCAGCGAGGGCCGGACCTCGTCGGCCCGGTACACGTTGGTCAGCGGCAGCGCGTGCGAGGTCGGCGGGATGTCCTCCGCCGCGACCTCCTGCACCCGCGCGACCGCGGAAATGATCTGGTCGAGCTGGGCGGCGAGGTGGTCGAGCTCGTCCTCGCCGAGCGCCAGCCGGGACAGCCGGGCGAGGTGCGCCACCTCGTCACGGGTGATGGCGGTCATCTGGAAAAACCGTTCCTGAGATCGGATTGGGTTCCCTGCCATCCTATGGGGCCCGCAGGCCACGGCCGACGGGTTTGCGGTCCGGGCGGGGCGGGCGGCGGCGCGTCCCCGTTTCAGGGCCGTCCAGGGGGAACGGACATCTGGAACACCCCCCGACGACGAGAGGAGAGCGCGGTGACCATCGGAGGCAGCCTCGCTCTGATCATCATCGGTGCCATCCTGGCCTACGCGGTCGAGTACGAGTTCAGCGGGGTCGACATCCGCGTGGTCGGGGTCATCCTCATGCTGGGCGGCCTGATCGGCCTGATCATCGGGATCGTGCGGATCGTCACCGCCCGGCGCGCCGCCGCGCCCCGCCCGCCCATCCGGGAGGAGCGCTACTACGAAGAGGACGTCCCCCCGACCTACGAGGCGCCCCCCACCCGCCGCCGCCCCTACTGACACGCCACACGCGCACACGGCCGCCCGGCGTCGCCCCGGGTGAGCACATCGGGCCCCGGCCTTGGCGTCTTCGGGGCGGGCGCCGGGTGCGGGCCCTCGGTCGAGTGGCAGGGGCAGGCGGCGGGGTCAGGCGGCGGGTTCGGGAGCGCGTTGCATGCGGCGGCGGAGCCAGTCGGTGGCGGTGGCGGCGTCCATGGGACGGCCGAAGTGCCAGCCCTGGGCGGCGTCGCAGCCCATCTCGCGCAGCATGCTCGCGGTCTGCGGATCCTCGACGCCCTCGGCGACCGAGCGCAGGCCGAGCGTGCGGACCAGGTCGACGGTGGAGCGGACGATCACCGCGTCGTCGGCCGAGCGGGCCAGCCGCCGCACGAACGAGGCGTCGATCTTGATCTCTTCCACCGGCAGCCGTTTCAACCGGACCAGGGACGAGTAGCCGGTGCCGAAGTCGTCCAGGCTGAGCGGGATGCCGAGCTCGGCCAGCGCGCCGACGGTGTCGGAGGCGTAGGCGGGCTCGTTCATCAGGATCCGCTCGGTGATCTCCAGCTGCAGGGCGGCGGTGGGCAGGCCGCGGGCGAGCAGGCCGTTCTCGATCGTCTCGGTGAGGCCGGTGTCGAACAGGTCGCGGCCGGAGGCGTTCACCGCGACCTGGACGGTCAGGTCGTCGCGCCACCAGGCGGCGGCCTGCGCCAGGGCGGCGTCCACCACGTAGTGGGTGATGGAGCGCATCAGGTACGTCTGCTCGGCGATCGGCAGGAAGTGCTCGGGCTCCAGCACGCCCTTGTCGGGGTGGCGCCAGCGCACCAGCGCCTCCATGCCGACCAGCTGCCCGTCGTGCAGGGACACCTTGGGCTGGTAGAACAGCTCCAGCTCGCCGCGGTCGATGGCGCGGCGCAGGTCGCCGAGCATGCTCAGGCGGGCCGGGGAGTTGCGGTCCTTGTCGGGCGAGTAGACCTCGACGCCCGAACGGCTCTCCTTGGCGTGGTACATCGCCACGTCGGCGCGTTGCAGCAGCAGCTCGAAGTCGGGGGCGTGGTCGGGGAACAGCGCGATGCCGACGCTGCCCTCCAGGTCGAACGACATGCCGTCCAGCCGGACCGGCTCGCTGAGCGCGGCGCGCAGCCGCGCGGCGACCTCGCGGGCCGCGGCGGTGTCGCGGATGGTGGGCAGCAGCACGGCGAACTCGTCGCCGCCGAGCCGGGCCACCAGGTCGCCGGGCCGCACGCTGTGGGTGAGGCGGTGCGCCACCAGCTGCAGCAGCCGGTCGCCGGTCGGGTGGCCGAGGGTGTCGTTGACCTCCTTGAACCGGTCCAGGTCCAGCAGGAAGAGGCCGACGCGGGGCGCCTGGCCGGCGCCCCTGCTCCGGGACGCGGCGCGGGAGGCGATGGCGCGGGCCTCGGCCAGGGAGTCCTCGGTGCGGACGGTCAGCATCTTGCGGTTGGGCAGGCCGGTCAGCCCGTCGTGCAGGGCCTGGTGCTCGCGGCGCACCGAGGCCG
This sequence comes from Actinomadura miaoliensis, assembly GCF_039536785.1. Lineage (NCBI taxonomy): Bacteria > Bacillati > Actinomycetota > Actinomycetes > Streptosporangiales > Thermomonosporaceae > Actinomadura > Actinomadura miaoliensis. The sequence continues at coordinate 126,014 of NZ_BAAAZG010000014.1, forward strand.
AGGCGTTGAGGTAGACGGCGATGAACGGCAGCAGGATGAGCGGGACGAACACGGCGGACCGGTCCATCGCCACCACGACCAGCGGCGCCAGTGCCAGCAGCGCCAGGTGCACCAGGACCTGGTAGCCCAGGTCCCAGCGCAGCGCCTTGACCAGGGAGACCCGCTCGTGCAGCGCGACCGCGGCGCCCACGAGGCCGTCGTTGCAGGCGAAGTAGACCGCCCCGGCCGCGGCGATCGCGGGCAGGTCGCCTCCCTCGGGCACCCACAGGGCCGTCGGGCCGGGGTGGATGCCGAACAGCGTCAGCGTCCCGTAGGCGGCGGCCAGGCTGAGGGTGTACTGGGCGACGTTGAACGCGATGCGGTGCGGGGTGCGGCCGCGCAGCACGCCGCAGGCGATCACGGCGACCGACTGCAGCACCGCGGCGATGGGCAGCCCCGCGTACAGCAGGGCCGCGAACGAGAAGGTCGTGGAGGTGGTGGCGCCGTTGTTCTCGGTGGAACCGGGCGTGATGATCGGCCGGAGCTCGCCGAAGACGATGAAGGCGGCCAGGATCCAGAACACCGGGTTGCCCGCCAGCGCGTCGACCTGCGCGCCGGACATGCCCGCCAGGGCGGCCGCGAACACGGCGGCGCCCACGACGATGACGACCGCGAAGTAGATCCACAGCGGGGAGCCCCGGCGCGGCACGGTGTTCCGCGTGTTGTTCGGGTCCTTCATCACATCCTCGAAGGGTCGGCAACCGCCCCCCGGTCGGCCGCGGGTCCGTGTTCACCGCCGGCGCGGGCGCCGGCGGTGTGGGGCCCGTCCCCCGTTCTGTGACGAACGGAGGCTCGGGAGGGTCGTGATGACTGGGAGGGTACGGCCTTTGCTCAACTTCGCGAAACCGGTTGCGTACGTTCCGTTATTCCCATTCCGCTCCAGTCCACTACCCGTACGTAGCGACATCGTACCCCTGGGTAACCCGCTACTGGTTAACCTTGCAACGAGTACGGGCCGTCATTCGTCCCCGCGGAGGGTTACGCTTTTGGCCGCTTCCGGCCCTTCGGACAGCAGAACCTGGAACCCCGCCTCGTCCAGGACGGGCACCCCGAGCTTGATCGCCTTGTCGTACTTGGACCCCGGACTGTCGCCGACCACCACGAATCCGGTCTTCTTGGACACCGACCCGGTGACCTTGCCGCCGAGCTTCTGCACCGCCTCGGTGGCCGAGTCGCGGCTGTGGCCCTCCAGCGAACCGGTGATCACCACGGTGACGCCCTCCAGCGGGCGCGGCGCCGCGGCGCCCTCCTCCTCCATGCGGACCCCGGCCGCGGCCCACTTGCGGACGATCTCCTGGTGCCAGTCGACGTCGAACCACTGCCTGATGGACCGGGCGATCGTCGGGCCGACCCCGTCGACGGCCGCCAGCTCCTCCTCGGTGGCGGTGCGGATCGCCTCCATCGACCGCAGCTCGCGCGCCAGGTCCTGGGCGGCGGTGGGGCCGACGTGCCGGATGGACAGCGCCACCAGCACCCGCCACAGCGGCTGCCGCTTGGCCTTCTCCAGCTCCTCGAACAGCACCTCGACGGTCTTCTTCGGCTGACCCTCCTTGTTGGCGAAGAACGTGACGACCTTCTCCTCGCCGGTCTTGGGATCGGTCTTGGGCAGGCCGGTGTCGGGGTCGAGCACCAGCGTCTTGATCGGCAGAAGCTGCTCGACCGTCAGGTCGAACAGGTCGCCCTCGTCCTTCAGCGGCGGGTCGGCGGGCTCCAGCGGGCGGGTCAGCGCGGTCGCCGCCACGTACCCGAGCGCCTCGATGTCCAGCGCCTTGCGGCTGGCCAGGAAGAACAGCCGCTCACGCAGCTGCGCCGGACACGAGCGCGCGTTCGGGCAGCGGATGTCGACGTCGCTCTCCTTCTCGCGGGCCAGCGGCGTGCCGCACTCGGGGCAGCGGTCGGGCATGACGAACTCGCGCTCGGTGCCGTCGCGCAGGTCGGCGACCGGCGCCACGATCTCGGGGATGACGTCGCCCGCCTTGCGCAGCACCACGGTGTCGCCGATCAGCACGCCCTTGCGCTTGACCTCGTCGGCGTTGTGCAGCGTGGCGCGCTCGACCGTGGACCCGGCGACGAACACCGGCTTCATCACGCCGTACGGGGTGACCCGCCCGGTGCGGCCCACGCCGACCTTGATGTCCAGCAGCTTGGTGTTGACCTCTTCGGGCGGGTACTTGAACGCGATCGCCCAGCGCGGCGCCCGCGAGGTGGACCCCAGCCGCCGCTGCAGCGGGAACTGGTCGACCTTGACGACCACGCCGTCGATCTCGTACTCGGGGTCGTGCCGGTGCTCGCCGTAGTACTCGATGTACTCCCGCACACCGGCCGGGTCGGGCACCACCTTGTAGCGGTCGCTGATCGGCAGGCCCCACTCGCGCATCATCTCGTACGCCTCGGCCTGGCTGTCGGGCTGCTTGCCGCCCTCCCAGCGGCCGAACCCGTGCACGAGCATGCTCAGCGGCCGCCGGGCGGTGACGCGCGGGTCCTTCTGCCGCAGCGATCCGGCGGCGGCGTTGCGCGGGTTGGCGAACGGCTCCTTGCCCTCCTCCACCTGCGCGGCGTTGACCTGCTCGAACCCCTCGCGGGGCAGGAAGACCTCGCCGCGCACCTCCAGCACCTCGGGCCAGCCGGCGCCCTTGAGCCGGGTGGGGATCGCGTCGATGGTGCGGATGTTGGGGGTGATGTCCTCGCCGGTGCGGCCGTCGCCGCGGGTGGCGCCGCGCACCAGCCGCCCGTTCTCGTAGATCAGCGCGACCGCCAGCCCGTCGATCTTCAGCTCGCACAGGTAGGCGGCGACCTCGCCGACCTCGCGCAGCACCCGCTCGTCCCAGGCCGCCAGCTCCTCGGCGTTCATCGCGTTGTCGAGGCTCTGCATGCGCTCCAGGTGCTCGACGGTCGCGAAGTCGGTGATGATGGGCGCCCCGACCCGCTGCGTCGGCGAGTCGGGGGTCACCAGCTCCGGATGCGCCGCCTCCAGCTCGCGCAGCTCGCGCATCAACGCGTCGTAGTCGGCGTCGCTCAGCGTGGGCCGGTCGAGCACGTAGTAGCGGTAGTTGGCCTCGTCGATCTCCCGGCTCAGCTCCGCATGCCGCTGCGCCGCCTCCGTGGGAACGCCGTCGCTCAAGGTCATGGGCCTATTCTTGCTCGCCCCGCCGACATTCTGACCCCCCTCGCGGCGTCCGAGTCGTCCCGGTAACACCCGCGCTGACGTGCCAGGACGTGCTCAACCCCTCGGTCACGGGGGCGTGCTCTACTCGGCCGCCTCGTGGAGCATGCGAGCGGTGTCGCGGCAGCGTTTCAAGGCGGTCCGCACGTAACGGGGGGACGCCCCCGCCAGGCCGCACGCCGGGGTGACGACGACCTGCTCGGCCAGCCGGGCGGGCGGGAACCCCAGGCGCTGCCACAGCTTCCGCACGGGCGCGGCGGTGTCCTTGAGGGCGGGCAGGGCCGCGTCGGTGCCCGGCACCACGCCGAGCCACAGCCCCACCCCGGCGTCGATCGTCTCCCCCACGGCGTCGTCATGGCGTTCGGGCACCAGCGCCAGGTCCACGGAGATCGCCTTGGCGCCCGCCCCGCGCAGCAGCCCGTACGGGACGTCGCGCGCGCAGCAGTGCACCACGGGGAAGGCGGCGTCGTCCGCGCAGACGGTCTCGATCACCTGGCGCAGGCCCTGTTCGGCCACGGGGGCCTCCACGGGCGGCAGCCGGGAGAAGCCGCTGGCGGTCGGCACCCGCCCCGCCAGGACCGCGGGCAGCGCGGGCTCGTCGAGCTGCAGCAGGATCCGCGCGGCCGGCAGCCGCCGCCGGACCTCGGCCACATGCCCGGCGACGCCCTCGGCCAGCGAGGCGGTCAGGTCGCGGACGGCGCCCGGGTCGCGCAGCGTGCGGTCGCCGTGCCGCAGCTCGATCGTCGCGGCCAGCGTCCACGGCCCGCACACCTGGATCTTGAACGGGCCGTCGTGCCCGCCCGCCAGCTCCTCCAGCACGTCCAGGTCGCGCGCCAGATGGTCGTGGGCCCGGCGCAGGTCGCGGCCGGGCCTGTCGGCGAACCGCCAGCCGGAGGGCTGCAGGTGCACCGGCAGGTCCACCAGCAGCCCGGCGCTGCGGCCGGTCAGGTCGGCGCCCGGCCCGCGGTCCGGCAGCTCGGGCAGGTGCGGCAGCTCGGGCAGCTCGCCGAGCACGATCCGCAGCGCCTCGGCCGGGTCGTCACCGGGGTACGACCCGACCCCGGTCGCGCTCCCCACCCCCCAGGGAAAGCTCATCGTCACGCCCGAAACCCTAGCCAACCCGCGGCCCGAACGACGCTCAGAGAACCTCGGCCAGGGCGTCCAGGCGGTGCAGGGTGGCGTCCTGCGGCTCGGTCGGCAGGTTGAACAGGATCTCGTCGACGTCCGCGGCCCGCAGCTCGTCGATCACCTGCGGCTTGGGCGGCACGGCGAACACCGTGACCGGGACGCGGCGCCCGGCCCGCTCGCGCAGCTCGGCGATCTGCCCGGCCAGCTCGTCGGTGCCGCGTCCGTAGATCGGCATCCAGCCGTCACCGAAGTCGATCACCCGGTCGAACGTCGTGGGGCCGGAGCCGCCCACCATCACGGGCGGGTGCGGGTCCTGCACGGGCTTGGGGTAGCTGTAGACGGGGTCGAAGTCGACGAACTCGCCGTGGAACTCGGCCTGCTCGGCGGTCCACAGCTCCTTGATCGCCAGCACGCGTTCGCGCATCAGGCGCATGCGGGTGCGCGGGTCGGTGCCGTGGTTGCGCATCTCCTCTCGGTTCCAGCCGGCGCCGACGCCGAGGACGGCCCGTCCGCCGGAGACCAGGTCGAGCGAGGCCAGCTCCTTGGCCAGGATGATCGGGTCGCGCTGGATCACCAGGGCGATGCCCGTGCCGACGCGCAGCCGCTCGGTCACCGCCGCCGCGGCGGTCAGCGTCACGAACGGGTCCAGGGTGCGGTAGTAGTGGCGCGGCAGCTCGTCGCCGCCCGGCCACGGGCTCTCCCGCTTGACGGGGATGTGGGTGTGCTCGGCCACGTACAGGGAGCCGAACCCCCGGTCCTCCAGGGCCCGCCCCAGGGCCGCCGGGCCGATCCCGTCGTCGGTCACGAACGTCGACACGCCGAACTGCACGAGTCGTCCTTTCGACTGGGCGCGCCGCTTCAGACGGCGGCGCGCGCGGTGGTGGCGATGGTGGAGGAGCCTAGGACGCGGTCGCCGTCGTACAGGACGGCGGCCTGCCCGGCGGCCACGCCGCGCGCGGGGTGGGTGAGCGTGATGCGGACCGTGTCGTCCACCGTTTCGGCCACGCAGTCGTGCACCTCGCCGTGCGCGCGCAGCTGCACCTGGCACGGCAGCGGCCCCGTCGGGGGCTCCGACAGCCAGATGGGACGCTCCCCCACGATCTCGTCGACGTCCAAGGCCTCGCGGGGGCCGACCGTGACGGTGTTGGTCACCGGCGAGATGTCGAGCACGTAGCGGGGACGGCCGTCGGGGGCCGGGGTGCCGATGCGCAGCCCCTTGCGCTGCCCGACGGTGTAGGCGTACGCGCCCTCGTGCTCGCCCACCGTGTTGCCGTCCTGGTCGACGATGGGGCCGGGGGCGCTGCCGAGCCGCTCGGCCAGGAAGCCGCGGGTGTCGCCGTCGGCGATGAAGCAGATGTCGTGGCTGTCGGGCTTGTCGGCCACCTGCAGGCCGCGACGCTGCGCCTCGGCGCGGATGTCGGCCTTGGTGGTGTCGCCCAGGGGGAACATGGCGTGCGCGAGCTGCTCGGGCGTGCACACGGCCAGCACGTAGGACTGGTCCTTGCCCGCGTCCACCCCCCGGCGCAGCACGCCGCCGTCCAGGCGGGCGTAGTGGCCGGTGCAGACCGCGTCGAAGCCGAGCGCCAGCGCGCGGTCCAGCAGCGCCGCGAACTTGATCTTCTCGTTGCAGCGCAGGCACGGGTTGGGCGTGCGGCCCGCCGCGTACTCGCTGACGAAGTCCTCGACCACGTCGCGGTGGAACCGCTCGGCCAGGTCCCACACGTAGAACGGGATGCCGATGACGTCGGCGGCGCGGCGGGCGTCACGGGAGTCCTCCAGCGTGCAGCAGCCGCGGGCGCCCGTGCGGTACGACTGCGGGTTGCTGGACAGGGCCATGTGGACCCCGGTGACGTCGTGCCCGGCCTCGGCGGCGCGCGCGGCGGCCACGGCTGAGTCGACGCCACCCGACATGGCGGCGAGTACGCGCAAAGTCATAACACCTCCAGCCTATGCAGCGGCGGCGGGACGCCGGGCATTCCGCGTACGATGACATCCGCTATGGGAATCTTCCGCCGTCCTCGTGACACGTCCGCACCGGCCGCCGTGCCGGCGATCGCCGAGTTCTGGGCGTGGTGGCCGCAGGCCCGGCCGGAGATAGAGAAGCGGCTGGGCGACGGTCTGTCCACCGAGACGGTCGAGGAGCTGTCCCGCCGCGTCCACAAGATCAACCCGGGGCTGCAGTGGGAGATCGGCGGGGGCGACGACCACCCGCCCGCCCTGACGATCACCGGCGGCGGCGACCCCGAGCTGCGCGGGCTGGCCGAACGGTGGCGCCGCGCCGCCCCCGCCGACGCCGGCGGCTGGCGGTACCACGCGGCGCGGCATGCCGACCCGGAGATGCTCGACCAGCGGCTGGTGCTGGGCGACCACGAGTTCGACCTGGAGTACGTGCGGTTCGGGATGCGTGCCGACCAGGGACGCGCCCGCGTGCACGTCACCGCCTACCACCCCGACTTCCTGTTCGTGGCCGAGGAGCAGCGGCTGCGGGTCGCCCTGCACGTGCTGGACTGGGCGCTCGGCGAGGACGACGTGGCCCGCTGGATCGGCGAGGTGACGATCGCCACCGAGGCGCCGATGGACGCGATGCCGCCCGCCATGCTGCCCGCCGTGGTCGAGCAGATCTCCGAGCCGTTCCGCGAGCCGACGTGGCTGAGCGGCGAGGGACGCACCCCGCGCGGCCATCCGGCCCGGGTGGGCGCCCGGTTCCCGCTGCACCGCCAGGACTACCCGCTGTGCGACCTGCACGTGGCGATCACGGTGCCGTACGCCAACAGCAACCCCGACCGGCTGCCGGTGGAGCCGTCGGCGGGCGCGCTGCGCGAGTTCGAGAAGCGGCTGTCGGCGCTGGGCGACCGGGCGGTGCTGGCGGTCCGTGAGACCGGCGACGGGCTGCGGGTGTTCCACCTGTACGCCGACCCCGACTCCGGTGTGATCGCCGAGCTGGACCAGCTGGCGGCGAGCTGGACGGAAGGCAAGGCCAAGGTGGCCTCCACCAGCGACCCCGGCTGGCGAGCCCTCGCCCCCTACCAGCCTTGAGAGCCCGGGGGGATGGGCTCCCCCTGCTCGTCGTTCCTTGTCAGCCGAGGTGCTCCAGCTTGCGCCATCGGGCCTCGCAGAACGAGAACAGGCCGAACAGCAGCAGGCCGACGGCGACGGCGACCAGCAGCCAGGGGCCGACGGGCGTCCTGGCGAACTCGCGCAGCGTCCCGTCCACGCCCTGCGCCTTGTGCGGGTCGAAGCTGACGGCCGCGTAGGACAGCAGCACGCCCGCGCCGCCCATGACCAGGCCGCGTGCCACGTGACCGACCACGCCGAGCACGTCCACGACCGGGCGGACCCGCGGGCCGATGTGCTCCAGTTCCGCCTGGAACTTGCGGCGGACGGCGTGCACGATGACGCCGACGCCCACCGCGACGAACGCGATGCCCACCCCCAGGACCAGCCAGCGTCCGCCAGGCTCCCCCATGGCGCGGGCGGTGAACGTCTGCGACTGCGCGTCGCTGGACCTGCTCCCGTGCCCGACGACGAACGCGATGGTGGCCGCGAAGCCCGCCGTGTAGATCAGGCCGCGTCCCAGTGAGGACAGGCGTTTGCGGGCCTTGCGCCCGTCCGGGGACGCCTGGCCGTACAGCGCCTCGGTGTACCCCCACAGCGCCAGACCGGCGAACCCCACGATCAGCAGCCACAGCGCGAGCGTGCCGCCCGGCCGTTCGGCGACGGCCCGCAGCGCGCCCGCGCGGTCGGCCTCCTCGCCGCCGTGGCCCAGCCCGATCTGCACCGCGAGCCAGCCGACCAGCAGGTACATCACGCCGCGGGTGACCAGCCCGGCGCGCAGCAGCCAGCGGAACCACGTGCTGCGCACGGTCTTGCGGCCCATCTGGTCGGCCCTGCCGGCCACCGTGTTCGTCGCCATCCGCCCGTCCCTTCGCCCGGACGGGCAAGGCTGTCCCCCTGCCGGCAGGGGTGAAACCGGGTCAGGACGAAATGCCTGCTCGGCGGGCGCGTTCGACAACCGGGCCGATGGCGTCGGCGAGCGCGGCCACGTCGTCCTCGGTGGAGGTGTGCCCGAGGGTGAAGCGCAGGGAGCCGCGGGCGCGCGCCGGGTCGGCGCCCATCGCCAGCAACACGTGGCTCGGCTGGGACACCCCGGCGGAGCAGGCCGAGCCGGTCGAGCACTCGATGTCGCGCGCGTCCAGCAGCATCAGCAGCGCGTCGCCCTCGCAGCCGGGGAAGGAGAAGTGGGCGTTGCCGGGCAGCCGGTCGTCGGGGTCGCCGTTGAGCACCGCGTCCGGCACCGCCGTGCGCACCGCCTTGACCAGCGAGTCGCGCAGCCCGGCCAGGCGGCGGGCCTCCTCGTCCCGGCGCGCCACCGCGACCTGGACGGCGGCGGCGAACCCGGCGATGGCGGGGGTGTCGAGCGTGCCCGAGCGCACGTCGCGTTCCTGGCCGCCGCCGTGCAGGACGGGCACCGGGTCGACGCCCTTGGCCAGCAGCAGCGCGCCCACGCCCAGCGGCCCGCCGAGCTTGTGGCCCGACAGGGTGAGCGCCTGGACGCCGGACGCGGCGAACGCGACCGGAAGCTGCGCGGCGGCCTGCACGGCGTCGGTGTGGAACGGGACGCCGTGTTCGCGGGCGATGGCGGCCAGCTCCGCGACGGGCTGGACGGTGCCGACCTCGTTGTTGGCCCACATGACGGTGACCAGCGCGACGTCGTCGGCCTCGGCGAGGGCGGCGCGCAGCGTGTCGGGGCGGACGCGGCCGAACTCGTCGACCGGCAGCCACTGCGCCGTGGCGCCCTCGTGGTCGGCCAGCCAGCGCACCGCGTCCAGCACGGCGTGGTGCTCGACGGCGGCGGCCAGCACCCGGGTGCGGCGCGGGTCGGCGGCGCGGCGCGCCCAGTACAGGCCCTTGACGGCGAGGTTGTCGGCCTCGGTGCCGCCGGAGGTGAAGACGACCTCGCTGGGGCGGGCGTCGAACGCCTCGGCGATGATCTCGCGGGACTCCTCCACGACGCGGCGGGCGCGGCGGCCCACGGCGTGCAGCGAGGAGGGGTTGCCGAGCGCGCCGAGCTGCTCGGTCATCGCCGCGACGGCCTCGGGCAGCATCGGGGTCGTCGCCGCATGGTCGAGGTAGGTCACCACCCGCTCAACATTAGCCGCGCCGCGAAGCTTCCCCGGAGGCGCCCCAGCAGCCCCGGGGACGGCGGGAATGCGGGCGGGGCCGGCCGTGTTCGCCTACTGTACCGACCGGACGGTACAGTAGATTTCATGCGAAAGGACGCCCTGTTGGACGCCGCCGAGGCCGTGCTCTTCGAGCAGGGCACCCAGGCGCTGACGCTCTCCGCGGTCGCCGACCGCGCGGGCGTGTCCAAGGGCGGCCTGCTCTACCACTTCCCCACCAAGGAGGCCCTCGTCACCGCGCTGGTCGCGCGGGTCATCGGGGAGTTCGACGAGCTGATCGACTCCTTCGACGACGGGTCGCCCGCCGGCTACAGCCAGGCCTACGTGCACGCCACGTTCGCGATACTCACCGGCGAGGCGCGCGCCCACCGGCGATGGTCGGCGATCACGGCCGCCGCGACCGACCCGGAACTGGCCGCCCCGCTCAACGAGGCGATGGCCCGCTGGCACGGCCGCGCCCGCGAAGGCGACCCCGACCCGCTCACCGGGGCGGTGGTGCGGCTGGCGGCCGAAGGCCTGTGGGAGGTGGTCAGTCACGCGCCCGACCTGTACGGCGCCGACCAGCTCGAGGCGCTGCGACGACGGCTGCTGGAGCTGCTCGAACGCTGACCGCCGCCATCGCGTGACGACCCCCGGCCCGGAGTGCGCCGGGCCCCGCTGAAACCGCCGCCGACCAGGCGGCCACACCGCGTGCGTGTCCACGCCCGCGGTGCCCACCCGACCGTATGTCGACCGGGGCCGGCCTGTGCCCCGGGCGTCCGGGGCCGACCGCGCCCCGCCGAGCCGAGAAAGAGGTGAATCATGCTGTTCCGCTCGCGTCTTGGATCCTTCCTGACGTTCGCACTGGCGGGCCTGCTGTGCGGGGTGTGGACGGCGCGCATGCCCGCGCTGGCGGACAAGTTCCGCACCGGCGAGAGCGAGATCGGCATCGTGGTCCTCGTCTGGGGGCTCGGCGCGCTGGCGGCCATGCAGGGCCTGCGCGGCGTGATGGCCCGGGCGGGCAGCCGGGGGGTGCTGCGCGTGGCGCTGCCGCTGACCGCGCTCGCCTACACCTCGGTGGCGCTGGCGCCGTCGTACGGGGTGCTGCTGGCGGCCGTGGCGCTGTTCGGCATGACGTTCGGCGTCACCGACATCGCGATGAACGCCCAGGCCAGCGTGGTGGAGCAGGCGTACAGGCGGCCCATCATGAGCGGCATGCACGCGGGCTGGTGCGTCGGCGCGATGAGCGGCGGGCTGTTCGGCGTGCTCACCGCCGCCCTCGGCCTGGGCTTCACGCGGACCGTGCTGACGGCCGGGCTGCTGGCGGTGCCCGCCGCGCTGGCGCTGGGCCGCACCTACCTGCCCGACCCGGCCGCGCCCGCCGGGGCCGGTGACGGACGGCGGCGCACCCGGCTGCCCGCCGCGGTGTACCTGATCGGCGTGCTGGCGTTCATCGCGTTCATGGCCGAGGGGTCGATCGCCGACTGGAGCGGGCTGCTGCTGCACCAGGAGATGGGCGCCTCGCAGGCGCTGGCCGCGCTCGGCTACCCGGTGTTCGAGCTGGCGATGCTGCTGGGACGGCTGTTCGGCGACCGGGTCCGGGTCCGCCTGGGGACCCGGCGGATGCTGGCGGCCGCCGGGATCGGCACGTCGCTGAGCATGACCGTCGTGGTGCTGGCGCCGTCCGCGCCCGTCGCGGTCGCCGGGTTCTTCCTGACGGGCCTGGTGGTGTGCACGGTCGTGCCCACCACGATGTCGCTGGCGGGGACGGCGGCGCCGGGCCGTTCGGGCGCCGCGGTCGCGCAGGTCGGCGCGATGGGGTACGGCGGGCTGCTGCTCGGCCCGGTGGTGGTCGGGTTCCTGTCGGAGGCGACGTCGCTGCGGGTGGGCGTCGGCGTGGTCGTCCTGCTGGCCCTGCTGATCTCGGCCGGGGCCCGGTTCGTCCCGCTGGGCGGGCAGGCCGACGTGGCCGCCTCCCGTCCCGGCGCGGCCGAACCCGAGGAGCCGCGGGCGGTCACCCTCGCCGCCTGAACATTCGCCCGGTCCCGTGCGTCGGACATGAGGCCACGCGACGGGATGTAGCGACACGGTACGACAGACAGGAGCGGTGATGGACGGCCCATGGCGCGTCCCGGGATACACGGAACTGCGGACGCTCGGCGAGGGCGCGCACGGACGCGTGGTGCTGGCCAGGTACGACGCCACCGGCGCGCCCGCCGCGATCAAGTACCTGGCGCCCCGGCTGTGCGCGGACGCCGCGTTCCGGGAGCGGTTCCGCGGCGAGGCCGAACTGCTGCGGCGCGTGTACGACCCGCACGTGGCGCGGCTGTACGGCCTGGTCGAGACCGAGGACGCGGCCGCCATCGTCATGGAGGCCGTGGACGGGGCGTCGCTGAAGGCGGTGCTGGCCGAGCGCGGACCGCTGCCGCCGGAGGCGGCGCTGGCGGTGCTGAAGGGCTCGCTGCTCGGCCTGGCCGCAGCGCACCACCTGGGCGTGGTGCACCGCGACTACAAGCCCGCCAACGTGATCGTCCAGGGTGACGGCGGCAGCAAGCTCATCGACTTCGGCATCGCCGTGGAGGCGGGCGAGGCGGGACGGTCGGGCACGCCGGCCTACATGGCCCCGGAGCAGTGGCGCGGTGAGCCCGTGTCCCCCGTCACGGACGTGTACGCGGCGACGTGCGTGTTCTTCGAGTGCGTGACGGGGCGCCGCCCCTTTGAGGCCGACGGGCAGGCCGCGCTCATGCACGGGCACCTGACGGCGCCCGTTCCGGTGCGGGACGTGCCCGAGCCGCTGCGTGCGCTGGTCGCCCGGGGCCTGGCCAAGGACCCGTGGGGCCGGCCCCACGGCGCGGCCGCGTTCGTCACCGAGCTGGAGCAGGTCGCGGCCGCCTCGTACGGCCCCGGCTGGGAGGGGCGTGGCCTGCGGATCGTCGCCGGGGCGGCCGCGGCGCTGTCGATGCTGTTCCCGCTGACCGCGCTCGCCCTGGCCCCGGCCGGTTCGAGCGGCGCCGCCGCGGCCGCGGGTTCGGGCGCGGGCGCATCGGGGGCGGCGGCCTCAGGCGCGGGCGGTGCCGCCGCGGGGGCCGGGGGCGGAGCGGCCGGGACGGCC
>NZ_BAAAZG010000015.1:0-28482 GCF_039536785.1 Actinomadura miaoliensis
CCGCCGCACCGGGCAAGGCTCGCCCCCTCGGGACGGGGGACGCCTCGCCCGGTGCGGCAGCGCCGAGCACAAAAGGACGATCTTGGCGAATGGTTACATAGACGTCCGCATCCGGCCAAGTAGCAATTTTCAGGGTCAAGAACCGACAGGGCGCGGGCATGCCGACCTTGCGCTGACACGGCATTTTCGCAGTGTTGCCATAGTCGGTCAGATCATTGGGCAACTTCTTCGTCTTGTGCGGGATTCCCCGGTGCCTCGAAGATCCAAGTCACTCAGGACACCTCACCCGGAGGCGTCCTGACCGTTTGGAGGCACAGTGAGGATGCGACCCATCCACCCCGCCACTGTCGTCGGAGCCACCGTCATCGCCGCCGCGCCCGCCCTGGTCGCCGCCCCCGCCGCGAGCGCCGCGCCCGCGGCCGCCGCGCTGGCGGCGACGCAGGCCGCGCCCGACCCCGGCGGCCTCGCCACCAGCCTGGCGGACCGGCTCGGCACCCGTTCCGCGGGCTCCTACATCGACCAGGGCACCGGCAAGCTCGTCGTCACGGTCACCGACGCCACGTCGGCCGAGCAGGTGCGCGCCGCCGGGGCCGTCCCCCGCACGGTCGCCCGCGACGGCGCCGCCCTCAAGCGCGTCACCGACACGCTGGAGCGCTCGGTCAAGACCCCCGGCACCGCCTGGGCCGTCGACCCGGTCAGCAACCAGGTCGTGCTGTCCTACGACGACTCGGTCACCGGCGACAAGCTGGCCAAGGTGCGCAGCGCCGCGCAGAAACAGGGCGCCGCCGTCCGGCTGGAGCACGTCCCCGGCACGTTCAGCCCGCTCATCGCGGGCGGGCAGGCCATCTACACCGGCGGGTCGCGCTGCTCGCTCGGCTTCAACGTCCGCAGCGGCAGCACCTACTACTTCCTGACCGCCGGGCACTGCACCAACATCGGCTCGACGTGGTACGCCAACTCCAGCGGCAGCACGGTCCTGGGCACCCGCTCGGGCACCAGCTTCCCCGGCAACGACTACGGCATCGTCCGGTACACCAACACCTCGATCGCCAAGACCGGTGACGTCTACCTGTACGGCGCCGGCTCCCAGGACATCACGTCCGCGGGCAACGCGGTCGTCGGCCAGTCGGTGCGCCGCAGCGGCAGCACCACCGGCGTGCGCAGCGGCTCGGTCACCGCGCTCAACCAGACCGTCAACTACGCCGAGGGCACCGTCACGGGCATGATCCGCACCAACGTCTGCGCCGAGCCCGGCGACAGCGGCGGCTCCCTGTTCGCGGGCACGGTCGCGCTCGGCCTGACCTCCGGCGGCAGCGGCAACTGCAGCTCCGGCGGCACGACGTTCTTCCAGCCCGTCACCGAGGCGCTCAGCGCGTACGGCGTGAGCGTCTTCTGATCCGCGCTCTCGCGATCCGCGCGTGAGACCGGGGCCGGGCGGGCACACCCGCCCGGCCCCGCGTCGTCGTCAGGCCCGCGCGGGCTCCCGCGGGGTGAGGTTCATGTGGATGTCCTCGGCCGCCCACAGCACGAAGCGCTCGACCGGCGTGACCGTCCGACCGGGCGCCGGCTCGAACCGGAACCGCTTGAGCAGGACGGCCAGCACCAGCTCGGCCTCCACCATGGCGAGGGTCGCGCCCTCGCAGCTGCGCGGGCCGAGGCCGAACGGGATGTAGGCGAGCCTGGGCCGCCCGGCCGACGCCTCCGGCGTGAAGCGCTCGGGGTCGAACACCTCCGGGTCGGGCCAGTACTCGGGGTTCATGTGCACGGCCCAGAACGGATAGAAGATGGTCGTCCCGGCCGGAACGGTGTACTCGCCGAGGGTGACGTCCTCGGTGGCCTCGCGGGCGCCGTACGGCCCCGGCGGGTACAGGCGCATCGTCTCGCGGACCACCATGTCCAGGTACGTCAGCCGCCTGAGGTCGGCGTACTCGGGGACGGCCCGGTCGCCGAGCACCCGGTCGACCTCCTCGGTGACCCGCTCGGCCACGTCCGGGTGCCGCGCCAGCAGGTACAGCGTCCAGGAGATCGCGACGCCGGTGGTGTGGTGGGCGGCCAGCATCGTCATCAGCACGGTGTCGCGGATGCGCTCGGGCGACTGGCCCGCCGCCGACAGCGCCGCCACCAGGTCGCTGCGCTCGGCCTCGCCGTCCCCGGTGCCGCGGGCGCGGTGCGCGTCGAGCACCTCGTCGACGACCGAGCGCAGGTAGGCCAGAGCCTCGTCGGCGCGCCTGCGGTCCTTCTCGTCGCCCTGGTACTGGCGCTCCAGGTACTCGGTCAGCACGGTCTCGAACGCCGTCACGACGCGTCCGGCGGTCTCCTCGTCCGCGAGGCCGCTGCCCAGCGCGTAGTGGCAGATCATGCGCAGCGACAGCTCGGCCAGGTCGTGCTGCAGCCCGATCGGGCCCGCGGCGGCGCGTCCGGCCCACCGGTCGGCCAGCTCGGTCGTCAGCGCGGTGAACTTCGCGAAGTGCGCCTCGTGCGACGGGCGCCCGGCCAGCACCGACAGCATCACCCGGCGCCACGGGATGTGCTCCTCGGCCGGGATGGTCTGCAGGTTGCCCGACTCCTGCAGCGGCGCCAGGAACTCGAACAGCTTGTCCGGCCGCTTGTTGATCTTGGCGGTGGCCTCCAGCAGCACCGGGTCGGCCACCGACACCGCCCGGTCCACGCCGGGCAGCGGGAACCGCACCACCGGCCCGTACTCGGCGTGCAACTGCAGCTGGTAGTTGTGCAGCCCGCCCGCCGCCACGATGGCCTCGGCACCGTCGCCGTCCGCGTCCGGCCCGGGGATCTGCGCTGGGGCACTGCCGTCGCCTGGTCGCATGGCACTCCACGTCGGGGTCGCGATGTTCGGTTCTCCGGGATGGCTCGCTATGCTTCCATGATCTCAGGTATCTCGCGATAAATGACGGTAGTTTCGACAAAGCGCCGTCACGCAGACCGGGAGAGGACACTGAACACGGTCGATCCGCGGAAACCGAACGTACCCCGCATGTACGACTATCTCCTCGGCGGCAAGGACAACTACGCCGCCGACCGGGAGGCCGTACGCGAGGTCGTCAGCCGCGCCCCGGACACGCCGTTCATGGCGCGCGAGAACCGCGCCTTCCTGCGGCGCGCGGTGCGGTTCCTGGCCGCGTCCGGCATCCGCCAGTTCGTCGACATCGGCTCCGGCCTGCCCACGCAGGGCAACGTGCACGAGATCGCCCACCAGGTCGCCCCCGACTCGCGCGTGGTGTACGTCGACATCGACCCGGTCGTGCTGACCCACGGGCGCGCGCTGCTCGCCGGACGACCCGGCGTGGCGGTCATCCAGGGCGACGCCCGCCGCCCCGACGACATCATGGACGACCCCGAGCTGCGCAAGCTCGTCGACGTCGACCGGCCGGTGGCCGTGCTGATGTTCGCGGTGCTGCACTTCATCGACGACGCCGACGACCCGCAGGGCATCGCCGCCTCCCTGCGCGCAGCCATGGCCCCCGGCAGCTACCTGGCCATCTCCCACGTCACCGACGACTTCGACACCGGCGGCCGGGTCCGGGACGCCGCCGCGGCCTACGACTCGGCCACCTCCCAGATCACCCTGCGCGGCCGCACGGACGTCCTGCGCATGTTCGGCGACTTCGAGCTGGTCGAGCCGGGCCTGACCACGCTGTCCCGGTGGCGTCCCGACCCCAACGCGACCCTCCCGCCCGACGCCGACCGCCAGTGGTGCTACGCCGGAGTCGGCAGGAAGCCCGGCTAGACCCCGGCCCGGGGGAGCGCGCCCCGCCGGAGGGCGGCTCGGCGGCGGTGAGAAGATCGGCGCATGAGCAGTCTGGAGATGTCCCGGTGACCGCGCTGCTGGACGTGGCCGTCGAGCGCGGCGTGGCCACGCTGACGTTGAACGACCCCGACCGCCGCAACGTCATCTCCGGCGCCCTGGTCGGCGAGATCGTCGCCGCGTTCGACCGGCTGGAGGCGGACGGGACGACCGCCGCCGTGGTGGTCACCGGCGCGGGCCCGGCGTTCTGCGCCGGCGCCGACCTGGCCGACCTGCTGGCCGCCGCCGACGGCGACGCGTCCGGCGTCACCACCGTCTACGAGGGGTTCCTGCGGGTGGCCCGCTCGCCGCTGCCGACCATCGCGGCGGTCAACGGACCGGCCGTCGGCGCCGGGCTCAACCTGGCGCTGGCCTGCGACGTGCGGGTGGCGGCCGAGTCGGCCTGGTTCGACACCCGCTTCCTGAAGATCGGCCTGCACCCCGGCGGCGGGCACACCTGGATGCTGCACCGGCTGGTCGGCCCGCAGACCGCCGCCGCGATGGTGCTGTTCGGCGACCGCCTCGACGGCCCCGCCGCCGTCGCCGCCGGCCTGGCGTACCGCTGCGTCCCCGACGCCGAACTGCTCCCCACCGCGCACGCCCTCGCCGCGGGCGCCCGCGACGTCGACCCCGAACTCCTGCGCCGCACCAAGGCGTCGCTGCGGCGCGCCGGCGACGGACGCGGCCACGACCAGGTGCTGCAGGACGAGACCCGCGACCAGATGTGGTCCCTCACCCTCCCCACCACCAAGGACCGCCTCACCACCCTCCGCCGCAAGATCACCGGCTAACCGGGCCGGGCGCGGCCGCAGGCCGGGGACTAGGATTTCCGGCATCGGTTGGTAAACCGGTTCGGCGAAGGCGGGGGCGTGGTGGGGTGAAGCGGCCGACGATCGCGGACATCGCGCGGGCGGCGGGGGTGTCCAAGGGGACGGTGTCGTTCGCGCTCAACGGGCGGCCCGGGGTGTCAGAGCGCACCCGTGACCGGATCCTGGCCATCGCCCGCGACATGGGGTGGCAGCCGAGCAGCGTCGCGCGGGCGCTGTCGGGCGGGCGTGCGGGCGTGCTCGGCCTCGTGGTGGACCGGCCCGCGCGCACGCTGGGCGTCGAGCCGTTCTTCATGCAGCTCATCTCCGGCATCGAGGGGGAGCTGGCCGCCAACGACGTGGCGCTGCTGCTGCAGGTCACCGAGGACCAGGCCGCGCAGACGGCCACCTACCGGCGCTGGTGGTCCGAGCGGCGGGTGGACGGGATCTTCCTGGTCGACCTGCGGGTGGACGACGAGCGGGTGGCGCTGGTGGCCGAGCTGGGCATCCCGGCGATCGTGGTCGGCGGGCCGCGCGGCCTGGCGGGGCTGCCGGGCGTGTGGAACGACGAGGCCGCCGGGATCCGCGAGGTGGTGGAGTACCTCGTCGCGCTCGGGCACCGGCGCATCGCCAGGGTGGCGGGGCTGCCGGAGCTGTGGCACACGGTGGTGCGCGGCGAGGCGTTCGAGCGGGCGGCCCGCGCGCTGGGCGCGTCCGTGGCCACCGAGGTCACCGACTACACCGGGGACGCGGGGGCGCGGGCCACCCGGCGGCTGCTGGCCGCCGCCGAACCGCCCACCGCGATCATCTACGACAACGACGTCATGGCGATCGCCGGGCTGTCGGTGGCCGCGGAGATGGGCGTGCCCGTCCCGTCCCGGCTGTCCGTCGTGGCCTGGGACGACTCGGTGCTGTGCGGCCTGGTGCGCCCCCGGCTCACCGCCGTCAGCGTCGACATCCACGCCTACGGGGTGCGGGTGGCGCGGCTGCTGCTCGACCTGGTGGCCGGGCGTCCGGTGGAGAGCGCCTGCAACGCCACCCCCACGCTGAACCCGCGCGAGAGCACCGCCCCCGTCGCCTGACGGCCGCCCGGTGTTCCGGCGGAGAACGCTCCAAAGGTTGCGAACGCGTCACGGCACCTTGTTGCTAAACCGGTTTATTGCTGCGATGGTGTGAACCGGATCACGGTCCTCGGGTGAAGGCCGGCGGGCCGGCGCGCCCCCGGCGGTGAGGA
Organism: Actinomadura miaoliensis; assembly: GCF_039536785.1. Classification (NCBI taxonomy): domain Bacteria; kingdom Bacillati; phylum Actinomycetota; class Actinomycetes; order Streptosporangiales; family Thermomonosporaceae; genus Actinomadura; species Actinomadura miaoliensis. The sequence goes on from NZ_BAAAZG010000015.1 coordinate 5,843, forward strand.
GTGCAGGTGACCACCAGACGCGCGATCGCGATGCTCTCGGCCGGTGCGGTGCTCGCGGCGGGCGCCGTCGCGTGCGGCGGCGACGGCGGATCCGACGGCGGGATGCTGACCTACTGGGCCAGCAACCAGGGCCGCAGCATCGAGCAGGACCAGCGGGTGCTCGGCCCCGAGCTGAAGAAGTTCGAGAGCCGCACCGGGATCAAGGTGAGGCTGGAGGTGATCGGCTGGCCCGACCTGCTCAACCGGATCCTGGCCGCCACCTCCAGCGGCAAGGGCCCCGAGGTGGTCAACATCGGCAACACCTGGTCGGCGTCGCTGCAGGTCACCGGTGCGTTCCAGCAGTTCGACGACGCCACGCTGAACAGGGTGGGCGGCCGCGGCCGGTTCATCGCCTCCACCCTCACCTCGACCGGCGCGCCCGGGAAGCCGCCGTCGTTCGTCCCGGTGTACGGGCTGGCGTACGGGCTGTTCTACAACAAGCGGCACTTCGCCGACGCGGGCGTGCGGAAACCGCCCGCGACCTGGCAGGAGTTCCTCGACGTCGCGCGCAGGCTGACCGACCCGGGCGCCAAGCGGCACGGCGTGTGCATCCTCGGCGCCAGCTACACCGAGGGGGCGCACTTCGCGTTCATCTTCGGCCGCCAGCAGGGCGCCCGGCTGTTCCAGAACGGCCCCGGCTTCGACTCCCCGCAGATGGTGGCGGGCGTCAAACGGTACGTCGACCTGATGGCGACGCAGAAGGTCGTCGACCCGAGCAACGCCGAGTACGTCAACGACTCGGAGATCCTCAAGGACTTCGCCGGGGGCCGCTGTTCGATGATGATGATCCAGAGCTACGCCACCGCCGGGCTGCGCGAGAACGGCATGAAGGACGACGCCTACGGCGTGGCGCCGATCCCCACCGTGCCGGGCGGCCAGAACGTCGCCAGCCACGTCGCGGGCATCAACATCGGCGTGTTCGCCGACGCCGAGAACTCCGACGGCGCGCTGAAGCTGGTGGAGTTCCTCACCTCGCCCGAGGAGCAGAAGATCCTCAACGCCGCGTTCGGGACGCTGCCGGTCGTCCCCGGGGCCTACGACGACCCGCGGTTCCGGACCGAGCACATCGGCACCTTCCGCAAGGTGCTGGCCGAGGCGTCGGAGACCATGCCGATGATCCCCCAGGAGGCGCAGTTCGAGACGCTCGTCGGCAACACCGTCAAGCAGCTCGTCGCGGACGCGGCGGCGGGCCGTCCGGTCGACGAGCAGACCGTCCGCACCCGCCTCGCCGACGCCGACAAGAAGATGCAGACCGGCGGTTGAGCGGGGGCAGGGGTGAGCGAGCTGGAAGGGCGCGGCGTCGCCTGGGCTGACGAGCGAGGGACGGGCGAGGAGGGACGGCGGCGCCTTCTCGGCGCCCCGGAGACGAGCGGGGGGCAGGGATGAGCGCTTTGCTGACGCCGCCCGAAACCCCCTCGCGGCGGCGCTCACGGGACGGGCGGCGGAGCGGCCGGTTCCGGCCACGCGGGCGAGGGCGGCGGGTGCTGCCGTATCTGCTGCTGGCGCCCGCGCTCGCGGCCGAGCTGGTCGTGCACATCGTCCCGATGCTGGTCGGGGCGTGGATGAGCCTGCTGGAGCTGACGCAGTTCTTCATCCGCAACTGGACGCGCGCGCCGTACGCCGGACTGGCCAACTACCGGGTCGCGGTCGACCTGGACGGGCCGGTGGGCCAGGACCTGCTGCGGTCCTTCGCGGTCACCGTGGCCGTCACCGCGGTCGTCGTGGCGGGAAGCTGGCTGCTCGGGCTGGCCGCCGCGGTGCTGCTGGACGGCCCCGTCCGGGGGCGGGCGTGGCTGCGCACGCTGTTTCTCGTCCCCTACGCGCTGCCGGTGTTCACCGCGGTCATCACCTGGCGGTTCATGTTCCAGCGCGACACCGGGCTGGTGAACGCGGTCCTGGGCGACCAGTTGCATCTGGTGGACGGCCACCCGTTCTGGCTGCTCGGGAACAACAGTTTCGTCGCGCTGGTGGTCGTGCAGGTGTGGAGGATGTGGCCGTTCGCCTTCCTGGTGTTCACGGCGGGGCTGCAGAGCGTCCCGGCCGACCTGCACGAGGCGGCCGCCATCGACGGCGCGGGCTACCTGCGGCGGCTGAGCGCGGTGACGCTGCCGCTGCTCAGCCCCATCAACCGGGTGCTGCTGCTCGTGCTGTTCCTGTGGACGTTCAACGACTTCAACGTCGCCTACACGCTGTTCGACCGGCCGCCCGAGGCCGCCGACGTCATCTCCATCCACATCTACAACGCCTCGTTCCTCACCTGGAACTTCGGGCTGGGATCGGCGATGTCGGTGCTGCTGCTGGCGTTCCTGCTGCTGGTCAGCCTGGCGTACCTGGTGCTGGGCGCCAGGGGGAGGAGGGGACATGCGTGAACCGCGCTGGGTCGGCTGGGCGCGGGTGGCGGTGCTCGGCGGGCTGACCGTCTTCACCGTCGTCCCGCTGTACGTGATGGCGGTGTCGTCGGTCAAGCCGCTGCAGGACGTGCAGGGCGCCTTCACCTGGATTCCGTCGCGGGTGACCGTGCAGCCGTTCGTCGACATGTGGACCACGGTGCCGCTCGGCCGGTACTTCCTGAACAGCCTGGTCGTGGCGCTGGCGGCGACGGTGTGCTCGGTGGTCGTCGCGATCGCGGCCGGGTACGCGGTGAGCCGCCACCGGTTCGCCGGACGCGGCACGTTCCTGGCCACGGTGCTGTCGACGCAGATGTTCCCCGGCATCCTGTTCCTGCTCCCGCTGTTCCTGATCTTCGTCAACGTGGACCGGCACACCGGGCTGCAGCTGTACGGCAGCCGCCTCGGGCTGACGTTGACCTACCTGACGTTCGCGCTGCCGTTCTCCATCTGGCTGATCGCGGGCTACTTCGACACCATCCCGCGGGAGCTGGACGAGGCGGCGCTGGTGGACGGCGCCGGGCCGGTGCGCACGCTGGTCGGCGTCGTGCTGCCGGTGGCCGCGCCCGGCATCGTCGCCGTCGCCATCTACGCGTTCATGACCGCGTGGGGCGAGGTGCTGTTCGCGTCCGTGCTCACCGACCAGAGCACCCGCACCCTCGCCGTCGGGCTGCGCGGGTACGCCAGCCAGGCCAACGTCTACTGGAACCAGGTGATGGCGGCGTCGCTGGTGATCAGCGTGCCGGTGGTCGCCGGTTTCCTGGCGCTGCAGCGCTTCCTGGTGCGCGGCCTGACGGCGGGCGCGGTCAAGTCCTGATTCGACGGCCGAAAGGAACGGTTCTGCGGTGGAACGCAATTTCGCCAAACTGGACGGCCCGCCGTGGCTGGGCGCCAACTTCTGGTCCCGCGTCGGGGGGCCGCTGATGTGGCGTTCGTACGACGCGGCCATCGTCCGCAAGGAACTGGCCGTGCTGCACGAACACGGGCTCAACCTCACGCGTTCGTTCTTCTACTGGCCCGACTTCATGCCCGAACCCGACCGGATCGACGAGGAGATGTGCGCGCGGTACGCCGATTTCCTCGACGCGCACGCCGACATCGGCATGCGCACCGTCCCGACGTTCATCGTCGGGCACATGTCGGGCGAGAACTGGGACCCGGCGTGGCGCGGCGGCCGCGACCTGTACGGCGACGTGTGGATGGTGGCCCGGCAGGCGTGGTTCGCCGAGGAGATGACGCGGCGTTTCACCGGGCATCCGGCCGTCGCCGGGTGGCTGCTCACCAACGAGATGCCGATCTACGGCGGCACCGCCCCGTCCGAGCAGGTCACCAGCTGGGCGCAGCTGCTGGTCCAGGCGGTCCGCGCCGGCGGCGCCCGCGAGCCCGTCTCGGTCGGCGACGGGGCGTGGGGCGTGGAGACGTCCGGCCGCGACAACGGCTTCTCGGTACGCGCGCTGGCCGGGCTCACCGATTTCGTGGGCCCGCACGTGTACCCGATGGGCGACGACGTCGTCCGGCAGCACTACACGGCGGCGTTCATCTGCGAACTGGCCGGGACGTTCGGCCGGCCCGTCGTCCTGGAGGAATTCGGCTGCTCGTCGGAATTCGTCGCCGACGACCACGCCGCGCACTACTACCGGCAGGTCCTCCACAACAGCCTGCTGGCCGGTGCGACGGGCTGGGTCGCCTGGAACAACACCGATTTCGACCTCGTCGGCCAGCCGCCCTACAGCCATCATCCGTTCGAGCTCCATTTCGGGTTGACGACCGTCGACGGCACACCCAAACCGGTGCTCCGGGAAATGCGGGATTTCAGCCGCACGCTCGCCCGGATCGACGTCGCCAACTGCACCCGTGCCCCCGCCGACGCGGTGCTCGTCGTCCCGCAGGTGCTGGAGGGCGGATTCCCCTTCACCGAGACCGAGGACCGCACCTACGCGTTCGACGTCCTGCGGCAGGCGTACGTCTCCGCCCGCGCCGCCGACCTGCCCATCGGTGTCACGCGCGAGAGCGACGGCATCGCGGGGGACGCGCGGCTGTACCTCGTCCCGTCCGCCAAACAGCTCACCGCCCCCGGCTGGCACCGCCTGGAGGAACTGGCGCGGCGCGGCGCGACCGTCTACGTGTCGTACGGGCACGGCTCGCACGGCGTGCAGCGCGGCCCGTGGTACGCGCATCTGAACGAGCTGTTCGGCGTCGAGCACCGGCTGCGGTACGGGCTGATCGACCCGATCGAGGACGACGTCGTCGAGCTGTCCTTCACCGGCGAGTTCGACCTCGGCACGCTGGCCTTCCGTGCGGGCGGAAACGAGAACAGCCGCGCACGCCTGCCCGTGCGCGCCGTCTCCGCCGAGGTCGTCGCCACCGACGCCCACGGCCGCCCGGCCGTGCTGCGCCGCCGCTGCGGCGAGGGCTGGGTCGTCCTGTGCACCTACCCGCTGGAGCACATGGCCGCCGCGACCCCCCGCGTGAACCCCGAGCCGACCTACCGGATCTACGACGCGCTGGCCCGGCTCGCCGGGGTGCGCCGCCCGGTCACGGTCCCCGACCCGCGCGTGTCGGCCGACGTCCTCGTGCACGCCGACGGACGCCGCTTCGCCGTCCTGGTCAGCCAGGCCGACACCGAGCTGACCGTCGCGGACGTCACCCTGCCGCCGTACGGGGCGCGGGTGGTCGAGCTCACCGGCACCGAATGAAAGATTCACCGCACGCCGAGATCGCCCGGCCTCGGACGCGCCCGACCGCGGACGTGTTCTCCCTGCTCAACCGGCTTTCGACGGACGGGCGGTGCGCGCCGGCCCGAGACCGCGCGTCGCCGACACTGTACGACGGTGCGGCGTGTGCCTAGCTTCGTGGGTGCTCTGGCCGTCGGCGGGCGGACCCGGCCTGTGGCGCGTTCATCTGCACCCCGACTCCGCAAGGAGGACCCCCGGATGAAACCCTCCCTCCGGTCCCGTCTCGTCGCGGCGGTGGCGGCCCTGGCGTCGCTGCTCGCCTCGATGCTCGTGAACGCCGCCCCCGCCCACGCGGCCGTGGGGCTGCGGGTCAGCGGGACGAACATCGTCGAGTCCAACGGCAACCGGTTCGTCATGCGCGGCGTCAGCCACGCGCACACCTGGTACACCTCGCAGACCGGTTCGTTCGCCGACATCAAGGCGCTGGGCGCCAACACCGTGCGGGTGGTGCTCAGCGGCGGGCGCTGGCCCGCCAACAGCCCGTCCGACGTCGCCAACGTCGTCGCGCTGTGCAAGCAGAACCGGCTCATCTGCGTCCTGGAGAACCACGACACCACCGGCTACGGCGAGCAGGACGGCGCCCGCACCCTCGACCAGGCCGTCGACTACTGGCTGGGCCTGCGCGAGGTGCTGGCCGGCCAGGAGAACTACGTCGTCATCAACATCGGCAACGAGCCCATCGGCAACAACCCCGTGACGCCGGGCTGGGCGACCGCCACGTCCAACGCCGTCAAGCGGCTGCGCGACGCCGGGTTCGACCACATGCTCATGGTGGACGCGCCGAACTGGGGTCAGGACTGGCAGTTCACCATGCGCGACAACGCGCAGACGGTCTTCGACGCCGATCCCGACCGCAACATCGTCTTCTCGATCCACATGTACGGGGTGTTCGACACGGCCGCCGAGATCACCGACTACCTCGCCCGGTTCCGCACCGCCGGGCTGCCGCTGGTGATCGGCGAGTTCGGGTTCAACCACTCCGACGGCGACCCGGACGAGGACACCATCATGGCCGAGGCCCAGGCGCGCGGCGTCGGCTACATCGGCTGGTCGTGGAGCGGCAACGGCGGCGGCGTCGAGTACCTCGACATGGTGCAGAACTTCGACCCGTCGCAGCTCACCACCTGGGGCCAGCGGATCTTCAACGGCGCCAACGGCATCCGGGCGACGGCCCGCGAGGCCACGATCTACGGCGGCCAGAACCCGGACACCACGGCGCCCAGCACGCCCGGCACCCCGTCCGCGTCCAACATCACCGCGACCGGCGCCACGCTGACCTGGTCCGCGTCCACCGACACCGGCGGCTCCGGCCTGGCCGGATACGACGTGTACCGGGCCGACGGGACCCTCCTCGGCCAGACCGCCACCACCTCCATCGCCCTCACCGGCCTCACCCCCGACACCCGCTACCAGGTGTACGTGAGGGCCCGTGACGGCGCGGGCAACCAGTCCGCACCGTCGTCCACCGCGACGTTCACCACGGCCGCGGGCGGCGGCACGGGCGCCTGCCGCGTCGCCTACACCACCAACGCCTGGGGCAACGGCCTGGTCGCCGGCATCAAGATCACCAACACGGGCACGTCGCCGATCAACGGCTGGTCGCTGACGTTCACCCTGCCCTCGGGCCAGACCATCACCTCCGGCTGGGGCGCGACGTACTCACCGACGTCCGGCCGCGTGACGGCCACCAACGTCTCCTACAACGCCGCCATCCCCGCCCAGGGCTCGATCGACATCGGCTTCCAGGCCACCCACACCGGCAACCCCGCCAAGCCCGACACCTTCACCCTGAACCGCTCCACCTGCCAGGCCACCTGACCGGACCCGCCGCGCGCCCTCGCCGAGGGCGCGCGGCGGCGCGTCCCCTCCTTTAGGGTGCGGGGCATGGCAGAGCGGTCTTACCTGGCGGAGCTGTTCTCCCTGGACGGCAAGGTCGCGGTCGTCACCGGCGGCAGTTCGGGCATCGGCCGGGCCATCGCCGAGGCGCTGGCGCGAGCCGGGGCACGCGTCGTGGTGATCGCGGCTTCGTGATGACCCCGCTGAACGCCCGCTTGTCGTCCGATCCTGGGACCGTGGCGGCGCTGGCCGCGCGCACCATGGTCGGACGCAACGGCCTGGCGGAGGATTTCGCCGGCGCCGCCGTGTTCCTCGCGAGCCCGTCCGCGGCCTACATCACCGGCCAGTCCATCTTCGTCGACGGCGGCCTCTCCACTCACTAGTCCCTCTCACCAGCCGCACCGCCTCCTGGCCAAGGCGGTGCTTCGCGCTGCGTGTGACCACCGCCCCGCACAGCGGATCCGGGAGGCGCTGGTAATACCAGACGAGAAGCCGACGAATGACGTCAAGGGCTGGTCGACCCACGACCTTGGAGGACGAGTGCGCGGTAGGCCATGACGAGTGGCTCGGCGGGTCACTTACCGGGTCATTGGACCGCGCCGGCTCGTTGCAGGAATGCGGCGATGGCCGGCTTGTTCAGCTCTCGTGCGATGCCCAGCGGGGTGTGCGCGGTAAGCGTTTCCTGTAGCGCAGGCGGGTCATCGAGCCGTGCGTTGACGTCGGCCCCGGCGGCCACGAGCAATTCGATGGCGGCCGTGTCATCGGCTGCCTGCGGCACCGCGATCGCGTAGTGCAGCGGGGTGACGCCCGTGCAGGTGCGCACGTCCGGATCGGCCGCGTGCCCCAGCAGCAGCGGCAGGGCCTCCCGCGGGCTCATCACAGCCTGGTGCAGCGGAGTGATCCCCCGGACGCCCCAGGAGGTCATGTCGGTGGGCCGGCACGGGTCGGCTCCCGCGGCGAGCAGGAGGCGGATCGTTTCCTGGTGGCCGTGGACGGCTTCCAGCAACGGCGTGCTGTCCTTTGCCGCCAGGTTGGGGTCGGCGCCGGCGTCGAGGAGCAGTCGCACCGCTTCGATGACGGTGTCCGGCCTCCAGTGGTACGCCATTCTCAGCAGCGGGGTTCCGCGCAGGGAGCCGGCGTTGGGGTCGGCGCCGGCGTCAAGGAGCAGACGGATGATCTGAGTACCCGACGTGAACTCAGGCGAACCGCCTCCCCGGCCCCAACATTCGAAGTGCAGCGGCGTTTGGCCGGCACTGTCGGTGGCGTTGGGATCAGCACCCGCCTCCAAGAGCATTCGGACGATCTCCAGGCTGGGCGTCTTGTCGTACAGCTTCCGGGGGGCCTCGTGGTCGAGGGCCAGGTGTAGCGCGGTCGCTCCGGCCAGCAGTTCCCCCGACGTGTAGACGTTCCCGTCCAGGAAGCGCCACGGCGTCGACGCGTCCTCCGTGATCGTCGCGGTGGGATCAGCGCCGGCGTCCAGCAGCACCCGAACCACCTCAACGCTACGAGCCATCGCGGCCAGGTGCAGCGGGGTCAGCCCGGAACCGTCCAACGGCCCCAGGTCGGGCATCCCGGCCAGCATCTCTGTCACCGCCGAAAGATCACCCGCCGCGCAGGCCCGGCCGAACCTGTCCGCCTCCGACGGCGGCCCGACGAGTTTGAGTCCACCGAGCATTGAGGACAGATACTCACCGTAAGGTCTGTCCTCGCCGCCTTCGTGGTCTACTTCGTAGACCTGAGGGTCTTCGGCCGTGTCATCCAGGTCCACGACGTAGTAGAACTGCCCGTCGTGGTAGCCGATGCCGAACCATGCGCGCGGCTCGGTGACAAGCCCGTCTTCCACCTCCGGGCCGCCATTCAGCCAGACCTGCCATTCGAACTCGTCGTCGGTGCGGAGCGTGCCCTCGCTCCACCGCACCGCCAGCAGCGCCTGCACCCACGGGGGCAGTTGCCGCGGCCCTACCGGGGTCGCCTCGACCCACTCCCGCGGCATGAAGTCGTCCGGCACAACGCCCCCGAGGCGTTCGATCTGCCGCAGCACGTCCTCACCCAAACCACCCGCAGGCGCTTCCACCGACACCGCATCCTCCACGCAACCGGTCGGGGGTCTTCCACCAAGCGCCGCTTGGGCGGATGACCGGGGGTATTGGGGCGGGTAGAACGACGCAGGTACCGCACGATCCCAATCCGCAGCCCAAACGGTTGTGGTCACCCCGCTTGTCAACGATCAAGGCGACCGATGTTAGTCGGCCAACCGCCAAATCCGTTGATTTTTCGGGGTACTGCCGAGCCCCATTCGCGCGGCCCGCCAACGCCGCGACCAAACCGCACGCTGAGGCCCTTCACCGGACAGATCCGCGTGACGCGACCGGCTGCGCGCCCTGCCCGACGCCGGCCTTTCGGGGGGAGCCCGGCAGGGGAACGCGCCGCCCGTCACCACGGCCCACACGGCCTCGGCCGCGGCGGCCGCCCTGCCAACTGTTCTTTCCGACATGGATGCCCCTCCTCGGTTGTTCGAAGGGACCTCCGCGACTCTGCTTGGGTATGCACGCCGTGGCGGCGGGCCTGAAGCCACCATCTGTCACCGGCTCGATCAACGGCGTGGACGACGCGGAGGTGACGATCCGCGGCAACACGGCGTTCGGCTGGGCCGAGACCGGCGGGTTCTGCGGCGCGAAATCCCGCTACCGCGTGTACTTCCACGCCACGTTCGACCGTCCCGTCAAGGCACACGGCACGTGGAAGGACGACTCGGTCACGCCCCGCGACGCGTCCGCCGAAGGCACGTCCCCACCGAAGACCCCCGCAGCGGACCCCAAGCCTGTCGGTCGCCCTCAGCCCGAGCGGGCCCGCACGTTCTCCGGCCACGTCAACGTCAAAGGCCCCGGTACGGGCGCCTACCTGCAGTTTGACTCCGACAGTCCGGTGCAGATGCGGGTGGGCCTTTCGTACGTGAGCGTGGACGGCGCCCGCCGCAACCTCCAGAGCGAGATCGGCGGCCGAGGTTTCGACGCCGTCCGAGCCTCCACCCGCGACGCCTGGCGCCGAAGGCTCGCACAGGTCAAGGTGACCGGCGGCGATACCAACCGCCTTCGCACGTTCTGCACGGCGCCTTACCACGCGTTTCTGCAGCCGTACATTTTCGAGGACGTCGACGGCACCTACACCGGGTTCGACCACCGCACCCACGAAGTTCGTCCGGGGCACCATGGTTCTGAAATCGATGGTGGCAGGCGCCCAGCGAGTCGGGTCCAAATTCGGTTACACCGAGCGTCCCGGCAACGCCCAGTACTTGAAGCTCGGATACGTGCCGGGCGACGTGTCCGCCACCCAGAAGTACGGCATCGCCGACTTCGGCATCGCCCAACTGGCACGACCTGACGGGATCGTCGGGATCCTCACCGCCGACCAGGCCCAGCGGGATCCGCAGGCGCCGGTGGTCCGTGTGGTGGCAGACCATGTCGCCATTTCCGGTAGGTTGACGACCCGACTGTCGTTTCTGTCGACCTGGCTGGAACAACTCGGCGGCGATCCTCCGTCCTCACCGCATGCCGCGGTGAGTACGGAGGCGTCGGCAGATCTCCGATTACCGCAACCTCGGCGGCATCGGCAGATCGTTGACGTCGCCCGGCCGTGATCGGTGCACGGTTCGGCATTCGGGAGACCGCTGGTGTCCGCTCCGCCCCGAAGGTGGGAACCGCCGATCGTTGGTTCGGGGAGGGACGGCGCGCGTCGAAGGAGGCGGGGATGGTGAAGATCCGGACGTTCACCGAACGGGACCGGCCGGAACTCCACGCCCTGTACGGCCGCGCCGGCGCCGGCTCGCCCAGCGGTTCGCTGTGGGGCCATGACGAGTCCGAGGCGGCGATCTACCTCCAGCCGTACATGGACCTGGAGCCCGGCTCGCTGTTCCTGGCGATCGAGGACGGCCGCGTCGTCGGCTACCTGGCCGGCTGCCTGGACAGCGCGGCCTTCCCCAGCGAGGTCACGCGCGTCGACCAGGCCATCAAGCGGTACCGCCCGTTCCTCCGGCCGCGGCCGGCGAGGTTCTTCGCCCGCAGCCTCGCCGACCTGGCATGGGCGACGGTCCGGCGGGCGCCGACCGCCGGTGACTTCCACGACGCCCGATGGCCCGCGCACCTGCACATCAACGTGCTCCCCGAAGCCCGCGGCACCGGTGCCGCCGACCGTCTCATGGACCACTGGCTGGAGCGCGTCTCCGGACACGGCGTCGGCGGCTGCCACCTGCAGACCGTGGCCGAGAACACCCGAGCCGTCCGCTTCTTCAAACGCAGGGGCTTCGTCGAACACGGCCCGGCCCCCGTCATCCCAGGCCTCCGCTACCAGGGCCACCGCGTCCACCAACGCACGATGGTCTGGACCCCCTGACGCCCCGTCTCCCGCGGCGGAGACGAGTGGTCGGCTGAGACGCGGACCCACCGCGCCCCCGCACCACCCCGAATGCCGCCCACATTCCGCACAGTGCGCGCAAGCGAAGACCGAGGACGGCCCGTGGGGCGTGGTCGTCGAGGTGCAGCGCAACGACAGGCTCGACAAGAAGCAGTTCACCTGGCCGCTGGCGTGCCGAACCGCTATCGCGGGCGGGCCTCGTCGGTGTCTGCGTAATCTGCCGTAATGCACAGCGAGGATGTGGAAAGGGTCGGGCTGCGGCAGGCGAGTGGTGAGGACGGGGAGTTCTGCTATCGGCTGCACAAGGCGGCGATGAAGGAGTATGTCGACGCGATCTGGGGGTGGGAGGAGCAGGCGCAGCGGGAGTATCACGAGCGGCAGTACGATCCGGCGCGCTGGCAGGTCATCACCCTGGGCGGGGTCGATGTCGGCATGATCAGCGTCGATCGCCATCCCGACCATGTCTACCTGGGGCGCATCGAGGTTCTTCCGGAGTACCAGGGGCGCGGGATCGGGACGCGGCTGATCCGGGCGCTGGTGGACGAGGCCGAGCGGAAGGGCGTGCCTCTCGTCCTGGACGTGCTGGTGGTGAACCGGCGGGCGTACGCGCTGTACCAGCGGCTCGGTCTGCGCGAGGTGGGGCGGCACGGTGACGGCGACAACAAGATCAGGATGCGGCGTGAGCCGTCAGGGCGGTGAGGTGGCGGGCGACCGGGCCCATGGAGAACAGGCCGCTCGCGGCGCCGGCGAGTTCGGCGCGGGCGGGGGCCAGCGCGGTGTGGGCGCGTCGCATCACGTCGCGGTCGCCCAGGGCGATGGCGGCGCGGGCGGTCAGGCACCAGAGGGCTTCGTAGAGGAGGTCTCGTGGTGGCGGCGGGACGTTGCGGAGGGCCGCGGAGGCTTCGGGGCGGCGGTCTTCGGCCAGGAGGACCAGGGGGCGGGCCCAGGGTTCGTAGGGGCCCCAGTCGGGGTGGTCGGGGACGGGCAGTTCCAGGCATAGCAGAACCAACGGGAGCAGGCCGTGTTCCAGGCCCGGCATGCCCGCGCCGTCCAGGAAGGTGGCGGCGGACTGGTAGGCGGCTCGCACCTCGGCGGGCGGAGCGCCTGAGGTGGAGAGGCGCAGGGCGGCGTACCACCGGGTGAAGACGCCGACCAGGGGGCGTTCGTGGTGGGCGGCCAGGCGGTCGGCGGCGGCCGCGTGCTCGTCGGCGCCGACGAAGTCGGCCAGGGCGCTGCGGGCCTGCAACCGGATGAGGTGCCCGAGGATCTCGTACGACGCCAGGTCGTGGCGGGCGGACAGGTCGATGAGTTCGGCGCCGATCGCGTCGCGTTCGGGGGCCAGGCCCGCGCGGTGGAAGGTCTGCATCCAGACGCCGTTGAGCGCGAAGGCCAGCAGGCGGGGGTCGTTCAGGCGGCGGGCGAGCGTTTCGGCCTCGCGGGCGGCCCGGGGGCCGCGGGGGGAGCGGGTGCCGCGCATCTCCAGGGCGATGGTGGCGAGGAGACGGGCCCGGGTCGCCTCATGGGTCGTGGACGTCAGGGCGCGTTCGGCCGCCGCCACGATCCGGGCGGCCTGGTCGGGGTCGTCCGAGCGGGTCCAGATGGCCGGGACGTCATAGGCGCCGATCACGCGGGCGGTCAGTTCGTCGTCGCCGAGTTCCTCGGCCGCCGCGACGGTGGCCGTGCGCTGGCGCCGGGCCGCTTCCAGGCCGGCGCCGCCGCTCATGGCGAGGCTGCGGAGCAGGCCGACGGTGGACTCCAGGCGGGCACGGGCTCCTGACGTCACGGTGCGGTCGTAGACGGCGGCGGTCTGCGCCCACACCTGGGCCGCGCCGTCGGGGGCGAGGTGCGGGGCGTGGCGCAGGATGTCGGTCTCGAGGCGTCGCAGGGCGGGGCCGGGGTCGACGCCCAGTTCCTCGACGAGATGGGTCCGGGCCCGGCGCAGGACGGCGAGGGCGTCGCCCTGGCGGCCGGTGCGGTAGAGCGCGAGGGCCAGCAGGCGCCAGGCGTCCTCGCGCCAGGGGTGGTCGGCGACGTGGGCGTCCAGGTCGGGGATCGCCTCGGCGGCCAGGCCGAGGGCCAGGCGGGCCGAGGCGAGACGTTCGACGGCGTGCAGGCGAAGCTCGGTGAGACGGGAGCGTTCCGCGCGGGCCCAGGGCTCGTCGGCGAAGTCGGCGTAGGCGGGGCCGCGCCACCAGCCGAGGGCCTCGGTCAGGCGCGCGGGCGCGTCGGCGGACGGCAGGGACGCGGACACGGTCTGTTCGAACCGCCACGCGTCCACCGCGTCGGGGGCGGGGCGCAGGGCGTAGCCGGGGCCTTCCGTCACCAGCAGGCGGGGCGGTGTACGGGGCGGACGCTCGGGTTCCAGGGCGCGGCGCAGCGCGGCGACGAAGGTGCGCACCGCGCTCACGGCACCGGCGGGCGGGTCGTCCCACAGGTCCGCGACCAGCAGATCGACGGGGACGACGCGACGGCGGGCCACGATCAGCCGGGCCAGCACCGCGCGGTGCCGCGGCCCCTTGAGGGCGATCGCGTCCCCGGCGGCGTCCCAGGCCGTCACCGGGCCCAGCACCCCGAACCGCACCGAGCCTCCTTCCTCCAGGCCACGGTAGCGCGCTGACCGGATGCTCATTCGCGTCCGGCAGGCTGAAACCACCTGACCAGCCAAGAGAAAGGACGGCGTCATGACGCCTGTCATCCCCGGATTCGACTACCGGCGCGTCCCCGTCGCCGACGGGGTCGCCCTGAACGCGGCCGTCGGCGGCTCCGGCAGCCCCGTCGTGCTGCTGCACGGCTTCCCCCAGACGCACCTGATGTGGCGGCACGTGGCCGCCGACCTGGCGGCCGACCACACCGTGATCTGCCCCGACCTGCGCGGCTACGGCGACAGCGACAAGCCGGAGGCCGTCGACGACACCACCTACAGCAAACGCACGATGGCCGCCGACGTCGTGGCATTGGCGCGGGCGCTGGGGCACGAGCGGTTCGCGCTCGCCGGGCACGATCGCGGGGCGCTGGTCGCCTTCCGCGCCGGCCTCGACCACCCCGCGGCGATCACCCGCCTGGCCTGCCTGGACGTGCTGCCGACGGCGGACATGTGGGACGTCATGCACGGCGCCACCGCCGCCGTCGGCTTCCACCTGTACCTGATGGCGCAGCCGCCCGGACTGCCCGAACGCATGATCGCCGCCAGCGCGGACGACTTCTTCGGCCACTTCCTCGACCTGTGGGCGAACGACCCGGAGGCCGTTCCGGCGGACGTCCGGGCCGCCTACCTGCGGGCCTGCCGCGCGGCCGTCCCCTCGATCGTGGCCGACTACCGCGCGTCCGCCGGCATCGACCTCGCCCACGACCTGGCCGACCGCGAGGCCGGCAACCGCCTGGAGATGCCGGTCGCCGTGCTCCAGCAGGACTGGGGCGCCGCGCTCGGCTACGACGCCCGGGCCCTGTGGGGCGCGTGGGCGCCGGACCTGGTCCACACGACGGTGACCTGCGGCCACTTCATGGCCGAGGAGGCGCCCGCCGTCGTCGCCGAGGCCCTGCGCGACCTGCTCGCCCGCTGAGCCCGGCCGCCTCTTTCCCACCGGACGCGGGACGGCCACTCTGGTGGGCATGACGGGGATCGACGGGAGGCTGCGGGCGCGGCTGCTGCGACGCGCGAAGCGCGACCAGTGGATTCGCACGGCCGCACCGCGGAGGGTGCCGCCGCACTACGCCGTGCTCTGGCTGTGGATCGATCGGCGCAACGCGGCGTGGCTGCGGCGGGTCGTGCGCGGACGCGGCTGGCCCGGACGGTCCATGGCGGGGGAGGACGGCGCGCAGGCCGCGTGGCTGATCGCCCAGCACGCCGACAGGTCGCCCGAGGCGCAGCGGATGTTCCTGGACGCGCTGCGGGGCGCCGTCGCGTCCGGGGAGGCCGACCCCGCCGACCTGGCCCGGCTGGAGGACCGCGTACGGGTCAACGCGGGCCGTCCGCAGCTGTACGGCACCCAGTACGGGATGACCGAGACCGGTTACGGTCCACATCCGGTCGAGGACCCCGAACGGCTGGACGAACGCCGCGCCGCCGTGGGACTGCCCCCGCAGGCGGAGTACGACGCCGAGATCAGACGCCTGGCCGCGGAGGAGCCGTAGAAGCCGGAGAGGAGCCGCGGGCCGCCCCACCCGTGGACCCTCTTCGCGGAGAAGTCTTGCCCGGGTGACCGAACCACTCTACCTTCGTCATGATCGACGACCGCGCGCCCGACCGGCGACGGTGACGGTCCCAGCAGGGCACCCCCGAACGGGGTCGGCGAGAGGCGCGCCGTAGTGGACATCCTCATCCTGGGCGACCTGATCGTCCGCAGCGAAGGCCGGCCCGTCCCGCTGCCGGGGCCGAGCGTGCGCGCGCTGCTCGGCGTGCTGGCGCTCACCCCGGGCGAGGTCGTCGGCGAGGAGCGGCTGCTGACGCTGGCGTGGGGCGCCGACAAGGGGACCCGGCGGGGGCTGCAGTGCGCCGCGCACCGGCTCCGGGGCTGGCTGCGCGACGTCGCGGGGACGGCCTGCGGCCTGGAGCACACCGGGTCCGGGTACCGGCTCACGGCCCCGGACGACGCCGTCGACGTCACCCGGTTCACCCTGCGGGTGCGGGAGAGCGAGACGGCGGCCGACCCGCGACGGCGCCTGTCGCTGCTGACGGCCGCGCTCGGCGAGTGGCGCGGGCCGGTGCTGGGCGGCCGGTCCGAAGGGCTCGACGCCGACCCCGTCGTCTGGGCCGTCGAGCAGGCGCGGGTCGACTGCGCGGCCGCGCTCGCCGACCTGGCGTGCCGGCTGGGCCGCCAGGCCGAGGTCGTGCCGCTGGTCCGGGAGGTCGCCGCGGCCGCGCCCTACGACGAGCCGCTGCAGGCCGCGCTCGTCCGGTTGCTGGCGACGTCCGGACGGCCCGCCGAGGCCCTGCGCCAGGTCGAGCGGGTACGGCGGCGCCTGGCCGACGACCTGGGCATCGCCCCGTCCGCGGAGATCCGCAACGCCCACGCGGCCGCGCTACGGGGCGACGGGCGGCTGCGGCCCGTGCCCAGGCAGCTCCCGCCGGACGTGCCGGACTTCACCGGCCGCGGGGCGGAGACCGCCGCGATCAGCGAGCCGATGCTGACGGCCGCCGACCGCCACGGACCCCTCGTCTTCGTGATCAACGGGCTGCCCGGAATCGGCAAGACCGCGCTCGCCGTGCACGTCGCGCACCGTACGGCCGCGCTTTTCCCGGGCGGGCAGCTGTACGCCGAGCTGCGCGGCCCGGACGGCCGCCCGGCCGACCCGCGCGACGTCCTCGGCCGCTTCCTGCGCGTCCTGGGGGCCGCCGACGCCGCCGTCCCCGCCGCGCTCGACGACCGCGCCGCGCTCTACCGGTCGCTGACGGCCGACCGCGGCCTCCAGGTGATCCTCGACGACGCCGTGGACGAGGCCCAGGTGCGTCCGCTGATCCCCGGGGCGTCCGGCTGCGCCGTGCTGGTCACCGGCCGCACGTTCCTCGGCGGCCTCGCCGGGGCCCGGCAGATCCGGCTGCAGGGCCTGGACGGGCCGGACGCGGTCCGGCTGCTCGGCCGGGTCAGCGGCCGCGACGGCATGGCCGACGACCCGGCGGCGGCGCGGATCGTCCGGTTCTGCGACCGTCTCCCGCTGGCCGTGCGCGTCGCCGGGGTGCGCCTGGCGGCCCGGCCCGCGCTGAGCCCCGGACGGCTGGCCGCCGGCCTGCGCGACGAGGACGGCAGGCTGGACGGGCTGGAGGTGCACGGGCTGGCCGTCCGCCCCGGCCTGGACGCCGCGTACTGCGCCCTGGACGCGGGGCCGCGCCGCGCGTTCCGGCTGCTCGGCCTGGCGCGCACGCGCGACTTCGCCGCGTGGACGGCCGCCGCCCTGCTCGACGTCCCGGTGGACACGGCGACCGCGCACCTGGAGGCGCTCGCCGACGCGGGGCTGCTCGACCCGCTCGGGGACGACGACGCCGGGCAGCTCCGCTACGGCCGCTGCGACCTGCTGCGGCTCTACGCCGCCGAACGCGCCCGCGCCACCGAGCCGCGGGCGGCGCGGGACGCGGCCGTGCGGCGGGTGCTCGGCGGATGGCTGTACCTGCTCGACGAGGTCGGAGCCTGGTTGTTCGGCACGTCGTCGCGGAACGCGGCACCGGCACGCGCGGTCGGCTACCGCGTCCCGCTGCCGGAGTGCCCCGAGGCCTGGTACGACGCCGAGTCCGGCGCGGTGCGCGCGGCCCTGGGGCAGGCGTGGGAGCACGGCCACGACGACCTGACGGTGGCGCTGGCCGGCGCCGCCCTGCCGTTCCTCGCCCGGCTCGGCCGCGACGACGAGCGCCGCCGCGTCCTGCGGGTGGGCCTGGCCGCCGCCGACCGCGGCGGCGACCGGACGGGCCGCCTCGCCCTCCTCGGCATCCCAGCCTGACCGGGCGATCTCCCGACCGCGCCGCCTCACCCGTCGCGGCCCCGCCCTCGCGCGCGTGACCTGGGGTTTCGCGCGCCGGGAGGCTGAGAGCGAACTGAGAGCGGAGCGAAAGCGCCGATCGGCGATGCTGCAGCAGTGATCGAATCCGCCGGTCCGACGGCCTCCAGACCCACCGACCCGCCGGCGTTCCTGCGCTTCGATCCACCGGAACTGCGGGACGGTTCGCTCATCGTACGTGGTGTCCCCGCGCGGCTTCGCGAGGGGCGACGGCTGGCCCCCGGCGCGCCCCTCGGCTACCTGTACCAGCAGGTCGACGAGGACGAGCCGGAGCACGACCTGGCGTTCACCGCCGGGCACTACGACGAGGACGAACTGGTCTGGCGGTTCTCCGGAGAGGTGACCGGGATCGCCGGGATCACCGAGCCCTTCGCCGGGCCGCCGCCCGGCGAAGGCTCCGCGGGCTCCGGCGGCCCGCCGTCGCCTCCGTCGTCCCCGGAACGTCCGTCGGAGACCCCGGCGGAGAAGGGAAGTCAGTGATGTCCCACACCCTCACCCGAGAGCCGCTGCAGACGGCTCTGTCGTTCATCGACGGGCACCGCATCGAACCGCAGCCGCCGGCCGACCCGAGCCTGCAGCCGCTGGCCTACCTGTACTCCCAGTGGGACGGCTACCCGGCCATGCCGGAGGAGGGCCACTACGACGAGGAGACCCAGACCTGGGTCTTCCCGCCCGGAACGATCACCGCCGGCGTCGCCACCAACACCAACACCAGCTGCTACATGGGCAGCGACAAGTGCAGGGACGACACCTGCGCATGATGTCGACGGCCCCCCGGGTCCTCATTCTGACCCAGGAGTTCGATCCCACGGTCGACCCGGTGATCCAGACCCTGTCGGCCCGGGGAGCCGAGGTCGTCCGCGTCGACCTCAGCTACTTCCCGCGCCGGCTGACGTTCACCACCTCCGACTTCGACGGCCGCCGCCGCGTCATGCGGCACGGCGACCGCGAGGTCGACCTGGACCGGCTGGCGTCGGTGTGGTACCGCCGCCCGACCGCCTTCGAGTTCGACCCGGCCATGGGCGAACCCGAGAGGCTGTTCGCCCGCAAGGAGGCCATGCAGGCCGTCGGCGGCATCCTGCGCGCCACCGACTGCCTGTGGGTGAACCGGCCCGACATCGACGCGGTCGGCGAGCTCAAGCCGTACCAGCTGGAGCTGGCCCGGCGGGTGGGGCTGCGCACGCCGCGCACCCTGCTGACCAACGACCCGGCGGAGGTCGCCGCGCTGGTGGAACGCTCCGAGCGGCCGATCGTGTACAAGTCGCAGATCGGCGGGGTGATCCACTATCCGGGCGCGTTCCCCGGCGGGCTGCTCACCGCGGTGGTCGGCGACGAGATCCACGAGCACCTCGACCGGGTCGGCCACACGATGTGCATGTTCCAGGAGTACGTCGACAAGGCCTACGAGGTGCGGCTGACCGTGATCGGGAACAAGTACTTCCCGGTCGTGATCGACTCGCAGAACGACGACCGGACGACGGTGGACTGGCGGGGCGCCTCGGGCGAGGTCGGCTCGCTGCCCTATGGCGACTACCGCCCGCTGCCCGAGGACGTCGTCAAGAAGACCCAGGAACTGCTGACCGAGCTGCACGCGGTGTACGCCGCCGTGGACTTCATCGTCACGCCCGAAGGGGAGCACATCTTCCTGGAGGTCAACCCGGCGGGCCAGTTCATGTGGATGCAGCACGACCTGGGCCTGAACCTCGGCGACCACATGGCCGAGCTGCTGATGCGCGGCGGGCCGTTCACGCGGGGAGAGGTGACACAGATCGGCTACTAGCGACGTGCCGTCCTACCTGGCGGCAGGTGCGCAGGCGGTCGTCGCGGTGACGTTCGCGTTCTCGGCGGCCGCCAAGCTCACCGGCAGGGCCGCCTACGCGGACTTCCGCCGCTGGCTGTCGACCGGCGCCGGGGTCCCGTCGCGCGCGGCGGGCCCCCTGGCGGCGGTGACGGTGGCCGCCGAGGCGGCGACGGCGGCGGCCGCGCCGGTCCCGGCGTTCGCCGTCGCGTCGCTGGCGGCGGCGACGCTGCTGATGGCGGTGTTCACCGTCGCCGTCGTCCGGATGGTCCGGGGCCGGGTCCAGGTGCCGTGCCGCTGCTTCGGCGTGGGACGGCGTCCGCCCGGCGCCGTCCACGTGGTGCGCAACGCGATCCTGCTGCTGGTCGCGGCGGCGGGCGCCGTCCTGGCCGCGACCGCGGCCGGGCCGCCGCCGCCGGGGCAGACCCTCGCCCTCACCGTGATCGCCGGCGCGGCGGTCGCGCTGCTGCTGATCGACCTGGAGGAGCTGGTGTTCCTCGTCCGGCCCGTCCGGCCCGGGTCCCCTTCCCGCTAGTCCCGCGTTCCCGTGAGGAGGCCGCATGTCGTACGCGACGGCCGCGGTGACGACCGTCGGCGCGCTGTGCCTGGTCAACATGGTGCTGCTGCTGGCCGTCATCCGCCGCCTCGGCGAGCACACCCGCCTGCTGGCTAACGGACGTCCCCGCGGACCGGCGGCCGAGCCGGCGCCGCTGGACGTCGCGCCCGGCACCCGCGTCGGCGAGTTCGAGGTGACCGACGCCGACGGCGGGCAGGTGACGCGGGACGGCCTGAGCGGCACGACGCTCGTCGGTTTCCTGGCGCCCGGCTGCCCGCTGTGCGAGGACAGCGTGCCGGAGTTCCTCGCCCGCGCGCAGGCGGCGCCCGGCGGCCGCGACCAGGTCCTGGCCGTGGTGCTGGGCGCCTCCGCCGGGGTCGGTGAGCTGTGCGAGCGGCTCGCGCCGGTGGCGCGCGTGCTCACCGAGCGCGAGGAGGGAGGCCCGCTGGTGCGCGCCTTCGGGGTGGGCGCGCTGCCCGCGTACGGCGTGCTGCGCGACGACGTGATGGTCGCCAGCTACGCGCTGCCCGAACGCATCCCCGACCTGGCGTCCGCGTGACCCGCGACCGGGCGGCCCCGCGCCACCTGGCGTCGGCGGTGGAGCTGGCGTGGGCGTCGGGCCGAGCCCGGCTGCTGCTGCGCGTCGCCCTGGCCGTCGTGGCCAGCGCCCTGCCGGTGCTGGTCGCCTGGCTGACCAAGGTGGTGCTCGACCGGCTCGCCGTCCCCGGCGCGCCGCTGCTGGTCCCGGTCCTGGCGCTGGGCGCGGCCGGGGTGGCCGCCGGCCTGGTGCCCCAGTTGCTGCGGTACGTCGAGGGCGAACTGGGACGGGCCATCGACCTGACGGCGCGCGGCCGTCTCTACAAGGCCGTCGCCGCCATGCCCGGCCTGCGCCGTTTCGAGGACCCGCGCTTCCACGACCGGCTGTCGCTGGCCGCCGACACGGGCCCGACCGGCCCGTCCGAGGTCGTCGACGGCGGGCTCGACGGCGTCCAGGGCCTGCTGATGGTCACCGGGTTCCTCGTCACCCTCGCCGTGCTGAGCCCGTGGATGCTGGTGCTCGTCGCGGTGACGGGCGCCGTCGCGTTGCACGGGCAGATCCGGCTGAGCCGCTTCCGGGCGCGCATGCTGGCCGACCTCGGCCACGCCACCCGCCGCGAGTTGTTCTACTCGCAGCTGCTCACCAGCCTCGGCGCCGCCAAGGAGGTGCGCCTGTACGGGCTCGGCACCCTGTTCGGCGGCCGCATGCTCGCCGAGCTGCGCTGGATCAACGCCGCCCGGCGCCGCATGGGCCGCCGCGAGCTGTTCGTCCAGGGCGCGCACGGGCTGCTGTGCGCCCTGGTGGCCGCCGGCGGGCTGGTGTGGGCGGTGCACGCGGCCCGCGCCGGACGGCTCACCATCGGCGACGTGTCGGTGTTCGTCGCCGCCGTCGCGGGCGTCCAGGACGGCCTGACCATCGTGACCAGCAGCGCGGGCCGCATGCACGAGGCCATGCTGCTGTTCGGCCACTACCGGCACGTCGTCGACGCCGGGCCCGACCTGCCGGCGCCGCCCCGCCCCCGCGGCGTCCCCCCGCTGCGCGAGGGCATCGAGCTGCGCGACGTCTGGTTCCGTTACGGCGACGACCTGCCGTGGGTACTGCGCGGCGTCACCCTGACCATCCCCGCCGGGGAGGCCACCGCGCTCGTCGGCCCCAACGGCGGCGGCAAGAGCACCCTGGTCAAACTGCTGTGCCGCCTGTACGACCCCACCCGCGGCGCCGTCCTGTGGGACGGCGTGGACCTGCGCGACCTGCCCGTCGAGGAACTGCGCCGCCGCATCGGCACCGTCTTCCAGGACTTCATGGCCTACGAGCTGAGCGCCGCCGACAACATCGGCGTCGGCGACCTGGCCGCGCTGGACGACCGCGCACGCATCGAGGCCGCCGCCCGCCGCGCCGGATGCCACGACACCCTGGCCGCGCTGCCGCGCGGCTACGACACGATGCTGTCGCGGACGTTCGAGTCGCCGCTGTGGGAGGACCCGAACACCGGCGTGCTGCTGTCGGGCGGCCAGTGGCAGCGCGTGGCGATCGCCCGCGCCCTGCTGCGCGACGACACCGACCTGCTGGTCCTGGACGAGCCCAGCTCCGGCCTGGACGCCGAGGCCGAGCACGAGGTGCACCGCGGCCTGCGCGACCACCGCACCGGCCGCACCAGCCTGCTGATCTCGCACCGGCTCAGCACCGTCCGCGACGCGTCCACGATCGTGGTGCTGGAGGACGGCACGGTCACCGAGCGGGGCACCCACGAAGAGCTGCTCGACAGGGACGGCACCTACGCCCGCCTGTTCACCCTCCAGGCCAGCGGCTACCAGGACGCCGCCGACGACGCGTCCCCCCTCCCGGCGACCTGACC
>NZ_BAAAZG010000015.1:28515-59982 GCF_039536785.1 Actinomadura miaoliensis
CACGTCCGCGCGGCCTCAGGCGGTCAGGTGCCGGAGACGACCTTCTCGGTGACGGCGCGGGGCGCTTCGGCGTAGGCGGCGAACCGCATGGTGTAGCCGGCGCGACCCGACGTCATGCCGCGCAGGGCGCCGACGTAACCGAACATCTCGGCCAGCGGGACGCGGGCCTCGATGACGCGGGCGCCCGAACGTTCGGTCATGCCGGACACGTGGCCGCGGCGCGCGTTGAGGTCGCCGATGACCGCGCCCATGTGCTCCTCGGGCACGGTGACCTCGACGGCCATCACCGGTTCGAGCAGGACGGGGTCGGCGCGCCGGACCGCCTCGGTGAACGCCCGCGAACCGGCGATCTTGAAGGCGAGCTCGGAGGAGTCGACCTCGTGGTGCTCGCCGTCGAGCAGGACGACGCGCACGCCCGTCATCTCGTATCCGGCCAGCACGCCGAACCGCATCGCCTCCTGGCAGCCCGCGTCCACGGCCGGGACGAACTCCTTGGGCACGCGGCCGCCGGTGACCCGGTTGACGAACTCGTACGCGGCGTCGCCGCCCTCGATCGGCTCCACCGCGATCCGCACCCTGGCGAACTGGCCCTTGCCTCCCTTCTGCTTGCGATGGGTGTGGTCGACGCCGTCCACGGCCGCGCGGATCGTCTCGCGGTACGCCACGCGCGGCCTGCCCACGTCGGCGACGACGCCGTACTCGTCCCGCATGCGATCGACGAGCACCTCCAGGTGCAGTTCGCCCATGCCGCCGAGGACCGTCTGCCCGGTCTCGGCGTCGGCGCGCACGTGGAAGGACGGGTCCTCCTCGGCGAGCCGCTGGATCGCGGCGGCGAGCCGGTCCTGGTCGGCGCGCGAGCGCGGCTCGACCGCGACCTCGATGACCGGGGCGGGGAAGTCCATCGACTCCAGGACCACCGGGGCGGCCGGGTCGCACAGCGTCTCGCCCGTCGTGGTCTGCCTGAGGCCCATGACCGCGACGATGTCGCCGGCGCCCGCCGACTCGATCTCCTCACGCCGGTTGGCGTGCACGCGGTAGATCTTGCCGATGCGCTCGCGCCGCCCTCGGACCGGGTTCAGCACGGCCGCGCCCGCCCGCAGCCGTCCCGAGTAGACGCGGACGAAGACCAGCCGGCCCAGATGCGGGTCCGACATGATCTTGAACGCGAGGGCGGCCAGGGGCTCGTCGTCGGACGGACGGCGCCGCACCACCGCCCCGTCGGCGAACCCCTCGACCGGCGGGGCGTCCAGCGGGGACGGCAGGTAGCGCACGACCGCGTCCAGCAAGGGCTGCACCCCCTTGTTCCTGAACGCCGAGCCGCACAGCACCGGTGTGAAGGTGTGCGCGCCGTCCGTCGCGACGGTGAGCCGGCGGATGGCCGCGTGCAGGTCCTCCTCGGACGGCCCGGTGCCGTCCAGCACCAGCTCCAGCATCCGTTCGTCGTGTTCGGCGAGCGTCTCGACGAGCCTGCCGCGCCATTCGCGGGCGGTGCCGGCGAGGTGCGCTGGGACGTCGGTCACGTCGAACGTCGTGCCGTCGTCGTCCGACCACAGCAGCGCCCGCATGGCGACCAGGTCGACCACGCCGGTGAAGTCGGCCTCGGCGCCCACGGGCAGGTGCAGCACCAGCGGCACCGCGCCCAGACGGCTCTCGATCATCCGCACGCAGCGGTGGAAGTCGGCCCCGGCGCGGTCCATCTTGTTGACGAACGCGACCCGGGGCACCGAATACCGGTCCGCCTGGCGCCACACCGTCTCCGACTGCGGCTCGACCCCGGCGACGCCGTCGAACACCGCGACGGCGCCGTCCAGCACCCGCAGGCAGCGCTCCACCTCGACGGTGAAATCGACGTGCCCGGGGGTGTCGATGATGGTGACGGCGTGGTCGGTGCCGTCGACCCGCCAGCGGCAGGTGGTCGCGGCGGAGGTGATCGTGATGCCGCGGTCGCGTTCCTGCGGGGTCCAGTCCATGACGGTGGTGCCGTCGTGGACCTCGCCGATCCGGTAGGAGACGCCGGTGTAGTACAGGATCCGCTCGGTCGTCGTGGTCTTGCCCGCGTCGATGTGGGCCATGATTCCGATGTTGCGGACGTGGGCCAGGTCCAGGAATGTGGCGACCATGGGGCCGGTCCTCCTTACGGTCGGTTGACGACGACCGCGTGCGGACAGGCGTGACCGGCGGACCGGACGGGCCCGCGATCACGAAAATCACGCGGTGAGCGCGACGGTAACCCGGTCGGCCACGGAAATGCCAAGGGTTTTTCCGCCGGCCCGTTGCGAGAAATGCGCTATTGGCCGGCGGCGCGGCGGGCGCGGGCGCGGCGTTTTCCTTCGTGCATGGCCTGCACGCGGGCCACCGGAATGGCGCGGCCCTCCTCGATCAGGTCGGCACCGAGCGATTGCGGCGCGGGCATCAGTTCCGTCCACGGATCTCGTTCGGCGACCAGAGGCGCGGCCGTGCGCAGGGTGAAATCGCCGGGGGCGACGTCGTCCAGATCGTCCCAGGGCACGGGGAACGACACCGGCGCGCCCGGACGGACCCGCGGGCTGTAGGCGGCCACGACCGTCGCCGTGCCGGCGCGGGTGGAGTCGATGAACACCTTGCCCGCCCGGTCCTCGCGGATGAACGCCGTCGTGGCGAGCGCGGGGTCGAGCCGTTCGGCGCGTGCGGCCAGGGCGCGGGTCGCGGCCGCGGCCTCCTCCATCGTCGCCCGCGCCACCGGCACGAACACGTGCACGCCCTTGGAACCGCTCGTCTTCACCGCCCCCGCCAGGCCGGAGTCGGCCAGCGCCTGCCGGACGAGACGAGCGGTGCGGACGGCCAGGCCGAACGACTCCCCGTCGCCGGACGGCGGGTCGATGTCGAGCACCAGATGCGTGGGCTCGTCCCAATGCCCGACGCGGACCAGGGGCAGGTGGTATTCGACGGCGCGCTGATTGGCGAACCACAGCAGCGTTCGGCGGTCGTTGCACAGCGCGTACGTCACCTCGCGCCTGGACGATTCCGCCCACAACCGTGCTTTCGGCACCCACGGCGGGGTGTATTTCGGCAGGTTCTTCTGCATGAACGGTTCTTGGCCGCGCAGCACCCGGACGACCGACAACGGCCGGTCCGCCAGTTGCGCGACGAACCGTTCGCCGATGGCGTCCAGATAGTCGACCAGGTCCCGCTTGGTCGCGTCCGCGCCCTCGAACAGGGGTTGCTCGAGATTGGTGAGCGAAACGCCGTCGCGGACCTCACCGCCGCCCATGCCGACCACCTCCGGGTGGGAAATACCTCGCGCGGCGATATTCATGCGCGGGTGTGCTTTCCGGCGGCGGCCGCCGTCCCACCGGTGGCCGCCGCCGGACGCGCCGAGCGGACGGTCAGCCGCCGGTGCGCGAGACGATCCAGTCGACGGTGCGCCGCGCCCCCGAGATGCGACGCTCCAGCTTGCTCCGGCGCGGCGGCGCCGGGGCGGAGCAGGTGATGCGAACACGAACCTGCCTCTTCGGGCCGCGCGCCGCCACGGCGCCGGTCGCCGCGAGGCCGCCGTCGGGCGGGCCCGCCGCGGCGTGCGCCAGGTCGGCCAGCCGGGCGCCCGCCCCCGCGAGCTCCCGCAGGGCGTGCTGTTCGGTGTGCTGGTCGGAGGCGTTGAGCACGCACGCGTACAGCGCCTCGACCTCGGCCATCTGAGCGCCCAACCGCAGCAACGGCTGATCGCCCATTCCGTGGATCCCCGTCACACCTCCATGGTCGGTCATGCGCACGGTTTTGCGCACCCGGGTTTCGCAAGATCGCCCGCTCGCCGTCGGCGCCGTCGGGGGAGCCCGCCGGGTCAGGGCGCGGGCGTGTCGAGGGCGGCCCGCAGCGAGCGGGCGGCGGCGTCGGGGGCGTCCCCCAGGCCGACGCCCAGGTTGACCAGCATCGAGGTGAGCACGGTCTCGGCGCCCCCGGTGAACTGACCGGCGAGTTCCAGCATGACGAACCCGTGTACCGCGCTCCACAGCTGCGCCGAGACGTGTTCGGGGTCGTCGCGGCGCAGCCGTCCCGCGTCCATGGCGCGGGCGGCGGCCTCGACCAGCACGCCGAACGTCTCCGCGGCGAACGTCTCGACGCCGAACGTCCCGGCGCCGGACGCGGCGCGGCCCGCGACCGGCTCCTCGGCGGGCGGCGCCTGCCCGTCCAGCGGCACGCCGCCGAACATGACCGCGTACAGGTGCGGGTTGGCGCGGGCGTTGGCCCGGTACGCCAGTGCCAGGCGGCCGAGGTCGGCCACCGGGTCGGCGGTGCGGGGGACCGCCGCCATGTGCTCGGCCAGCCGCGCGAACCCCTCGACGATCACCGCGCGCACCAGTTCCGGCATGCCCCCGAAGTGGTGGTAGACGACCATCGTCGACGCGCCCACCTCCGAGGCGAGCCGGCGCGTGGTCAGCGCCCGGGGGCCCTCGTCGGCCAGCAGCCGCGCCGCCGCCTCCAGCAGCCGCACCCGGACCGGCCGGACGTCCCGGTCCGGCACCCCGTTGGTTGACACCTTTGTCATAACGACGTTATACCTCACATAACGCCGTTATGACGATCGGGAGGTGCCCGATGACCCCCAGCGCGACCGAGCGCGGCTACGCCCCCGTCCGCACCGAGCACACCGCCGTCGACCTGGCGGTGACCGGGACCGTCCCCGAGCACCTCGACGGGCGCTACGTGCGCATCGGCCCCAACCCGATGGGCGGCTTCGACCCGGAGGCCGACCATCTGTTCGCCGGCGACGGCATGGTGCACGGCGTGCGGCTGCGCGGCGGGCGCGCCGAGTGGTACCGCAACCGCTGGGTCCGCACCGCGGACGTCTCCCGCGCCCTCGGCGAACGGCCCAGGCCCGGACGCGTCCACGCGGGCATGGACTTCGCCGTCAACACCAACGTCCTCGGCCACGCCGGCAGGACCCTCGCGCTGGTGGAGGGGGGCACCCGGCCCTACGAGCTGACCGACGAACTGGAGACCGTCGGCGCCTGCGACTTCGACGGCACCCTGCCCGGCGGCTACACCGCCCACCCGCACCGCGACCCGGACACCGGCGAACTGCACGCCGTCTCCTACTTCTTCGGCTGGGGCAACCGGGTGCAGTACTCGGTGCTCACCGCGGCCGGGCGGATCCGCCGCATCGTGGACGTCGAGGTCGGCGGCAGCCCGATGATGCACGACTTCGCCCTCACCGACCGCCACGTGATCCTGTTCGACCTGCCGGTCACGTTCGACCCGCGCCTGGCGACCCGCGGCATGCCGCGCTGGCTGGCGCGCCCCGGGCGCTCCCTGCTGTCGCGCGTGGTCGGTCGCACGCCCATCCCCGAGCCGGTCATCGCCCGCGCCGCGTGGCTGGGGTCGCGCTACTCCTCCGGCCTGGGCGTCCCGTACGCCTGGAACCCGGACTACCCGGCCCGCGTGGGGGTGCTGCCGCGCGACGGCGGGTCCGGCGGCGTCCGCTGGTTCGGGATCGCGCCGTGCTACGTGTTCCACCAGCTCAACGCCTACGAGGACGGTGACGTGATCGTCGTCGACGTCGTCCGGCACCCGAAGATGTTCGCCGGCGGGACGGTGCCGGGCGAGGGCGTCCCCGTCCTCGAACGCTGGCGCGTCGACCCCGCCTCGGGCAGGGTCACGCAGGACGTCGTGGACGACCGCCCGCAGGAGTTCCCGCGCGCGGACGAACGCCTGGTGGGAAGGCGCCACCGCTACGGCTACTCGGTCGGCGCCGACACCGGCGCGGGGCGCGAGCGGCTCCTCGACTTCGACCCGGACGTGCTGTTCAAGCACGACCTGGCCGCGGGCACGACCGCCGTGCACCGGTTCGGTCCCGGCCGCGCCGCCGGGGAGTTCGTCTTCGTGCCGGCGTCGGACGACGCGGACGAGGACGAAGGCGTGCTCATGGGGTACGTCCACGACGCCGCGACCGGCCGCAGCGACCTCGCCCTCGTCGACGCGCAGACCCTGGAGACCGTCGGGCTCGTCCACCTGCCCGTCCGCGTCCCGTCCGGCTTCCACGGCAACTGGATCCCGGCCGCACCCTGACGCCCCGCGGAGTCTCCGGCGGCCGGTGACAACGCGGGACATTGTCACGACTCCTCGTGACTGGCAGGGTTTTGTCGCGTCGGCCTCAGGAGGAGCAGTGGACGTTACTTTCGGCGTGTGGGCGCTGACCGTCGTGGGCCTGTGCGTGCTCATCGCCGTGGACTTCCTCATCGGACGCAAGCCGCACGAGGTGTCCACCAAGGAGGCCGGCATCTGGTCGGCGGTGTGGGTGGCGCTGGCCGTCGGCTTCGGGCTGGCCCTGCTGGTGTTCGGCGGCGGCGGACCGGCCGGGGAGTTCTTCGCGGGCTTCATCACCGAGAAGTCGCTGAGCGTGGACAACCTGTTCGTGTTCGTGCTGATCATGTCGAGGTTCGCGGTGCCCGCGCCGTACCAGCAGCGGGTGCTCATGGTCGGTGTGCTGATGGCGCTGGTGATGCGGGCGGGCTTCATCGCCGCGGGCGCGGCCGCCATCTCGGCCTTCTCCTGGGTGTTCTACATCTTCGGGGCGTTCCTGATCTGGACGGCGTGGAAGCTGGTCCAGGACGCCCGCTCCGGCGGCCACGACGAGGAGTACGAGGAGAACAAGCTGCTCAAGGCCGTCGAGCGCCGCTTCGGCGTCGCCGACCGCTACCACGGCACCAAGCTGTTCGTGCGGGAGAACGGGCGGCGCGTGATGACGCCGATGATGGTGGTGATGCTGGCGATCGGCTCCACCGACGTGCTGTTCGCCCTCGACTCCATCCCCGCCATCTACGGCCTGACCGAGGACCCGTACATCGTCTTCACCGCCAACGCGTTCGCCCTCATGGGGCTGCGCCAGCTCTACTTCCTCATCGGCGGGCTGCTCAAGCGGCTGGTCCACCTGACCTACGGGCTGTCGATCATCCTGGGGTTCATCGGGGTCAAGCTGGTGCTGCACGCGCTGCACGAGTCCGGCGTGCACGTCCCGGAGATCGGCATCGCGGTCTCGCTGGGCTTCATCGTCGTCGTGCTGGCCGTGACCACCGTCACCAGCCTGCTCGCCACCAGGCGGCAGACCGCCCGGCAGCAGGAGCCGAAGGCCTGACGCTGCCGGAACGCCGGGGCGGGCGGCGGGAGCGCCGCCCCGGCGTCGCGGACGGTCAGACGCCGTCGTCGTCGGTGACGACGAGACGGGCGAACCCGTCGCCGATGACCGCGTTCTCCGGCGCGGACGCCACGACCTGGTAGGACCGCGCCGCCGTCGCCGCCGTCGTGTCGCCCGCCAGCGGCACGTCGAAGGTCGCCGTCGTCGCCCCCGCCGGGATGACGACCTTTCCGGCGACCTGCGCGATGACCGGCGCCGTGCCCGCCACGATCGACTGGACGTTGACCGTCACCGGCTCCTTGGCCCTGCGTGACAGCGACAGCGTCATCGTCGCCGTGCCGGGGCCGTCGCCCTCGGGGACGGTCAGGTCGCGCACCGACACCTGGGGGAGCGCCGCCACGCGGGCCTTGCCCGTCGTGACGTCGGTGAACGCCAGGTCGGCGAGGTAGACGCCGCCGCTCTGACCGGCGGCGGCGAGACGCACGGACGCCACCGAGGACAGGTCGGCGCCCTTCAGCTCGGACGCGGGGATCCGCACCGTCCGCAGCCACGTCTTGGGCAGCGGCGAGGTCGTGCCCGGAAACGCGGTCAGCGCGTCGCTCACCCGCGACAGCGGGACGCTCGCGGCGCGGCCCCCGCGGTCGGTGACGGTGACGGTCAGGTCGGCGGCGGAGGTGGACTCGTCCAGCGCGGCGCGGAACGTCAGCGCACCGTACCTGCGCAGGTTCGCCGACCCGGGCGGGACGGCGACCGTCACGTCGCCGCCCGCGGCGGTCCAGGTCAGCCGCAGCACGGGTGTGGACGGCACGTTCGGCGCGTACGTGGCGGGCGTCCACGACGGTGCCTGGGAGGTGGTCAGCCGGGTCGCGCAGGACGGCAGCCCGCTCTGCGGGGAACGGTCCAACATGCCCGCGCAGACGACGCCGGCCGCCGCGCCGCCGATCCGCACCGAGCCGGGCAGCGACGTGAACGTGGCCAGGTCCGCGCGGTCCTCGGCGGGAGCCTGCGCGACGGTGTGGACGACCGCCCGTCCCGCCGAGGCCGCCCGCCCTCCGCTGCCGTCGAACAGCGGCAGGAACCGGTCCTCAGCGCCCTGGACGAGACGGAAGAACCCGGCGATGTAGGCGGTGCCGAGCTTGACCTGCTCGGCGGCGGACAGGCGCCCCGGCGCGGTGGTCCCGCACACCGGGTCGTTGTCGTTGGACCAGTCGTCGCCCGCGGGGAAGCGCGCCACCCCCGGCGTCCACTCGGTGTTGAAGAAGTTGTGGTTCGCGCCCATCATCATCTGGCCGGCGCGGAAGGCCCGGTCGCCGGCGTCGGCGTACCGGGTGTCGTCGTAGAAGTGCTGCCCCTGCTGGTTGGACACGTCGCCGTCGCAGTACGGCAGCATCACCGCCATCGGGATGTTCGGCAGCGTCGCCCGCGCGAAGTCGGTCGGCGCCAGCGGCAGCACCGCCCTGATCCCGTACGGCCTGCCGCGGCCGTCGTTGAGCAGCGCGGCCTTGACGACGCCCTCGCCGCCCCGCGAGTGCCCCATCAGCCCGATGTCGTTCATGTCGAGCCGGCCGGCGAAGACCGAGCCGAGCGGGCCGCGGCCCCGGGTGCCCTCGGCCAGCAGGTCGAGGTGGCGCATCACCAGCTCGCCGCGCGCCAGCGCGCCCCGGTCGTCGCTGTAGGGGTTGTCGGCCGCGTTGACGCCGTTCGCGCTGATCGACACCACGGTGTAGCCGTGGCCGGCCAGCACCTTGGCCGGCTCCCGGTACCCCTGGTAGCTGTCGATCGGCTTCTCGCCCTCCGGGCACGGCCACTGCGAGTTGGACGTCCTCCAGGTGGCCGGGTTGTAGCAGGCCGAGTGGCGGCCGTGCAGGAACAGCACCAGCGGGGCCTTGCCGCGCCGGTTCGGCAGGTACGCCTCGGCGCGGATCTCGGCCTTACGGCCGCCGAGCCCCGCCAGTTCGATCGCCGTGTCGCCGAGGTCGTAGCCGGTGACGCTCACCGCGTAGGGGCCGGGGTCGGCCGGGTCGGCGGGCAGCGGCCTGCCCTTGGCGGACGGCGCGGGCACGGCCTTGGCCGACCTGGGCGTGGCCGCCGAGGGGACCTCGCCGTTCCAGGCCACCTGCACCGAGCCCGGATCGGCGGCCCGCCGGTCCGCGGTGACGACCGTCAGCGTCCTGCCGTCGGGGGACTCCTGCGCGGGGCCCAGCGAACGGCCGTCGACGGCCAGTTCGGGGACGGCGTCGCGGACGGGCAGCGGCTCGTCCAGCCTGAGGGTCACGCGGTGGCCGCCCGGGACCTTCTCGACCTTCCAGCCGGCGGACGCCGGTGCCGCCTGGACCGGCGATGCGA
Source organism: Actinomadura miaoliensis (assembly GCF_039536785.1). Taxonomy (NCBI): domain Bacteria; kingdom Bacillati; phylum Actinomycetota; class Actinomycetes; order Streptosporangiales; family Thermomonosporaceae; genus Actinomadura; species Actinomadura miaoliensis. The sequence continues at coordinate 37,970 of NZ_BAAAZG010000015.1, forward strand.
CCAGGACGGCGGCCGTCAGGACCGTCCCGGCCACGGCGGCTCTCCAGCCGCGTCTGCGCACGCGCATGCGGTGCCTTTCGATGCCAGACCCCGCGACGTCGTGTCACTCAAGTGACGTGCAACGTTTATAGGGGTTTGCGAGATTTGCTCTGGCATGGCACCGCGTGAACGGTCATGTCCGGTTACATGGCCGTTGCCACCTCGTTAACGATCTTGACGGCGGCGGACGCGGCGGTCAGGCGGCGGGCTTCTCCCAGACGGAGACGTGCCGGCCGCTCTCGCTGGTGAACGGCGCGCGCGTCCAGTCCTCCCAGCGTTCGCGCAGGCGCATGCCCGCCAGCTCGGCCATCAGATCCAGCTCGGCGGGCCACACGTACCGGAACGGAATCGAGGTGAACTCGCAGCGGCCGTCGACGACCTCGACATAGTTCGAGCTCATCGACTGGGTGGCCACGTCGTAGACGTCATACGCCCACCCCGTCGGGCTCACCTGGAACGGCACGACGTTCTGCCCCGGCGGCAGTTTCCGCAGCTCCGGAACGCCGACCTCGATGACGAAACAACCGCCCGGCTCCAGATGCGCGGCGACGTTACGGAAACAGGCGACCTGCGCCGCCTGCGTCGTCAGGTTGTTGATGGTGTTGAAGACCAGGTAGGCGAGCGAGAACGTCCCGTCGACCCGCGTGGTGGCGAAGTCGCCGATCGTCACGCCGACCGCGTCGCCGCCGGGCTTGGCGCGCAGCCGCCGCACCATCGCCCGCGACAGGTCGACGCCGTGAACCGGGACGCCCCGCCGCGACAGCGGCAGCGCCACACGCCCCGTCCCGACGCCCAGTTCCAAGGCGCGGCCGTCCCCGGCCAGTCCGGCGAGGAAATCCACCGCCGGATCCAGCATTCGCGGCTCGAACATCACCGCCGACGTCTCGTCGTACCGCGCCGCGACCCGTTCACCGAAATACCCGTCCGGATCATCCACGCAGCGACCGTAACTCCGCGATGTTCCACCCCGCCAACCATTTCCATGAGCGCCCCGCGCGGCGCGGGCCGGCCGCCTCGACCGATCGACGGCCATGGCGCCCGGCCCGCGGGCACGACGTTCCGGCGGGCTAGGACCGTCCGCGCAGCAGCCGGGACGTCTTCCGCCCGATCAGCAGGTACGCCAGCACCACCCCGACCGTGTTGAGGATGACGTCGTCGACGTCGAAGGCGCGGCCGAGCACCACGGTGCCCTGCACCGTCTCGATCATCAGCGACACCACCGCGCCGACCAGCGCCAGCCGCACCGGCCCGCGCATCCGGGTGGACACGACGGGCAGCAGCACGCCCAGCGGGGCCAGCAGGATCAGGTTCCCGCCGACCTGCACCAGCGCCTCCTTGGCGGGCCGGTCGAGGTAGAACCGCAACGAACGGCCCGGGTCGGTGTTGCCGCCGGCCTGGCCGTGGTCGTCGATCGGGCTGAGCGTGAAGCGAAGCGCGAAGTAGAAGAAGGCGCCCAGCGCGGCGAGGGCGACGCCGACGGCGATGACGTGCAGCAGCACGACGTACCATCGCGTTCCGCTGTCTTCCTTGGGGGGATCCTCTGTCTCGGACGGCGCGGCCACCTCATGCTCCTCTTGACTTGTACGGGGCGCCGCGAGACATGCCCACCAAAGCCGCTGATATTCGTACCCGGCCAAGATGGTCGCTTCCGGCCGTATATAAGGCCCTTTCTGGCCTTCGATGACGCCGTCCACCCGCCATTGCCGCCGCGGCAGTGAAGGAATGCGGCGGCGCCCGGGCGCCGCTCGTCCTCCGCGCCGGAGCCTCCCGCCCCGCGCCGGTAACGAGGGCGCCCAGCTCGAACCGCCGTGCCACGCCGCCTCCAGCACCCCCATTGATCAGCCGGCCGTCGACCGGCGCGCGTCCATGGCCCTGCCAGATATGAGGGCGGTGCCAGCAGGCTGTGACGGGCATGTGCCGTCCTGCGACGACCCGGCGGCACCACCACGCTGATCGGCTCGGCGGTAAAAAGTACGCGACCACGCCCCCGCCCGTCCGACGTCAACGCCGGCATTTGGGCCGGGCAAGCGCAAGCCCGGCCTGCCGACGTGCGTCATTCCGTGCGCGTCACCCGGTGATCGCCTGGCTGAGACCCGTGCGCGTGCGCGCGTCTGGTTAAGGGTGGGTGGCGGTGGGTTGGTTCTGGTGTGGTCGGGCGCCCGATGTGGTGATCGGGTGGTTGGTGCCGGTGAGGGTGTGTGCTGCTGCTGGACGGGTGGTGGGCTCGCTGGGGTGTGGTCGGGTGGGCTTGCGATTGTGTGTCATTGCACGCACCCGACACGATGATCGGCTGGCTGAGGCGGTGGATGTCTCCGGTCCCATCAGATGCGGGGGCGGTGGCAGGTGGGGCGCCGGACGTGGCGTCCTGCGCAGGATTCGCCAGGCGTATTGATGATCAGGTAGCCCGGACGGGCGTGCTCCATGGGCCTGCTGGACACGAGATGGTGCCGGCCGCCTTCGGAGGCGTGGTCAGGCCCGAGCTTGCAGTTGGGTGCCATTCAGGCGCCCGCATAATTGATCGGCTCGCTGACCCTGGTGCGCGTCAGTGGCCCCCTCGGATGCGGGGTGGGGGCTGGCAGGTTGGTGCGGGCGTATCCAGGTGGGAGGCCGCCGTCGTATGCCATTCCGTCCGCCCGCCAAGTGATCGGGTTGGTGCGTGTCCAGGCGCTGACTGGATGCTGTGCTCTGCGCCAGCGGTCTGGTGGGGGCGTGCCCAGGGCGGGGTGCCGTCTTGTGCCGGGATCATCGACTGTGTGCGGCGGAGGCGGTGTCGAACCTGCGGTGGAGGAGCGAGGCCTTGACACCCGGCAGAGGCGTACCGCATTCAGGGGGAGAGGGAAGGCATGGCGAGGGCCCGGGCGGTGTGATCACCGGCCGGGCCCTCGGCTTGGCTGCTCAGCTGCTATCGGCTGGCTAGCCAGGGTGTGACGGGACTACCACCAGCCCCAGCCACCGCCCCAGCCCCAGCCGCCCCAGCCCCAGCCGCCCCAGGGGCCCCAACCCCAGCCCCAGCCGCCGGTCTGGCTGGCCGAGTGGGCAACGGTCGCGTGGCTGGCGGACTGAGCGCTGACAGTGGAGTGCTGCGGCGCCGCTGCGGAAGCGGTGCTCGCCATGGCCGCCGTCGGAGCGCCCACAGCCAGAGCACCGGCCGCCAGTCCGGCGACGGCGAATCGCTGAACCTTCTTCGTCATTTTCCTGTTCACCCCCGTCGCTGTGTGCAGTACACAGCTCTGACTGTTTGTTCCAGTTCCGACCATATTCGCCGGATGCGCCCGGTAGGTGGTTAAAAGTGCAACTCGCTTCCAAGGTTCGCTATGTCATCTGGGGGATCCGGTGACCGGGACGCCGAGGGCCCGGCTAGCGGATGCAAGTCGGGCCCTCGATAATTTCCAGCGGTGGTGGCGCTACCTCGCCGCACTGCTGACGGTGAACGTGCCACCTGTGCCCGCGATCGTTGCCGACTTCGTCAACATCACCCCGCTGAAACCGTGTCCCCAGCCTCCGTGTCCGAAGCCGCCGTGTCCCCAGCCGCCGTGTCCGAAGCCGCCGTGGCCCCAGCCGCCGTGGCCCCAGCCGCCGTGGCCCCAGCCTCCGTGACCGAAGCCTCCGTGACCGAAGCCCCCGTGTCCGAAGCCGTGGCCGAAGTGGTGGCCGTGATGGAAGAAGTGGCGGTGGTGGAAGAAGTGACGGTGGTGGTGGAAGAAGTGGTGGTGGTGGAACCTGTGGTGGTGCCTGAACCCGTCGTGCGGGTCGGAGACCTGCACGCTGGCGTTCTGATGAGTCGCCGAGACGGGTCCGGCGAGAGCCATCGTCGGGGCTCCGAGAGCCACGACCGGCGCCGCAACGCCTGCGATGGCAATGCGCTGGATTCTCGTCGTCATCTGTTGTCGCCCCCCGTCCGCTGTGCGATGCACAGCGGCTGCATGAGGTGTATCTATGGTGGGCCAAATATCCGGGAGATATCACAATCGGGTGTCAAATCTGGACAGCGATCCTTTCCCTGATATTTGGCTGTGCTTGGCGTTCGCCGAGCTTTGCTTGCGTCCTGCTGTCGGCGCTGTGGTCTGGTGTCACGCCGCCACGTGTGGCCCGCTTACGAAGATCTCCGGGGGCGGTGTGCGGCCATGAATGGTAGATCATCCGAGGGCTCGGTCCTCGGTGTGTCAACGGCCTTCAGCGGTATCGCCCGGTGTCACCTGGCAGCGCTCACCACGGTGCTCGAAAACGCACCGCCAGGCCCCGCGAACGTGACCGTCTTCTTGAAGAACACGCCGCCGTCGTCGAACCCGAAGCGCCCGTGCTCGAACCCGAAGCCGCGGTGCTCGAACCCGAAGCCGCGGTGCCCGAACCCGAAGCGGTGGTGGTGCCCGAACCCGAAGCGGTGGTGCCCGAAGCCGAAGCCACCGTGGTGGCCCCAGCCGTCGTTCCAGCCGACCGAGTGCGCCGCGACGCTGTGCTCCGACACCGAGGTGGTGGAGGCCAGGGCCATCGTCGGAACCCCCAGGGCCATGGACCCGGCCGCGACACCGACGACGGCGAGCCGCTGGATCTTCTTCGTCATGTGCTGTCACCCCCGTCCGCTGTGCGAGCACACAACGCCCTTTTAACTTTCAACCTACGCCGCCCGATCTGTCGGGTAGATGGTTAAAAGTGCAACTTAATCCCAAGGTTCGCTATGTCATCCGGGCTGCCTCCCAGGCCCGCCGGATCGCTGTCTCCGGTCGCTGCGGCATGGCCGCCCGAATCCCCTCGGACGAGGTGGATCGGCCCCTTCCGCGCCGCCCTGCGAGGGCAAGGCCGGCCGCGCCGTCCGCTGCTCCGGAGGGCACCCGGCAGCCGTCCGATCAAGGTGTGATCGCAGGGGCTCTGGAAGCTCACGTGGTCCAGCAAGGAAGGGAGACGTCGGCGACCTCCCACCGCGCCTCGGCGCCGCAACCAAAGATCACCATGCGCCTCCCGCAGTCGATCGATCGCGGTCACCACACAGAGATCGTCGACGCGGCTCATCGTCCGGACATGCGTCCGGCTGCCCCGTCCGATGAGGATGACCGGCCCCACTGCCGCCGCCCGGTTGTCCAGCGCTGGTGCCGCAGTGCGCAGATCCGGCTGGCGCGGCGGTCGCGCACAGCGCGCTTCTCAGGCGTTGCCGGCATTCGGCCGATGCCCGCCTGGGGGCCTCCCGGAGGCCCCCAGGCGAGGCTGGGCCCTACTTGATGTAGGCGATGCCGTCGGTGACCACGGTGGGGCGCTTGGCGGTGCCCGCCACGACGATCTTGATGGTGTGCTTGGCGCTGGTGCTCCAGGTCTTGGTCCAGACGACCTGGCGGTAGTAGCTCTTGCTGTACTTGGTGTCGACGTAGGCGGTCTTGACGCCGTCCACGTAGACGTAGAAGGCGCCGTAGTTGGTCGACCGCCTGACGATCAGGCCGACGGAGCGTCCGGTGAACGTGTAGGCGGCGCTGGCGTTGCGGGCGGTGCTGTAGTAGGCGCGGCCGCCGACGTAGCTGCTGCCGCTCGTCGCCTTCCAGGTGCCGGTGCGCTTGGAGCCGCTCTCGTGGATCAGCGAGCCGGTACGGGTCACCGCGGAGACCCGGGTGTTCCCGGCGGCGTCGGCCGCGGTCAGCGACCAGACCGTGGAGGCGTTGGACTTGGCGGAGGACTTCCAGCTCGTGGTCGTGGGCGAGAACGTCGCCGCGGTGGGCGAGGTGGCCTTGACCGACTGCAGCACCGTGTTGTCGGTGGCCTTCCAGCCGAGCTTGACCGGGATCGAGCCGCCCAGGGTGACGGTGCCGGTGTTCACGCCGAGTCCGGCGGGGGTGGTGAAGACCGGCGCGGTCGTGTCGACGGTCATGCGGTAGGCGGGCGAGGTCGCCGTGGTGCCGTTGATGTTGGTGGCGCGCAGCCGGACGTCGTGGGACCCGGCGGACAGGGTGATCTTCGCCGAGGTCGACGTCCCGCCGGGCCTGGCGACGACCGTGTCGCCGACGAGCACCTCGTAGCCGGAGACGGCGGCGGGCTTCCAGCCGAGCGTCACCGTTCCCTTGGTGTAGTAGGTGGTGCCCACCTTGGTCGCGCCCGCGGTGGAGGTGAGCGCGACGGACGTGACCGGCGTCGCCCACTGCTTGGCCTCGGTGCGGATCGCCGGAAGCTTGTCGTAGAGCACCTGCCCTGGGCACTCGGTGGCGTAGCCGTCACGATGCCCGGAGACGGTGTTGAAGCTGACCGTCTTGCCCGCCGGGAACTTGCCGTTGTTGATCGTGGTGGTCATCGAGGCCTTGCCGGTCGGGTCGCCGCCGTGCAGGCCGAGTTTCCAGGCGGCGACTCTGGCGACCGCGCTGAGCGCCGGCTGCGCGGGGGCGGTCTTGGTGTAGTCGCCCAGCACGGAGATGCCGGACGAACCGGTGTTGAACCCGTAGGTGTGCGCCCCGATCAGCGGCTTGTCGATGCCGCCCTTGCGGCCCTCGAAGATGGTGCCGCACTTGTCGACCAGGAAGTTGTAGCCGAGGTCGTTCCAGCCGTTGGTCTTGACGTGGTAGAGCAGCAGCGATCGGACGATGGCCGGGGACTCGGCGCAGGTGTAGTTGTTGGTGCCCGCCGTGTGGTGGGTGAAGACGACCTTGACCGAGGGCGCGTATTCGGCGGGTTCCTTGACCAGGCTCTCGTCGGCGCCCCACTGCGCGCGGGTGACCACGGTGGGCTGCGGGGCCGTGCTGGACGCGGCGGTGACGCCCGTCGTCGTGCCCGACTCCGGCGACGCGGACGAGGTGGGAGACGGCGATCCGGTCGGGTCCGCGCTCGGCGGGGCCGGCTCGGCCGGCGGGGCCCCGTCGGCCGGGGACGCGGGATCGGCCGGCGCCGACGGCGTGGTGGCGGTTTCGGTCGGGCCGGCGGTCGGGTCCGTGGACGGGTCCGCTGCGGGGGGCTCGGTGCTGACGGCACCGGCCAGTGCCGCCGTCCCGGGGCCGATCGCCCGGGGCTTCGGCTTCGCCGCGCCGTCGCCTGGGTCGATCAGCTCGACGCGGAGTCCGGCCGGCAGCGCGCGGCCCTTGCCCGCGACGCGGACCTGCACGCCGTTGGACGGGCCGACCCACAGGGGCGCGGTCGCGCCGCGTGCCCGCGACTCCGACCGCGCGTCGTCGCCGGGACCGTCCTCGTTGTGCGCCTCCACCGGCTGCCACGGCGTCCAGGTGCCGCCTGCGGCGCTGCGGGTACGGACCTGCACCGTCCCGTCGATGACGGCGCGGGGGTCGGTCCAGGAGACCCCCAGCATGCTGAACGGCTTGGTGCGCTCGGCGGGCAGGCCCATGACCTGGTGCTGTGCGCCCGCCGTCCCCTGCGCGCCGGACATGTCGCGCAGGGCCACGGTGTGCACCTCGCCGGGACCGGGACGGGGTGCGGATCCGGCCGAGGCCGTGAGGGAGTCCCCGCCCAGTACGTAGACCACCGCTCCGGCCGAGACCAGCCCGGCGGTGGACAGCGCGACGATCACGCGCCTTTTCATGACTCTCCGCTCTCGTGGAGGAACGATCGGTGTCCATCTCGAGAAAAGCCCTTCCGGCGGGGATGGGAGGGCGAGCACTCGATTATCGACTCAGACAGGTCAGCGTAACGTTGGCCGCTTTTGTCACAGAACTGGTCCCGCGCACCAGGCCGGACGCGGCCACGGAACCGTCCCGTCGGACGGTTATTCGGTTGGCGGATGTGCCGGGGCTCGTTAGCCTCGCGCCGGTGAGCGGTGGCGTGATTCCGGTGTTGTGGTTGTGCGGTCCGTCCGGTGTCGGCAAGTCGAGCGCGGCGTTCGAGATCTTCTCCCAGATCTCCCGTGCCGGAGTCCGGGCGGCGTTCCTCGATCTCGATCAGATCGGTCTGTGCTATCCCGTCGACGACGAGCACCGCGTGAAGATCGACGCGCTGGGCGCGGTCTGGCCGAACTACCGGGCGGCCGGGGCGGAGTGCCTGATCCTTTCCGGCGTCGTGGACACCGCCGAGCAGGCTCGGGCGTACGCCGGCGCGATGCCGGGCGCGGCCGTGACCTTGTGCCGCCTGCGCGTGCACGCGGACGAGCTGCGCCGGCGGTTCGTCGGCCGTGGGTGGCGTCCCGAGCTCGTGGACCGGGCCGTCGCCGCGGCTGACGCCCTGGACCGCACCGGCTTCGCCGACCTGTGCGTCGACACCGACGGGCTGGCGGTGCCCGAGGTCGCCCGCACGGTGCGTGAACGGATCGGCGAATGGCCCGCCGCCGCGCCGTCACCGCCGCCCGCGCCGCCCGCCCCGCGTGCCGGTGCCGCGATCGCGACGCCGACGCTGTGGTTGTGCGGGCCGGTGGGCGTCGGCAAGTCCACGATCGGATACGAGGTGTTCCGGCAGGTCATCGGCGACGGCGTCACGGCCGCGTACGTGGACGCGCGGCAGATCGGCTTCCTACGGCCGGCGGGCGGCGACCCCGGCGGCCACGCTCTCAAGGCGGCCAACCTGGCGGCCCTGGAAGCGGTGTTCCGCTCGGCCGGGGCGCAGTGCCTGATCGTCTCCGGCGAGGCCGGTCACCCGGACGCCTACACCGGCCTCTTCCCGGCGTCCGTGCTGACGGTGTGCCGCCTCGACGCCGGGCCGGACCGGCTGGCCGAGCGCCTCCTCCTGCGCGGCCGGGGGCACGGACCGGTCATCCCGGGCGACGAGTTGCGAGGGCTGCCCGAGGAGACGCTCCTGAAGATCGCCGAGCGGGCCGCCGTCGAGGGCGCGACCGGAGCAGACGGCGCCGTCCGTGTCGACACCGATGAGCGGTCGGCGGCGGACGCGGCGCGGGCCGTGCGCGCGGCGGCCGGTGACTGGCCGCGCCCGCGCACCCCATCCGGATGAAAAGGCGGCGGGGCATGAAAAGGCGGCGGGGCCGGGTGCGGGAGGTGGGCACCCGGCCCCGCCGGGGCGGGGGGCGGTCGTTCTACGAGAGCGGGGCGATCCGGATGTTCTTGAAGCGGATGCCGCCGCCGTTGTTCTCCAGGCCGATGTGACCGGCGAGTTCGCGGTCACCGGTGTAGGTGTTCACCAGCTGGTCGTTCCAGTAGATCTTGTACTCCTGGCCGCGGACCTCGATGCGCACCTTGTTGTAGCCGCCGCCGACCGGCTTGACGTTGAGGATGTCGGCGGGGTCGATCCCGTCGATCGAGCCGGTGCGGAAGCGGGCCTCCTCGACCCGGTCCAGGATCGAGACCTGGTAGCCCTTGGTCTGCGGGTCGGCGACGGCGGAGTCGCCGTCCGGGATCCGCAGGAAGATGCCGGAGTTGGCGCTCACGCTGTCCTGCTCGTACTCCAGTTCCAGCGTGTAGTCGCGGTACTGCCCGCGCTGGTACCACAGCGCGCCGCGTCCGCCCTGCGGCGTCAGCACACCGTTGTTGACCGTGAACGAGCCGGAGCCGGCGTGGTCCCAGCCGCCCAGGGTCTTGCCGTCGAACAGGTTCACGAAGCCGTCGGAGCCGGCGACCGGCCTCCAGGTGACCTTCGTGGTGTCGGCGACGTAGTCGGTGCGCAGGTTGGCGGGGGTGTCGCCGTTCACCACCAGCACCTTGGCGCCGTCCTTGACGCACGAGTTCTGGTATCCGGCGCAGGCCACGATGATGTCGTCGGCGCCGACCGGGCTGGTGTAGGTGAGCTTGGCGTTGCCCCTGGCGTCGGTCTTGGTGATCGTCTCCTCGGCGAGCTGGTAGGGGGTGCCGCTGGTGTGCCCGGCGGGCAGCGGCGCGGCGGGCGCCTTGCGGAACACCTGGATGGTCATGTCGTGGCCCTTGGGCGAGGTGCCGCGCCTGGGGTTGAGCTTGGCGACGGCGGTGTGCTGCTTGCCGGTGTCGCGGGTCGCGTTGTCCGGCGTCACCCTGATCGTGCCCTCGACCTTCTTCGCCACGGTGACCTTGGCCGCCGTGCCGGTGCCGAGCGCGCCGCCGGACGAGTCGGTCACCGTGACCTTGGCGGTGTACTCGCCGGGATTGGCGTAGGCGTGCGTCACCGACGCGCCCTGGCCGGTCGTGCCGTCGCCGAAGTCCCACGTGTACGCGGCGTCGGACGGGGCGTCCGGCGCGGCGGCGGTGAACGTGACGTTCAGCGGCGCGGGTCCGCTCTTCTCGTTCGCGGTGACCTGGACGCCGATCGCCTCGGCCATGCCCTTGCCGTTGAACCGGACCGAGTCGACGTCGAAGAGCGCGCCGGTCGAGTCGGGGTTCTTGAAGACGAGGAACAGCTTGCCGGCGCCGCCGCCCGGGTCGGTGAGCGGGACGGCCGGCAGGGTGACGTACCGGTCGAAGCCGCCGGTGCCGGCGACCTTGGCCGTGCCTGCCAGCGGACCGGTCGGGGAGTCCTTGCGGATCTCGATGGTGCCGCCGGCCCCGCCGGAGGACACCCGGAACGTCGCCGACGTCATGTTCTTCAGGTCGACCGGGTTGAACGCCAGCCAGTCGCCGTTGTTGATCGCGCCGATGCGCCGGCCGCCCTCGGCGCCGCCGTGGCTGACGATGGACGTGCCGTTGTTCTCGGTGAAGTGCTCGGCCTGCTTGCGCTTCTTCTGCAACAGGATCTGCTGGGTGCCCTCCAGGCCGGGCACGCCGTCCGAGCCCTTGTCGGTGTACGTGGCGCGCAGCACGGTGAAGACGTTGGCGTCGTCGCCGTGGCCTTCGACGTTCTCCAGCGCGAAGCTGCCCTCGCAGCCGTTCTTCTCCAGGATCGGATGGGCGTGCAGGTCGTGTCCGAGCGCGACCTGCAGTTTGACGGCCTGGCAGTCGATCTGGCCGTCCTCGGCGTCGGTCACGTTGATCTTGTAGGGGATCGTCTCGCCGAAGTCGGCGAAGCCGCCGTTGGCGGGCGACGTGATCGTCACCGTCGGCGCGTTGTTGCCCGCGGTGATCGGGAACGACTGCACCGACGACTTGCCCGTCACGTCGCTGACCATCAGCCGGGCCTGGAAGGCGCCCTTGGCGGTGTAGGTGTGCTCGGCGACCGGCTGGTCGGAGTCGGTGGTGCCGTCGCCGTCGAAGTCCCACGCGTAGGCGATGGGGTCGCCGTCCGGGTCATGGGTGCCGGTGGCGTCGAACTTCACCGTCAGCGGGACGCTGCCGGACGTCGGCGTCGCCGTCGCCTGGATGACCGGCGACCGCTTGCCCTTGACGTAGTCGACCTTGTAGAGGCCGACGCGCGGGCCGACGGTGAAGAACCCGCCGCCGTAGTCCAGGAAGTACAGCGACCCGTCCGGGCCGAACTCCATGTCCATCGGCTGCCCGTTCACCGAGCCGTCCGTGCTGGTGAACACGTTCGGCAGGAACGTGTTGATGTTGAGCAGGTCGCCCTTGTCGTCGAGCTTGACGTCCCAGGCGCGGTGCCGGGAGTAGTCGTAGAAGAACGGCGTGCCCTCGTAGTAGGCGGGGAACTTGGTGTCGGACTGCAGGTTCTCGTCGTACCGGTAGACCGGCGCGCCCATCGCCGTGCGGCCGCCTGGGGTGGGCGGGCAGAACTGCGGCAGCTCGTTCCAGGTGGCGCAGTCGTTGGGGTACCACAGCAGCGGCGGCGTCATCGGCGGCAGCTCGCGCAGCCCCGTGTTGTTCGGCGAGTCGTTGACGAGGTTGTCGCAGTCGAACGGCGGGCCGGTGGTGCCCGTGGCGAAGTCGTAGTCGAAGTACGGCTTCTTGTTGGCCTGGCAGTACGGCCAGCCGTGGTTGGCCGGGCCGCGGATCTGGTTGAGCCGCTCGTACGCCTCCGGGCCCTGCGTCGGGCTGTCCTCGTTGGCGTCCGGGCCGACGACGCCCATGTAGACCCAGTCGGTCTTCTTGTCGACGTCGAACCGGAACGGGTTGCGCTCGCCCATCGTGTAGATCTCGGGCTTGGTCTTGGCGGTGCCCGGCGGGAACATGTTGCCCTCGGGGATCGAGTACGACCCGTCGTCGTTGACCTTGATCCGCAGCATCTTGCCGCGCAGGTCGTTGGTGTTGGCGGCGTGGCCCTGCTCGTCGTAGTCCTCGCGGCCGGGCCGCTCGTCGATCGGCGAGTACCCGTTGGACTGCCACGGGTTGATGTTGTCACCGGTCGACAGGTACAGGTTGCCCTTGGAGTCGAAGCCGATGTCGCCGCCGACGTGGCAGCACAGGCGCCGCTGCGTCGGGACGTGCAGGATCTTCTGCTCGGTGCTCAGGTCGAGCCTGTTCCCGACCAGCTTGGCGCGCGACAGGACGTTCTCGGGCGTCGTCCCGGCGGGGGAGTAGTAGAAGTAGACCCAGCCGTTGTCCTCGAAGTCCGGGTCGAGTTCGACGCCCTGCAGGCCGTCCTCCTCGCCGGTGTAGACGTCGATGGTGGCGGCCATGGAGACCTCGCCCGTCCGCTGGTCGAACAGGCGGAACTCGCCGCGCCGGCTCGTCATCAGCACCCGGCCGTCGGGCAGCACGGCCAGGTCCATCGGCTCGCCGACGTCCTTGGTGAGCAGGCTGGTCTGGAAGTTCTTCCACACCGTGGCGCCGCAGTCGGACGCGACGGCGCCCGCCGCGGTCTGGATGCCGCCCAGCAGGTGCTTGCGGAACCCGTCGTCGTCGTACGTGGCGGCCTGGGTGCCCAGGCCCGAGTACCACGAACGTCCCTGGCGGACCTCGCCGCACCAGCTGATCGGGTGGTCGTAGCCCATCGCGCCGGTGCCGGGGGTGTAGGACTTCTCGTCCACCCCGGCCAGGACGTGCTGGTTGCCCCGCACGTTGGCGGTGTAGTTGTAGAACACGTCGTTCTGCGGGACGCGGCGCGGCAGGTCCTTGGTGGACGGGTGCGCCGGGTCGTACACCATGAGCTGGCCCTGCTGCGCGGCGGGTTTGGGCGACTTGGTGCGTGCGCCGATGGTGGCGCCGTACCAGTCCCAGCCGGGTTCGGCGTCGGCGGCGGTGTTGAGCGCCACCAGGCCGCCGCCCCGCTCGACGAAGCCCCGCAGCGCCGCCTGCTGGTCGTCATCGAGGACGTCGCCGGTCACCGACAGGAACACCACCGCCTTGTACTGGGCGAGGTTCGTCTCGGTGAACAGGCCGGAGTCCTCGGTGGTGTCGACGGCGAAGTCGTTCTCCGCGCCGAGTTCCCGGATGGCCGCGATGCCCGCCGGGATGGAGTCCACGCGTTCCCCGGCGGTCTTGGAGAACACCAGGACCCGGTAGGAGGCGGCGGCCTTCGACCGGACGGTCTCAGCCCTGGCCGCCGCCGGCACGGCGGCCAGCATGGACAGGAGGAGCATCAGGGAGATGGACAGGAGCAATAGTCGGCTTTGAACCCAAGGCACGACGTCCTCCCCTGGACGTGTGAGCCCCGCGTCCTCCCCCGTGTGGTCGGGGCCGCGTTGATCAGTGCCTCCCGGATGCTAGAGGACTTTGCCCGGGTCGCCTAGATCTTTCGTTTCGTCACTCGATGACTTTCTCCTGAAAGAGGCGAAAGATGATGCCGTCATTGATCACGGTGGTATGCCCCACGAGCTGGCCTGGTGTCCGAATATGCGACAAAGGAGGGCCGGTCGTGGCCACATCCGGCCGCCCCTCCATCTGGGCGCCTCCGGGCTCCGTCCGGCGGACGGATCGACAACCCCTTTGCCGACTTTCGCCATTGACGAGACAAACATGCGCTGTAACAGTGCAAAGCAGGCTTCGTCCCCGGACCGAGGAGGATTCGTGGCTCCCCACCGACGCCGCCGCACGCCCCGCAGGACCATCGGCCTCACCTTCACGCTCGCGCTGGCGTCGACCGGGATGCTCGCGCCCGTGGCCACGGCGGCCACGGCGTCCGGCGGCGCCTCACCGGCCGCCTGCCCCGCCCCCGACGCCCGCCCCACGGTCTGGATCCTCGACGAGCGCACCACCGTGCCCAGCCGCCCGACCTCGGGCGGCTGCACCATCAACGACCTGATCGACGACGAGCGCGCCTGGGCGAGCAAGGGCGCGTTCCTGCGCCACGTCACCGCCGTGACCACCCGCCTCCGCAAGAAGCACCTGCTCAGCGGCAGGGAACAGGGCAGCCTGGTCGCCGCCGCGGCCCGCTCCGACGTCGGCAGGGGGAGCGGCTACGAGACCATCTTCGACGGCACCGCCGACTCGCTGTCGCGGTGGCTCCAGGCGCCCGGCGGCTCGTTCAGCCTCCAGCCGGACGGGACGATCCGCACCGTCGGCGGCCTCGGCATGCTGTGGTACGCGGGCAAGGACTACGGCGACTTCTCGCTGCGGCTGCAGTTCCGCGACGCGCGCACCGACGGCGGCTACTCCAACAGCGGCGTCTTCGTCCGCTTCCCCGACCTGCGCACCCCGCTGGAGGAGCGCCCGGCCGGCAGTTGCGGCACGGTCGGCTCGGCCCGCACCTCCCCGGCCTGGGTGGCGATCTACTGCGGCCACGAGATCCAGATCTACGACGGCCCCACCGGCGAACCGCAGAAGACCGGCTCGGTCTACAACTTCGGCACGGTCGGCCTGGACCGGGCCCGCCCCACCCCGCCCGGCACCTGGAACGACTACGAGATCCGCGTCCAGGGCCAGCACTACACGATCATCCGCAACGGCGAAGTGATCAACGAGTTCGACAACACGCCCGGCAAGAACTCCTCGCGCGCCGGCGACCCGCCCACCGACCTGCGCCAGTTCACCCGGGGCTTCATCGGTCTGCAGAACCACGGCTCCAGCGACGTGGTCGACTTCCGCAACGTCCGCGTCCGCGAACTCCCCGCCCCCCGCCCCTGACCGTCACGGGCGCGCCGACGCCCCCGGCACACGAGGTCGCGGCCGCCCTGAGCTGAACGCCCCCCCGCGAGGCCGAGGGCGGTCGACGCCGCCAACCTGCCCGCGGGGGCGTTGATGCCACGCCGTCCGGCCTGCCGGGCCCCGCTGGCGCCCCGCCCCGCCGCCACGTGCTGCCTGCTGGTGGCGCCCCTGAGGGAGGGGCGCCACCCATGGCCGGTTCAGAGCCGCGGGCTCACTTCCTCAAGAACTCGTGGATCGGCTCGTTGACCCGCTCCGGGCCCGCCGGTCAGCCCTGGTCGAGCAGCGATGCGTGCGGCGGTCAGCCTCGGCCAACCCTCGGCCCCGCGAACCCCGACGCACTCACCGCCCTCCAGCAGGGCGCTGTTCTTCGGCGGGCCGTCCGGCGGGGACTCTACGAGATCGTCTTCGGCGCCCTCGGCCGCGTCGCCGTGCCGTGCACCGTCTGCTACCCGCAGGACCGCGGCGGGGCGAGAACGTGGGAGAAGGTCTTGTCGGCTACCGGGATCCGGAGTGTCGGCGTCGCCTCATGAACGGGTGATGGCTTGCTCGAGCAGGTTCTGAAGGACGCGCTGTTGCTCAGGGGAGAGGCTGGCCAGCGGTGAGTCCTGGGCGAGGAGTTCGAGGAGCCGTTCGCGGAGGGTGTTGCCCTCCGCGGTGAGGACGAGGTGCTTGGCGCGGCGGTCGGTCGGGTGCGGGCGGCGCTCGATGAGGCCCTGCTTCTCGAGCTTGTCGACGACGAAGGTGGCGTTGGAGGGCTCGCAGCTCATGCGCTCGGCGAGATCGCGCATGGTCATCGGTCCGGTCATCTCCCGCAACGCGGTCGCCTGGGCCGCGGTGAGGCCCAGGGCGACGGCGCGTTCGCGAACGTGATCGGCGATCTGCTGGGCCAGTCCGTTCACCAGGCCGCACAGCTCCCGCTCGGCGGTGGCCTGCGGGTCTGGAGACGTCGTCATGCCTCGATCGTAGCAAGTCCATCAAGCCAGCATATTTCTAGCTTGAATATTTCTTGCTTGATGCTTACTGTGGTGCCCTCGCCGCCGAGGGACGCGGCGATGACCTGCCACCGACGTACTCACACCGACGAACTAACACCGGCGAAGGAGAAGGACATGGCGACCTCCGTGGTTGACCACGACGAGCGGCTGCGGCGGCCTGCGGGAATCCGCTCGGTACGGCTGGGCGACACGAGGGTGTCCTTTGTGCCCGACGGGGCCGTGCAGCTCCCGCCGCGCGGCTGGCTCCCGGACACCACCGATGAGGTGTGGACCGCCCACCCGGACTACCTGGACGACTCCGGTCACCTCGTGGCGAGCATCGGCGGCCTGCTGGTGGAGAACGGCGACCGCGCACTGTTGATCGACGCGGGGTTCGGGCCGCAGACGCTGCCGCCCGATCCGGGAACCCCACGCGGCGTCATCCACGGGGGCGCGCTCCTGGACAATCTGGCCGAGCTCGGCCGCAGGCCAGAAGACATCGAGGCGGTGGCCTTCACCCACCTGCACCCCGATCACCTCGGCTGGGCCTGGCATCCCGCCCCCGGCGGCGACCAGCCGGCGTTCGCCCATGCCGACTACCTCGTCTCCGAGCCGGAATGGGCCCAGCGCGACCTGCTGGAGACGCACGGCATGACCGAGGAGCTCACCGCGATGGCACCGCACGTCCGTACGGTGACGGACGGGCAGGAGATCTTCCCTGGCGTGCGGGTCCGGGTCGGCGTCGGTCATACGCCCGGGCACGCGGAGTACGTCATCACGTCGGGCGGACAGCGGCTGATCGCCTTCGGTGACGCCCTGCACTCACCGATCCAGGTCGACCACCCCGAATGGTCCGCTGCCGTCGACCACGACCCCGTACGGTCCGCCGAGCACCGTCGCCGGCTGGTCGCCGAACTGGAAGAGCCCCACACGATCGGCTTCGGCGTCCACTTCGCCGACGTGGTCTTCGGGCAGGTCCGGCGGGACGGCGACCGTCCCGCCTGGCGCCCCCTCGACGCCTGACCCCGCAGGGGGACCGGTACAACGACGATCGCGTGCGGACTCCCCACGAAGTCGCGCACCAGGTACTGGCCGGGCATCGTCACAACCGCGCCGACCGCGACGGTCACGGTGATGCCAGGCTTCGATCGGCTCGTAGGCCCGGCCGGGGCCGACGTCAGGCCTGGGTGAGCAGGGACGTGTAGGCGACCGAGGAGCGCTGCCCCGACATGAACGCGACGAACTCGCGGATGAACTCGCTCCGTGAGTAGGAGCCGCCCTGGTCGCCGCCGTCCAGGTCGCGGGCGAACGCGGTACGGAACAACGCCCGGTGCTCGCCGGCGCTGATGGTCTGGTCGCCGTCGGCGTCGGCGACGTCGAACAGCACCTCGGCGACCTTGATCAGGGCGGGCCCGGCCAGGGAGGCGGCCGCCGCCGCGTACTCCTCCCGGGAGATGCGCCCGTCCCCGTCGGTGTCGAGCGCGGCCTGCAGCTCCCGCCACCAGGCGGCGTAGGCGTCGTACAGCCGGTGCTCGTCGTCCTCGTCCAGATCCAGCCGGCCGGCGATCTCACGGGCCATGGCCGCCAGGTCGGGCCAGTCCAGGTGGCCGTTGCCGGTCTGGTCCAGCACCTCGGCGAAGAACCGGTCGGCGGAGAGGGCCGCCCCGCCGGTGGCCTCCGCCGGGTCGGGCGTGAGCAGCCGCCACAGGGCCGCGGCCCGCCTCGTGCGGCGGCGCAGCGCCCTCAGCACCTCGGGGCTGTCGCCGCCCGCGGGGTCGAGGATGCTCATCACCGTGTCGGTCCGCGTCCAGGACCGGGGGAGCAGGCGGGTCGCCACGCCGCTGCCCACGTGGACGCCGCGGTTCAGTGCCTGCGCGCCGGGCACGTCGCCCAGCCCCGCCCGCCGCCGGAACTCCTCGGGCAGCGAGGCCACGATGATCGCGCCCGCGACCGGACCGGCCACCGCCCGGCCCACCGCCCACACCGCGGGCCGGCCGCGCAGCAGCGGCGGCGGAGGCAGGTGGGAGAACAACCGGAACAGGATGATGCGCATCGCCTCGGTGTTCTCCAGACCCCGGGCGATCATGTCGTCGTAGTAGGGCCAGAACTCCTGCAGCGTGGCGGGCAGCCGGTCGGCGTCGCCCTCCAACAGCTCCAGGAACGCCCGGAACTCGGCGTACAGGCGCCGCAGCCCGGGGCCGTCCAGGGACTCGCCGCTCAGCCGCACCATCGTCACCGTCGACTCGAACAGCGACGCCACCACCCACGCGCGGGCGGCGGGGTCCATCGCGTCGTAGGGCCGCCCCTGGTCGTCGGTGCCGGACATGCGCGCGTGCAGCCGGTTGAGCCGGGCCACCTCCCGGTCGCGGATCCGGCTGTCGCCGGACAGGATGCGGCGGGTGCTGAGCAGCGTGTTGCGCAGCCGCCGCCACGGGTGCGCCACGAACGTGGAGTTGTCGATCAGCGCCGCGCCGATCTGCGGATGGGCGGCCTCCAGCACGGTCGCCCGCACCACCGCCAGGCCCCACCGGGCGTCGTCGCAGTACCCGTGCAGCAGCGAGTCCGTCCCCAGGAGGGCGGCGGGGCCGGCGGTGGGTGTGCTGTCGCTCATGGTGCTCCGTTTCCTGTCGTGGTCGGCGTCAGGACGTCGCCGAAGCGGCGTTCGCGGCGCCGGTAGGCGTCCAGGCACTCCCAGAAGTGCTCGGCCCGGAAGTCGGGCCACAGCACCCGAGGGAAGATCCACTCGGCGTACGCCACCTGCCAGAGCATGAAGTTGGAGATCCGCTGCTCGCCGGAGGTGCGGATGACCAGGTCCACGTCCGGGGTGTCGGGGTACGGCAGGTGCCCGGCGAAGCTCTCCTCGGTGACCTGGTCGGCCGGCACGCCCGCACGGATGAGCGACCGGGCCGCCTCCACGATGTCGCGGCGCCCCCCGTGGTCGAACGCCACCGTCAGCGTCATCCGCCGGTTGCCGCCGGTGAGCTCCATCAGGTCGGTGACGTCCCGCGCCAGCGACGGCGGGATCCGCGGATCGTTGACCCCCAGGAACCGGCAGCGGATGCCCCGCGCGTACAGCGACGGCGCGTGCTTGCGCAGCGTCCGCCGCACCAGCCGCATGATGAAGTCGACCTCGTCGCCGGGACGCCGCCAGTTCTCTGTGGAGAAGGCGTACAGGCTCAGCCACCGCACCCCGGCCGTGTACGCCGCCTCGATCACATCGATCACGGCCGCCTCGGCCGCCTGGTGCCCGGCCGTCCGGGGCAACGACCGCTGCCGCGCCCACCGCCCGTTCCCGTCCATCACGCAGGCCACATGACGGGGCACGCTCAACCCCACCCCACCCCACCCCACCCACCTCCGCCCTCGGCGCCTGCCTCGACGAGCGGCTCACCGGCCGCCCGACGACGCGAAAGCAACCCTAACCACACGTAAATGGCAAAATGCAGAAAGTAAGGGCAGTAAAGCTTTGCCGGTACCCCCTTCGCCGCCACCGCCCCACCCGCGTACCCGCCCGCCGAGCCGGGGGGCGGGCGTCATGGTCCCTCCCTCGGGTCGTGGTCGCGGTCACGATAGGGGGCGGCGCCGACAGTTCGGCGTCGGCGGGCCAGGGCCGCTCCGCGACGGGATGACCTGGGCGTCAGCTCGAAACGGGACGCCGAGCCGAATGGGACGAGACGGGGTCGTCGGCGCTCTATGATGCTTGATCGCTGAGGACACAGGAGGGGGACCCATGGCCACCAAGGTCGTCATGGTTGACGACATCGACGGCTACGACGGTGAGGACGTCGCCAAGCGGGACTTCGAGGTCGCCGGTGCGAAGTTCACCATCGATCTGGGCGACGCGAACCACAAGCGCCTGCAGGAGGCGCTGGACACGCTCACGCCCTTCCTGGAGAAGGCGGCCGTGGTCAAGGCCGCCGGACGCTCCCGCAAGAGCGCCGCCGACACCTCGCCCAAGCTGCGCGGCTACACCAACACGGACGTCCGTGAGTGGGCCAAGGAGCAGGGCATCGAGGTCAGCGTCCGCGGCAAGATCGCCGACGAGGTGTACGAGCAGTTCATCGCGGCGCACCCCGACGCCAATCCGGAGGACGCCAGCACCGAGGAGGCCAAGGCCGCGGCCGAGGACGCCAAGCCCGAGGAGGCCAAGGCCGAAGAGGCCAAGCCTGAGGAGGCCCAGCCGGACGAGGGCAAGGCGGAGGGCTGAGCAGGGAGCCGGTAGGTAGGGCGGCCGTGTGGGCGCAGCCCATGCGGCCGTCGCGTGCCGGGAACGGGCCCGCACACCGGCCGTTGCCGGTCTGACTTCGGGGCCGCCTGTGTCGCAGGCGGCCCCGGAGTCAGGCGGCGGTCGCCTGGGGCGTGCGGAGCATCGAGAAGATCAGCCGCGCGACTGCGGCTTCGACAAGCGCCACCAGCGCCTTCGCGAGGACGGTGGCCAGGAGATCGGTCACGGTGGTTCACCTCGTGGTCGACTACAGCAATGACCGTTTTATCCGATTTCGGACATCCCTGTGCGGATCGAACGTGACCAGAAGGTGAACAGTTGGTAAGCGCCCTCCTGTCGGCTGGACGACGGCGTCCTCTGGGCTCCGCCTAGGTCGTCCGGGTCTGCCCGGCCCGCTGCCGGCCGGTCGCCCGCCGTGCGACGGCGACTCCGACCCCGATCGCCGCGGCCACCGGCCAGTCCACGAACCCGAACGCCGCCAGGGCGCCCAGCCCGGTGTAGTAGGCCAGCCGTCCGGGCGGCGGAAGCGAGGAGGCCATGGCCTTCCCGGCGTCGACGACCTGGTGCCCGGCCAGCCCGATCTGCGGCGTCGGCACCTGGAACCGGTGGACGGTCACATGCGGGGTGACGACGGGAACGGGAACGGTGGTCTTCTTCTGCTCCCGCGCCCGGGTCGCCCTCGGTGTGCTCGTCGTCGCCGCGGAGCGCCGCCGCGTGGTGGTGGCGGCCCGGCTCGGGCTCTCCGTGCCCCTCCGCTGTGTGGTGCGTCTGCGTGTTGTCCTGGTTTCGGCGACTGTCGCCATGTCGGCCCCCGGCACTGTCTCGGCTTGACCACGGCTCGGAGGACGGAGCGCTGGCCTTCTGCCCCGTCCTCGCAAGTCGAAGTCCGTGTGGTGGGGGGCTACCCACAGGCCGTCGGCCAAACATCGCCGGCCGCCGATCCGCTTGCCGCATTGCTTACCGCCTTTTGCCTGGTCTGCGGCTTGTGACCGGTGGCTCCGGGGTACGGCACCGCCCGATGCCCGGCGAGCGGCATCGATGCGCCGGGACGGGGAGGGGGAAGGCAGTGCTGATGCAGGTGATCCGGGTGGTCGGCCTGGCCGTGGGCGACTGGCAACTCCAGCCCGCCGTGCCGCCGTTGAGCAGCCGGGAACATCGGGAACTGGCCCAGACCCTGCGGCGGCTGCCGTCCTGCTACCGCGACCGGCTGCCCCAGCCGACGCTGCGGCGCGTCACCAGGGAGGCGGCCAGCGGACGCTGGGAGAAGGCCGTGGAGCTCCTGGTCGCCGCCCTGCACACGCGCGCCGCCCCCGTCACCGCCGCCGAACGCGACGAGCTGCGCGCCGTCGCGACGGCCCTGGCCATGCCCGCGCCCGCCGAGCGGGTCGACCGGCTCCCGCCGCGCTGAGCCGGGCGACCGGCGTCAGCTCTCCAGGACGGCCTTGACCACCCGCCCGCCGACCACGTCGAAGTACCGGTCGCCGATGCCGGCCGCGAGCCCCACCGGGCCGCTGCCCTGGACTACGACCACCTCGCCGACGTGCACCGGGCTCCGCTCGTGCAGCGCGTGGATCATCGTGGGCCCGGTGCAGGCCGACGACATCGCGGGCAGTGGGTCCACGCCGTCCGGCAGCCGGACGATCGTGGTGCCCGCGCGCAGGTAGATGTACTCGCCCCAGGCCCCCGACAGTGCGGGCTTCTCACTGACCGGGCGGTTGACGCGGTAGGTGCGGCGCGCCGAGGTCGGCTCGCGGTCCGCGTTCCCGTTCGTCCGTCATCCCGACCTCCCGGGGCGGAGCCTGCGCCGACGACCACACCGCACGGCCAATCGGGCGCTCACATAAGTTGAGTCGCCCAGACTCAACTCGCTTGACGGGACGATCTCCGTCGGGCAGTCTGGCCCTACGGAGCGGCGAAGTTATGCCTATGCGACTCAACTTGTCTGCGTCAGGTGCGCGGACGACGACGTGACAACGCCGGAGGACGAGAGACATGGGACGTGCGGTCGGTATCGACCTCGGGACGACCAACTCG
>NZ_BAAAZG010000016.1:0-241671 GCF_039536785.1 Actinomadura miaoliensis
GTCGAGCAGGCGTTCCGCGACGTCGAGACACAGGTGCCAGCCCGCCGCCGCCTTCGGCGCCCAGTCGCGCTCCTTGACGGTGTGCTGCAGGACCAGACGGGCGCCCGACGATGTGGCGGTCAACTCCCAACGCAGCAGGTCCGTTCCCATGCTGTATTCCAAGAGCGTCGGCCGCTCCGCGTGGATGACCATGCTCGCCAGTTCCTCCGCACCCTCTTCGTCGATCATCGTCAGGACGATGCCACCGGGGCTGCCCAGGTCGCGATCCGCGGTGTACGGCGCCCATTGGCGCAGTTGCGCCGGATCGGTCAGTGCCCTCCACACCTTCTCCGGTGGATGGGACAGGTCGCGGACGAACACCAGCGTCCACCCGTCGTCGGTGGCGCGGCACTCGACCTTCGCAAGCGGGCTCGACTGAAAGGCGTCGTTCTCCATGACTTGGGGGTCGACCAGCATCGGAACGAAAAGTCGCGTTAGGCGAGCGTCTCAGCTGATGTTGGCGTGACTTTTCGTTCCGTGCAGTCCAGCCTCTTGTTCTGGCCCCGGCGCGGCCGAACAGGCGCGCTGCCGGGCGGGGTGCGGGATACACACCTACCCGTGACGTCGAAGAACCCCGTTTCGGCGTGTCGGTAAGAGCGCTGTTACCAGCCGCCACCTGTGCGACGGAACTCGTCCGACCGGCCGTCGCCGAGGTTGACTCTGAAGCCGGTCGGCTTGGTACGAGCATCTGCTCTGTCGCCTGACGGCGGTTCGTGGTCGGGCTCAAGGCCTTCTGGCGGCGGGGGCTGGGTCCGACTGGGAAACCGCCGAGCGGTCCCCGGTTGCTTGTCTGGCGATATAGGCCTGCTGCCACTGCTCGGCGGCTTGGAGCATGGCGTGGCCGACGTGCTCAAAGAAGTCGCCGATGTCCCGTAGCCGGACTCCGGCGGGCGAGGTTGTGCCGAGTATTTCAGCTCCTTTCCGGGCGAAGTCGGACAGCAGGGCGTTCTGGCGGGCGCTGGCCATCCAACCTCGGAACCAGGCATCGGCGTCGATGACATAGCGGTCGCGCCGTCGGCGGGGGTCGCGTTCGCGGCGGATCAACTCTTGCTGTTCGAGTTCGCCGATGGCCTTGGAGATGGAGGCGGGGCTGACCTGAAGGTGCTGGGCGAGCTCGGCCGCGGTGAGACTGCCGCTGTCGGTGAGGTAGAGGCCAGCGAGCACGCGAGCGGTCATGCGCGACAACCCGGTGCTGACCATGATCGCGGCGAATTCTTCCTCCAAATCGCTGACCGCCCGGGAGCCCCGTGCCGTAGGAGCCGGTCTGCTCCTGCGAGCGCGTTCCCGGGTATCTCGGTGCGCCTGGTCGGCTTGGTAGCCGTCGGGACCGCCGTTCCGGGCCACTTCTCGGGTGATGGTGGACAGCGGCCGGCCCAGGCGAGTGGCGATCTCGGTGTGGGTTAGGCCCTCGGCCAGTCCGTCGGCGATCTGCTGCCGCTCGTGACGGGTGAGCCTGCCTCCGGGCATGGGCGATGCCTTCCTGTTCGTGCGGGCGCGGATGGTGACAGTCTTGCGTTCGCCCTACCTCATTGCAAGTCTCACTTGCTTGCATTCATGCTCATACTCATTGCAAGTTAAGCAGATTCCCGGGTCAGCTTCCCGAACCTTACCTTCATGATCTTTGACAGAATCGCGAATGCAAGTTAGCTTTCGTCTGTCGCGAATGTTGGCGATCGCGTCGAGACCCACGGGTTCGGCGTGCGGAAACCCCGTTGCCGCCTCGCACCCGGCGGCCTGTTGCTCCACGACCCTGAAAGGAATCGACGTGATCGCATCAATGTCAGCCAAGGCGGGACTGCTCATCGCCGCAGCGATCGCAGCGACGGCTCTCCCCGCATCCGCGGCACCGGCTCCTGGGCATTCCGAGGTGCAGCGCGTGCTCGATCAGGCGGTGGCCACCAAGAGCGCCCCCGGCATCGTCACCGAGCTCCGCGACGGCCAGCGCGCCTGGTTCGGCTCTGCGGGCGTGTCCGACACCCGGACCGGCCGCAAGCGCCAGCAGCAGGAGCGATTCCGCATCGGCAGCGCCACCAAGGCCTTCACCGCCACCGTGGTCCTCAAGCTGGTGGCCGAGGGCAGGCTGAGCCTGGACGACACCCTGGACACGTGGCTGCCCGGCCTGTTCGACGGCACCGGCTACGACGCCAGCAAGATCACCATCAGGCAGTTGCTCAACCAGACCAGTGGCATCTACGCCTACACCAATGACGAGGAGTTCTTCGCCAAGGGAAAGGGCGAGGCGTGGTTCGAGCACCGTTACGAGACCTACACCCCCCAACAGCTGGTGAAGATCGCTCTGGCGCATCCGCCCACCGGCGAGCCCGGCGAGCACTTCCGCTACTCCAACACCAACTACATCCTCGCCGCGATGATCGTCGAGAAGGCCACCGGGAGGACCTTCGAGCAGGAACTCACCAGGACCGTCATCCGTCCCCTGGGCCTGACCGGCACTTCCCTGCCCGGCACCGACCCCAGGATCCCGGGCCCCCACCCCGTGCACTACTCCGTCCTGTTCTCCCAGGACCCCCAGCCCGAGATCTACGACGCCACGGAGATGAACCAGTCCGTCGCCTGGACCGCTGGCGGCATCATCTCCACCACGACCGACCTCAACCGGTTCTTCACCGCCCTGCTGGGCGGGCATATCCTGCCGGCCGCACAGCTGAGGGAGATGCTCACCACCGTCCCCACCGACGGATCGGGCTGGATCCCCGGCACCAGATACGGGCTGGGCGTCTTCGAGCAGAAGCTGCCGTGCGGCGTGAGCGTCTGGGGCAACGGCGGCGCCACCTACGGTTCCTGGACCTACGCCATGGGAAGCCGCGACGGCTGGCACCGTGTCGCCAGCCAGGTCAACGGCGACTGGACGCCGCTGAGCACCTTCACCGACGTGCTCTCCGCCGAGTTCTGCCCGGCCACGACCCAATAGCCATGACCATGACGCAGCACTTCGAGGGCGGACGAGGAAAGCCGCCCCCGAAGTGCGGAAGGCGGCGATGCCGGAAAAGTGGTTTCTAATATCAGGAGGCGGCCATGGCGCGGAGTGCTGATCGCCGCCCAGGCGCTTGCTCGCCAAGGGCAGCGGCTGGCCGAGGCCCGGCGCGTCCGGCAGGACGGTATCAACCGCCAGATCCTACGGTCATTCGACGCCGACGTCGCCGTCCTCACCATCCGCCGCACCCCAAGCTCGGAGTAACTGCTCCTCCAGGCGGTGTAACGCCTTCGAATGCTGCACCGGGGGCTGTTCCGTTAGGGGATCGTCTACCGGATCAGCAGACGGCCGGAGTGGAGTCGCAGGTCGAGGTGTTCCGTAAGGCTGTTCCGGTTCATGTGCCGGTGCTGGGGGGCTATCCGGAACACTGGAGGGCATGAGCGGGCCCCGTGTCGGCTACGCCCGCTGCTCCACTGACGAACATGACGTGATGATCCAGACCGAGCAACTGCTCGCGATCGGCGTCCCACAGGACCGGATCTACATCGACCGCGGGTTCTCCGGCACCACCCGCCGCAACCGGGCCGGACTCGAACGGGCGCTCGCCGCCGTCTGGGACGGCAGCGTGTTCACCGTCACCAAGTTCGACCGGTTCGCGCGCAACATGGCGGAGGCGAACCAGATTCTCACCGACCTGTCCGTCCGCGGCGTGCTGTTCGGCCTGGGCGGCAGTTGCCAGCGCACCTGGGAGCACAGCATCCCCAAGAGCGCCAAGGACTCCGGCCCTCGAATCAGCATCCAGTACCGCCCAAGAGGCGTCCGCTGACAGACCCCGAACGCGATATCTCTCACCAGTCACCGCCACCGGCCCGCCCCTCTGAACGGCTTGCACGCGACCAAAGGGAACGCCGCATCGGTCACCTTGCCCACCTGACGACCGCCGGACGGTCCACCGCCGACCCGCAGACCAGGTCATGCCAGGTCACCAGTCCGCTCGCGCGGCGGCGGGCCCACCGTAGAGCGGCGGCCTGGCGCGGACTAGGTGAGGTGATCGGGCAGTCCGGTGTTCGGGATGTCGAGCCTGTCGCAGTAGGCCGTGTTCAGTTCGTTCCAGCCATAGTTGACCGCGTCGGCGCCGCGAATGGGCGCGATGGGAGCCCCGTCGAGCAGGCGTTCCGCGACGTCGAGACACAGGTGCCAGCCCGCCGCCGCCTTCGGTGCCCAGTCGCGCTCCTTGACGGTGTGCTGGAGGACCAGACGGGTGCCCGACGGTGTGGCGGTCAGCTCCCAACGCAGCAGGTCCGTTCCCATGCTGTATTCCAACAGCGTCGGCCGGTCAGCGCGGATGACCGTGGCCGCCACTTCCCCCGCACCCCCGTCGTCGATCATCGTCAGGACGACGTCACCGGGCCTGCCCAGATCGCGGTCGGCGGCGTAGGGCGCCCATTGGCGCAGTTGCGCCGGATCGGTCAACGCCCTCCACACCTTCTCCGGCGGATGGGACAGGTCGCGGACGAACACCAGCGTCCACCCGTCGTCGGTGGCGCGGCACTCGACCTTCGCGAGCGGGCTCGACTGAAAGGCGTCGTTCTCCATGGCTCCTCCCGGATGCGACTGACGACACAGCGAGCGGCGCCGTCGAGACGAGACGAATATTCCTCTTAAGGAATATTCCAGTCAAGTTATTTAAGGCGGACTGTGACTCCCGGCGGGCGCGGCGGCGTCCACGGCCTCATTTCAGTGTCGGTGGCGAGTGATAGACGTCCAGCATGGAGGGGTGGCCTGCGACAGACGCGTTCGACTGGATCGACGAGACGTCCCTCGGCGTGGCGGCGTGCGTCACCTTCATCGAGGACGACGATGTGGAGCGCGTCGCCGCCGCGTTCGGCGGCCGCATGGACCACGCCCTGCGCGTCGAGGGAGTCCGGCCGCTCGGTGAGGCGCTGGTCGCCGCCGAACGGATGTCCGGCGGCGGGCCGCACACCGGGCTGCCGGTGGCGCTGTTCGTCCGCCGAGGCGGCTGGGTCGTCGCCCTCGAGGCCAACGGCGCCCAAGGCATCCGCGCCGAAGCCCTGACCCGGGCCTCGCGTGACTCCCGGGCGGTCAGCGTGTTCTGGAACGTCAACATGCTCACCCATTTCGCATTCGCCGAGCGCGGGCGGGTGCTGGCGGACTTCT
Organism: Actinomadura miaoliensis; assembly: GCF_039536785.1. Lineage (NCBI taxonomy): Bacteria > Bacillati > Actinomycetota > Actinomycetes > Streptosporangiales > Thermomonosporaceae > Actinomadura > Actinomadura miaoliensis. Next base: position 5,150 of record NZ_BAAAZG010000016.1, read on the forward strand.
CGGACGGCGCCCTGGGATCCGTGCACGGCGCCGACCCCGGTCGCATCGACGCGGCGCTCGCAGGGATCAGCTGGGACAACAAGGTCAGCGCCATGTTCGCGCTGGCCGCCCGGCTCACCGGGCAGGTGTGCACGCCCGAGTGGCTGAACGGAGAGTTCGTCGCCGTTCCGCTGGTGCCGTGGCCGCGCCGCGACGCCGACGGGCGGCTCCTGCTTCCCGAACTGGACGGGGCGCTGGGCGACGCGCTCCGCACAGCCGGCGAAGCGACGCTGCGACGGGCGGCTCTGGCCGCGGCCGAGCACGCCGTGACCGTCGCGGGCATCGCCGACCATCCGGTGATCGCCGAGGCTCTCTCGGCCTGGCCGCAACGGCCCGCGCTCCTGGAGCGGATGGCGCGATCGGTGGGTTCACAGCCGGCTCGCCTCAGCCCCAAGCCCATGCCGGCACGCGGTGCGGGCCACGGAACGGCGCACAGAGCGCGGCCCGTCGATGCCGAGGCGATGCGTAGCCTGCGCGGATATCCGGATGGCGTGTCCTATTCGGAACCGGGGCATGCCATGGCGGTCCAGGCGCTCGTCCAGGCGACGGAACCGGTCGCTCCCGCGATCGCGGCGTACCGGGCGATCAGGTACGCCGACGAGGCGCGGCGGGACTTGGGACAGGGCGTCACGGAGCTACGCGAAGTCGTGCTGCGGGCATTCACGGACTCCTAGCCGTACCTGCATGCGCACAGGCGGGGGTGGCGCAAGCTGCCGGGGGATGGCTGCCGCGGGTGAGGAGCCAGGCGAGGGCGACTTGGTGTTTTCGCCTCACGCGGTGAGGGAGGCCCGCAGGAACTCGAGGATCTCCGCCTGGGCGGCCCCCGCCTGCGGTTCCACTCCTGGCAGGGTGAGGAACGCGTGCCGCGCTCCCGGATACTCGGTGAGTCGCACGGACGTCCCGGCCACCCGCAGCCGCTCGGCGTAGCGGCGGCCATGGTCGGCGACCGCGTCCTGGGTCGGCACCACGACCAGCGCGGGGGCGAGCCCACTCAGGTCGTCCGCGTACAGCGGCGAGAATGCGCGGGCGTCGGTTCCCGGGGGCACGGCGAGCCGCTGCAAGAGCCGTAGCTGCGGCAGGGCGAGGGTCGGGCTGTAGGCGTGCTCGGCCATGGAGGGGTAGTCGTACATCGTCTCGGTCACGTCGACTACGGGGTTGACCATCACCTGCGCCTTGAGCGGCATGCCGGCCTCCCGGGCCCGGATGGCCGTCAGGGCGCTGATCAGCGCGCCGAAGCTCTCGCCGAACACGGCCGTGCGCGTCGGATCGATGCCCCACTGCGAGGCGTGCCGCATCACGTGCTGGAGCACGTCCCAGCCGTCGTCGGCGGCGTTCGCGAGCGGGCTGTCCGGGGCGACGAGGCGGTGCTCGACCGAGACGACGAGCGCGGGCAGCCGGGCGGCGAGGTGGCTGTTGGTCCAGTCGCACTGCACCGCCGTGCCCACGAAACCACCTCCGTGGACATGGACCACGAGTGGCAGGCCGGTCCGGACGGCGGCCTCACCGTCGCCCGTCGACACCGGCCGGTACACCCGGACCGGGAGGTCGCGGCCCGGCAGCGCGATGTCCTGCCACTCGATCGCGGCCCCGGGATCTGGATCCCCAAGGATCGCCCGCGCCGCGCCGGACGCGCGCCAGCCGTTCTCCGCAGCGCGGTAGGCGATCAGTTCCTCGGTCGTGATCGCCGAGAAGTCCGGCTCCGGGGGCCGATTCACAGCAGTGGTCTCGCTCATGTCTTCTCCTTGTTGTTCAGAAAGTCGTGCGTCCGGCGGAACTCGACGTTCACGCGGGGCACGTGAGCCGGGCCGCCAGCTCCCTGACCTGTTCGGGACGCGGGTTGGCGCCGGTCAGCACCGTCGCCAATCGGTCGCCGGCGACCGCACCCTCGGCGATCGCCGCCAGGCCCGCCGCCCCCGCCGGTTCCAGGACGATCCCGAGCGTGCGCGCCGCCACTTCCATGGCGGCGGCGATGGCCTCGTCCGGCACCAGGACGATCTCGTCCACCAGGACGCGGGCCCGCCGCACCGACGCCTCCAGCGGACCGCGCACCGCGATCCCGTCGGCGAACGTGCGAACACGGTCGAGGCGGACCACGCGGCCCGCGCGCAGGCTCTCCAGCATCGAGGGGGCGCCTTCGGCGTTGACCCCCACGATCCGGGTGCCGGGAGCGTGCTCCTTCATCCAGCGCCCCACGCCGTTGATCAGCGCACCGTCGCCGACGGGGAGCACGACGGCGTCGAAGCCCGGCTCACCTGCGTCGCGGGTCAATTCGAGTCCGATCGTTCCGGCGCCCTCGGCGATCGCCGCCTGCAGACCGTCCTGCAGGTAGACGCGGTCAGGATGGCGTTGGGCGTGGGCGGCTGCGGCCTTGCGTGCCGACGAACCGTCCGGCCCGGCCTCGACGACCCGGGCGCCGAAGGTCTCCATCCGCTCCCGCTTGGCGGGGTTGACCGTCTCGGGAACGAACACCTCGACCGGCATCCCGCGGGCCCGTCCCGCGTAGGCGACGGCCTGCCCGAAGTTGCCCGAGCTGGCGCATACCACCGGCGTGCCGGGGGCGAGTGTGCTCAGCATCAGATCGGCGCCCCGGCCCTTGAAGCTGCGCACCGGGTTGGCCGTCTCCAGCTTCACCGTCACCGTGCGGCCGCCCAGCGCCCGGCACAACTGCTCGTCGAGGTATTGCGGGGTGTTGAGGAACACCGGGTCGATCACTCGCGTGGCCTGCTCGATCCGCGCCACGTCCAGGTCCATGCCTGTCGCCTTTCCTGAGCGGCTTGCCGACCCGGCCGACGCTATTCGAACTCCCGATCGAAGCGATTGAGAAATATCGCGCCGCGACGCAATAATCTTGCATGCCCGAAGCGCCGCCACCCCGCCTGGACGAGATCGACGCCCTGCTGCTGGACCTGCTCCAGCACGACGCCGGACGCACTCTGCACGACCTCGGGGAACAGATCGGGCTGTCACCGAGCGCCGTCCAGCGGCGGATCGCTCGCTACCGCAAGGACGGGCTCGTCACCAGGCAGGTCGCCGTCCTCGACCCGCACCGCCTCGGCCCCACCGTCCTGGCCACGGTCCTGGTGACCCTCGACCAGGAGTCCTTCGAGCACCACCGCGCCTTCTCCGAACGGATGCGCGCGGACCCGCAGGTCCAGCAGTGCTACCGGGTCGCAGGACCATGGAACTACGTGGTCGTCCTGGCCGCGCGGAGCATGCGCGAATGCGGCCGCCTCGGCGACCGCCTGTTCAAGGCCGACGACAACATCAGGCGTTACGAGACCCTGGTCGCCTTCGACACCATCAAGACCGGTCTGGCGCTCCCGCTACCCGCACCACAGTCCTCTCGACCACAAGACGGCCGGCCATAGCGGGAGACCCCGCCGGCACGATCTCGCGACGAGGCCGGGGGCTGCTGCGCCCACGGCTAACGCCTCAACCGCGACTGGCGTCGCCGCACCGAGGCGCCCGGGGGGCTGGCGAGTCGGTCGCCCAGCCGTTCAACACCGGCTCCATGCTGCGCGGCGCCGCCGCCTTCGGCGTCCATCCCTCTGGCGGCCGGCCGTGGCCGCCCCCGACCACCGCGGCGTCGGCAAGACCGCCCTGGGCAGCGGCCCCCGCCCCAGGTCTACCGGTCTGAGCCCTCCATCGCTTTGAAGGTTTTGTCGAGAGTTCCATCGAATATCGCTAGGAAGTTTCACTCGAAAGTTCAACGATAGCGTTGAATGCATGGCTACCAAGGACACCGCCCATGCCGTCGATGCCGCCGCCGTGATGAAACTGCTCCCGGCCCGGCCACGGGTGCTCGCCCTGGGCGAGCCCATTCATGGCGAGGACACTCTGCTGGGCCTGCGCAATGAGCTGTTCCGGCAGCTTGTCGAGCGGGAGGGGTACCGGTGGATCGCGATCGAGAGCGACTGCCTGATGGGCCTGGTCGTGGACGACTACGTCACCTCGGGAACGGGCAGCCTCGATGAGGTCATGGAGCGTGGATTCAGCCACGGGTGGGGCGCGTTCGCGGCCAACCGGGAACTCGTGCGCTGGATGCGTTCCTACAACGACGGCCGGCCCGCGTCCGAACGGCTGCGCTTCGCCGGGTTCGACGGCCCGCTGGAGATCACCGCCGCCGCAAGCCCCCGACAGGCCCTCACGACACTCCACGGCTACCTCGCAACCTTGGTGGACGCCGACCTGCTGCCCTGCACCACGGAAACCCTCGACCGCCTGCTCGGCGCCGACGACCGGTGGACCAATCCCGCCGCGATGATGGACCCGTCCCAATCCGTGGGGCAGTCGGCCGAGGCCAAGCAACTGCGGCTGCTCGCCGACGACCTGGTGGCCCTGCTCGACGCGCAAACCCCGCACCTGATCGAGGCGACCTCCCGGGACGACTGGGACCGGGCGCGCCTGTACGGGCGCACCGCCATCGGCCTGCTGCGCTACCACTACTGGATGGCCGACCCCTCACCAAGCCGCATGACGCGGCTGGTGAGCGCGCGGGACCAGATGATGGCCGCCAACCTCCTCGCCATCGCCGAACAGGGCCCGACGCTGGCCCACGCCCACAACGGCCATCTCCAGCGGCACAGGTCCACGATGCGGATGGGCGACGTGCTGGCGGAGTGGTGGGGCGCCGGCGCGATCGTCAGCGCACACCTGGGCCCGGAGTACGCCTTCCTGGCCACAGCCCTCGGCACGATCCACCACCACGGCGTGGCCACCCCGCCGTCCCACACCGTCGAAGGGCTCCTCTACACGTTCCCGGAGGACCACTACCTTGTCGACACCCGTCGGCTGGCCGCCGCCTTCGGCGACGCGCGGCCCGCCCCCCGCGTGTCCTCCTACTACGGCTACTCCCCGCTGGACCCGGTGCACCTGGCCGGAAGCGACGGGATCGTGTTCGTCAAGGACGTTCCGCAGAGCTAGGCTCCCTCGCCGGCAGGCCGGCTCGCGCGCGGTGCCGGCGGACCGCGTCGCGGTTGGCGCACTGCTGGGTGCAGTAACGCCGCCGTCCTGTGCGGGACGTGTCGGCGAAGATCGTGGTGCATTCGGTCACGGCGCACCGCTGGAGCCGGTGCATGCCCCGTCCCACCAGATGCAGCGCGGTACCGACCGAGATCAGCGAGAACAGTACGGAGCCGAGCGGCTGCCCGTCGTCGCGGTAGTGCAGATGCCAGCCCTCGCCGGCGTGGTCGGTCAGCCTCGGATGGGAGGCGGACTCCGCCAGCATCCGGTTGAGCAGCTCGGCGCGCTCGTGCTCGTCGGTGGCGTCGACGACCCTTTCCCACGCCGCCACCACGGTGCGGGCACGGTCCAGGTCCTGCGGCGTGACCGGGCACTCCAGCACAAGCCCGGCCGCGCGGCAGCGGTCCGCGAGCTCCTCGGCGCTCGCCGGGGGCCGGTTGGCCAGGTCCGCGGCCAGGTTCACGACCGCCTCGCCGTAAGGGTTGAGGTGCACAAGCCCATTACATCAGGCTGGTCGGCATGGGCACCGATCACCACACCGATGTACGGCAGGCCGTCGACGACGACGTCGCGGAGCTGGTACGCCTGCGGGCACTGCTGTTCGAGACCCTCGGCGGCGACTTCTTCAACCCGCCCTCGGCGGGCGACGACTGGCGCGACGCCCTCGCCCGTGTCCTGAAGGAGAAACTGACCGAGGACGACACGCGGATCCTGGTCGTGGACGGCGACAACGGTCTGGCCGCCTGCGGCATCGGCACCGTCGAGCAGTGGTTTCCCGGCCCGCACTCGCACAACGGACGCGTCGGACACGTGATCGGCATGGTCACCGATCCGGCGTACCGCCGACGCGGCCACGGCCGAGCGATCATGCACGGCCTGCTCGACTGGTTCCGGCAGCGTGACGTCGCCCGCGTGGACCTGTACGCCTCCACCGACGGCGCTCCGCTCTACCGCGACCTCGGCTTCGTCGACCACCCCGACCCGTCGCTGTACTGGCGTCCGTAACAGACCGCTGGACCACTCCCAAAGCCCTGGCAGAACGCTCGCAGCTGTTTCTCCCCGACGAATGCAGCGCTGCCCGATAGGGCCCCTCCCCCCTCCCCCGGACTCGGAGCGTGACATGCCCAAGGCACCCGCATCACCCTCGGCCGGCCCGGTGACATCACAGCCGAAGCAAGGAGCCGAATGAGCGTCGGCGGCCCGCGATACCGCTGGATCATCCTCGGCATCGCCACCTTCGCCCAGGCCGCCTCCGCCTTCTTCGTTCAGGGCATCGGGGCGATGGGCATCCACCTTCAACGTGACCTGAACCTGAGCACCAGCCAGCTGGGGCTGCTGCTGTCGGCGGCCCAGCTGGTCCCGTTGATCGGGTTGCTCGTGGCCGGGGAGCTGCTGGACCGTTACAACGAGCGCTGGGTCGTCGGGGTCGGCGCCTGCGTGGTGGCCGCGGGCCTGAGCATGGGGAGCATGGCGCCGGGATATCTGTCGCTGCTGCTCGTCCTGCTGATCGTCGGCGCCGGGTACAGCACCGTTCAGCCCGGCGGAAGCAAGTCGGTGGCGTCCTGGTTCGGCGCGTCCCAGCGAGGGTTCGCGATGGGCGTCCGCCAGGCGGGCCTGCCGCTGGGCGGCGCGCTGTCAGCGGCCCTGCTGCCCTTCCTCGCCGAGACGTTCGGGTGGCGGGTGACGCTGGTGGCCGGTGGCCTGGTCGCGCTGCTGGGAGCCGGTGTCTTCATGGGCTTGTACCGTCAGCCGCCCACCCCGCCCGTCCTCCACGACAGGCCGCCGCACGCCTCGCTCACATCGCGGCTCGGCGCCCGGCTGCGGATGCTCCGCCAACCGTCCATGGTGAAGATCATGTTGTCCGGGACGACCTTGATCTCGGTGCAGAGCGGCGTGCTCGTCCTGACCGTGCTGTATCTCCACGACACGACGTCTGTCGGAGCCGGTTCCGCAGCCCTCATCCTCGTGGCCGCCCAGGTGGCGGGCGTTGCCGGTCGCATCTGCCTGGCGGCCTGGAGCGACCGCGGGGCCGACCGCCACCCCACCGTCATGGCCTGCATGGCCGCCGTGATCGCGGGGATGACGGCGCTGATGACGCCCGCCGGGCAATCACCGCTGGTGGCGTGCCTCCTGTTCACCTGGCTCGGCTTCTTCGGCTTCGGCTGGTACGGCCCATGGGTCGCCTACGTGGCCGAATCGGCTCCACCCGCCAAGACGGGATTCGCTCTCGGCCTGGCCATGGCCGTCAACCAGATCGCCGTCATCCTCGCGCCGCCCGCGCTCGGCCTGCTCACCGATCTCACCGGCAGCTTCACACCAGCCTGGGGCCTCCTGTCCGCCATGACCGCAGTGGCCCTGACAGCCACTGCCCGCGCAGAACGCCTGAGCACCGGTCGAAAACGCCGCCACGAAACCGCTTCTCTCTAACGTGCCACAACACCTCTATCAACGGACGAGCGCAGGGTTGCCGTCTACGCGCCCAGGAGCGAGGCGCCTGGAAGGCCCGGGCGAACGAGCCCAGACCCGCGACGCCCCGCCGATCCGGATCGGCGGGGCGATCACCGCGACCGCCCGCGCCGCCGGGACGGGCGCTGGAACCGCGGCTTGGTTGCGGTGACGAAGACATGCCGCAACCACAGCCGCCCGGCGCGCAACGCGGGTGGTGGAGCCGCTACGAGCGCAGTTCCACGGAGATGTGCGGGGACAGCGCGCGGAGGAAGTCGGCGGCGTCGAAGATCTCGCCAGCGGAGGCGACGCCGACGGTCCTGGTCCGTCCGGTGAGGATGCGGTCGACCGCTTCCACCACCAGCGGGGCGGTGATGGCGTAGATGTCCTGGCCGCTTGCCACCGCGCGCCGTTCAGCGCCGCCGGAGCGCACGATGACGTCGACGAGGAAGGTCTGCGCGGATCGCCCCTGCTCGTCGGCCGGGGCTGGCGTCGGTGTGTCCGGGGCCGATACGTCCCTGGCCGCCTCGACCGTCATGTAGGTGCGCACTTCGGGGACTGACAGGTGGCTGGGGACGGTGACGACATCAGCCATCGTGAACTCGCCGATGACGGCCCGCGGCCCCATCGGGTCCGGGAAGGACCACTCCAGGGTGGGCGAGTCGTCATCGCGGTACTCCAGCCCCCCGTTCGTGTAGCGAACGCGTCGGCCGCCCCGCCGCTCCCGGGAGACCACGCCCGAGGCGCGCGTCCCGGCGGTGGGGTGCCAACCGCTCAGCCCGTACGCGATGTGCACCTCGTCGGCCGAAGTCCAGTCGCCCATCGCGGCGGTGGCCAGCAGGTCGCCGAGACCGCCGTAGAAGGCCATCGCGGGGACGATCACCGCTCCGGCGGCGCGGGCGCGGTCGGTGAAGTGCGCGAAGGTGTCGACGTTGGCCTCGATCTCGGCCGCCACGTCCACATAAGGGACCCCGGCGCGCAGTGCCGCCTCGATCACGGGGGCGGCCGTCGCGGCGAAGGGTCCGGCGCAGTTGATCACGGCCGCCGCACCGGCCAGTGCGCGGTCGAGCGAGTCCGGGTCGTCGACCGACGCCGGGCGCGCCTCCAGTCCGGATTCGGACTCCGCCAGCAGCTTCAGCTTGTCGGCGTCGCGGCCGGACAGGATCGGGACGAACCCGCGATCCCGCAGCTGCGCCACCACGAACCGGCCGGTGTGCCCGTATGCGCCGAACACCACCACCGTGGGCCCTGATCCCATGGGTTTCTCCCCCGTGCTCATATGACCTGCTGCGATCTGTCGTGAACATCCTGGCGAGGGCGGGCATCCCGCTGCGAGTGTCTGGAACGCCATGATCCATACAATTTCGGACGTGGACACTGTCGCACTGGCCGTCACCGACGGAATGCTGCACTTCGAGCTGTCGTTGGCGTACGAGGTCTTCGCCGCCGCCCCGGCCGACGTAACGGTCCCCTGGTACGACGTCACCGTCTGCGGGCCGGTCGCCGTACGGGTCGGCCGGTTCCGGCTGGAACCCGATCACGGCCTCGATGAACTCTCGCGCGCCGACACCGTGATCGTTCCGGGCTGGGCCGACGTCGATGTGGATCCACCCGCCGACCTGGTGGAGGCCGTGCGTGCGGCTCACGAGGCAGGTGCCCGCATAGCCTCCCTCTGCACGGGCGCGTTCGTGCTGGCCGCCGCCGGGCTGCTGGACGGGCGGCGCGCGACCACGCACTGGGCGCACACCCGGGACCTGGCCGCCCGCTACCCCCGGGTGGAAGTGGACCCGGACGTCCTGTACGTGGACAACGGCAGCGTGCTCACCTCCGCCGGCAAAGCCGCGGCCATGGACCTGTGCCTGCACCTCGTCCGTCTCGACCACGGCTCGTCGATCGCCAACACGGTCGCCCGCCGCCTGGTCGTGCCGCCGCACCGGGACGGCGGCCAGGCCCAGTTCGTCACCGCCCCGGTGCCCGCGCCGGACAACCACCCGCTCGCCGAACTGCTCCCCTGGGTGATCGAACGGCTGGACCAGCCGCTGACCGTGGAGGACCTGGCCCGCCAGGCGCGGATGAGCTCGCGCAACCTGGGCCGCCACTTCAGGTCGGTGACCGGTACCACCCCGCTGCAATGGCTGCTGACTCAGCGGATCCGCCACGCCCAGGAACTGCTGGAGACCACCGACGACAGCATCGACACCATCGCGGCGGCCACAGGCATGGGCACCGCCACGACCCTGCGCCGCCACTTCAACCGCACGGTCGGCGTGCCTCCGGACACCTACCGCCGCACCTTCCGCTCCCGGACCCGCCCCGGCCCGCACGACAGCAGGCAACGCCCCACAGTGTGATGGCCTTGACCCACTACGAACCGGCCGGGTGACCGCCCGTCAAGCCGGAGCCGTATCGCCGCTGCGGGCGCCGGCGGACCGGGCGTAGCGGCTCAGCCTCGGGTCAGGTCCTGGAGGCCGACCACGCGCAGCAACGACAGCCGCTCATAGGACGAGCTGCCCGGGCGGGCGGTGTAGACGATCAGCCGCTGGTCGTGCTCTGGGCTCAGCAGTACCTCGCAGTCCAACTCCAGCAGGCCGACGACCGGATGCAGGAAGCGCTTGACGTCGGCGCGGCGCACGGCGACGTCGTGGGTGTCCCACAGCGCCGAGAACTCCTGGCTGCGGGCGCGGAGCCGGCGTACGAGCCCCGCCAGCCGCGCGTCGTCCGGACGGCGGGCGAGTGTGGCGCGCAGATCCGCCACCGCCGCGCGGGCGGCGCGGTCACGCTCCTCGGCCGGGAAGAGCTCCCGCGCGGACGGGTCCGTGAAGTAGTGCCAGACGACGTTGCGTTCCGCCTCGGGGCGGGCGGACACGTCACCGTGAAGTGCCTTGGCCATCGCATTCTGCGCGAGGACGTCGCCGCCGTCGCTCACCACCTGGGCGGGGGTGTCGGTCAGCCGGTCCAGGACGAGCAGCAGGCCGGGGCGGACATGCTGCGTGGCCTGCCGGTCCCGCGGCGGCTCCTCACCGGCCAGATGGAAGAGGTGGTCCCGTTCGTCGCCGGTCAGCCGCAGCGCGCGGGCGACGGCGGCGAGCATCTGACGGGACGGGCGCGAGCCCCTGGCCTGCTCCAGCCGCGTGTAGTGGTCGGTGGACATGCCCGCCAACTGCGCCACCTCCTCCCGGCGCAGTCCCGGGGTGCGCCGCCGCGCGCCCTGCGACAGCCCCACGTCGGCAGGGGTGAGCCGGGCACGACAGTGGCGCAGGAAGTCGGCCAGTTCGGTTCTGTCCACACCACCACCATGGCCCGGGACGCCGGACGCAGCCAGGGACTGCCCGTCCCCGGATAAGGGCGTCTCTCCCGCCGGCGCCGGCACCGCAGCACGCTGGGAGCCGGATCGGCGGACCGACGGCGCCCTCGCAGGGGCAACGAGACGAGCCACTGCAGCACAGCTCGACGCGCGTCACCTGGGTCTGCCGACGCTACGGATTCCCCGGATCTCTTGACGAAGGAAGGCATGATTCGCATGCAGTACCGCACGCTCGGCCGGACCGGTATCAAGGTCAGCCCCTACGCACTCGGCGCACTGATGTTCGCCACGTCCATCGGCAACCCCGATCCCGACGACTCGGCCCGCATCATCCACAAAGCGCTGGACGCGGGAATCAACCTCATCGACACCGCCGATGCCTACGGCGACTCCGAAAAGGTCGTCGGCAGGGCGCTCAAGGGGCGACGGGACAATGTCGTCCTCGCGACCAAGGTGAGCCGCCCGATGGGTGACGATCCCAATCAGCAGGGCGCATCCCGGCGCTGGATCATGACCGCGGTCGAGAACTCGCTGCGCCGCCTGCAGACCGACCACATCGACCTCTACCAGATCCAGCGGCCGGACCCCACCACGGACATCGAGGAGACACTCTCCGCGCTGTCCGACCTGATTCACAGCGGGAAGGTCCGTGCCATCGGAACGTCCACGATGCCGGCGTCCGACATCGTCGAAGCCCAGTGGGCCGCCGAGCGGCGCGGCCTGGAACGGTTCCACACCGAGCAGCCGCCGTACTCGCTGCTCAACCGCGCCATCGAACGCGAGGTGCTGCCGGTCGCGCAGCGCTACGGGGTGGGCACCTTGGTGTGGGGACCGCTCGGGCAGGGACTGCTCACCGGGCGCGTCCGCAAGGGCCGGGAGAACGAACTGCGCCGCGCCGGCTTCTTCAAGCACCTCAACGACGAGCGCCGTCTCGACGCCGTCGAGCAGTTCGTCGCGCTCGCCGAGGAGGCGGGCCTGCCGCTGACCCACCTCGCCATGGCGTTCGCGATCACCCATCCCGGCGTGACCAGCGCGATCGTCGGGCCGCGCACGATGAGCCACCTCGACGACCTGCTCGCCGGCATGGACGTCGCGCTCACCGACGACATCCTCGACCGGATCGACGAGATCGTCCCGCCCGGCACCGACGTCGGCACGCTCGACCAGGCCTACGTGCCGCCGGCTCTCCAGCAGACCAGTCTGCGCCGCCGCCCCGCCGGCGAACGCACCGCCGCCTGACACCCCGCCCCCGCCGGCCGGGCCGCCGACGCCTTCTACGGCCGCTGCCTCGCCGTACCGAACAACGGCCGGACCAGCCGGCCGCTCCCGAGAAAGGCAGAATCATGCGCGAACTCGAACTCTCGTGCTCGATCGACGGTCGGCACTATTGGCCTGAGCACCTCGCACGGGTGCAGCACGACCGCCATCTGCACGTCCTTCACGAGATGAAGCGCCTCGGCGCGGCAATCGGATATGCGGGAAAGCTCCTCTCGCACGACGACATCAACCGCCTGAGCGCCGAAGACGCACGCGAGGCGTGCATTGCGGCGCGACAGTCGTACGACGTGGACGGCATCAAGACCCTCTACAAGGAGCAACTGCGGACCTCCGACCAGATGTGGAAGGACGCCAACGACGCACCTGACGGAGCTCCGATGCGGGCCGCCTTCGCCGATCTCACCGTGACTGGAATCACCATCGACGAATTCCGCGAAAACGCGACGGACGGCGACGCCTTCCACTCGAATTACGCACGGATCAACCCTGACCACTATTTCCTGTACGGGCACGAGGCAGGCATGCGCGCCATGGAGACCTTCGGCATGTACGGCGGCCCGTCGGAGGTGGACGTCATCACCGATCCGGATATCAAGGTGCCCGTCGAGCGGGAAACCGGCTATCGGCTGCTCACCGCCGGGTACACGACGCTGGCCGGCGACGGCACCGACATCAACGTCCTCGCGTACCACCAGTTCAAACCATTGACCAGCGGCCTGGCCGTCAAACTCGGCGCGTTCTTCCCGCCGAAGACGCCGAAGGATCTGGTCGACGGACACGCGGTGCACATGGCCATCGAGTTCTGGGAGACGTCGAAACTGCTCGCCGCGGCAGACTGATCTCGCCGCGGCCGGACGGAGAGCGCGTCGGGCGGCGACCGGCAAGCCGCACCCCGAGACGAGCCGACGTCGAGCTTCACTCTGAGCTGTCCGAGATAGCCGCGGAACGAAACGGTCGCGGACGTGGAGCTGGAAGCGCGCGGCACGGCGTCCCCAGCCCCGCGTCCGCACACGCCGACACGTCCACAGCGCACGAAAAAAGGCAAGGAACCTACTCCTTGCCACTCTCAATGTATAGCGCACTGGGGGGCTTGCGGCAAGACCCGGGTCATGCCGCAAAATCTCCGGCGAAGCCAGACCTGCGGAAATCGGGGATTCGCGAAGTACGTGTGCTCGCGGGTGTGCGCCGCCGAACCGTGCGGAGCAGCTGGCCGAAACGCACCCTCAGTGATTGGGCGATTCATGTTCGACGTGATCATTGCCGGCGGCGGACCGACCGGCTTGATGCTGGCCGGCGAGTTGCGGCTGCACGGTGTGCACGTGCTCGTGCTGGAGAAGGACGCGGAGCCGACCAGACATGTCCGCGCCCTCGGCCTGCACGTGCGCAGCATCGAGGTGATGGACCAGCGCGGTCTGCTGGAGCGGTTCCTCGCGCACGGCCGGCAGTACACGCTCGGCGGTTTCTTCGCCGGCATCGACAAGCCCTCGCCCGACCGGCTGGACACCGCGCATGCCTACGTCCTCGGTATCCCGCAGCCCATCACCGAACGCCTGCTGGCCGAGCGCGCCACCGAACTCGGCGCCGAGATCCGGCGCGGCTGCGAGCTGGTCGGGCTGGACCAGGACGACCACGGGGTGACCGCCGAGCTGGCCGACGGCACGCGGCTGCGCTCGCGCTACCTCGTCGGTTGCGACGGCGGCCGCAGCACGGTGCGCAAGCTGCTCGGCGTCGGTTTCCCTGGCGAGCCCACCAAGGTCGAGACGCTACTCGGCGAGATGGAGGTGACCGAGGATCCGGCGACGGTCGCCGCCGTCGTCGCGGAAGTCCGCAAGACCCAACTGCGGTTCGGTGCCATGCCTCTCGGGGACGGGGTGTACCGCGTGGGCGTGCCCGCCGAGGGAGTGGCCGAAGACCGCACGGTCCCGCCGACTCTCGAGGAGTTCAAGCAGCAGTTGCGGGTGTTCGCCGGCACGGACTTCGGCGTGCGCTCACCACGCTGGCTGTCCCGGTTCGGCGACGCCACCCGGCAGGCCGAGCGCTACCGGGTCGGCCGGGTGCTGCTGGCCGGCGACGCGGCGCACGTCCACCCGCCGACCGGCGGGCAGGGGCTCAACCTTGGCATCCAGGACGCGTTCAACCTCGGCTGGAAACTGGCCGCCGAGGTCAACGGCTGGGCACCGGACGGCCTGCTGGACAGCTACCACACCGAACGGCACCCGGTGGCCGCCGACGTGCTGAACAACACCCGCGCGCAGATGGAACTGATCTCCACCGAGCCGGGGCCCCGGTCGGTGCGCCGGTTGCTGTCGGAACTGATGGACTTCGAGGACGTGAACCGGTACCTGATCGAGAAGATCACGGCGATCGGGGTCCGCTACGACTTCGGCGGGGGCCACGAACTGCTCGGTCGGCGGATGCGGGACGTGGCGCTCAAGCGAGGGCGCCTCTACGCGCTGATGCACGGCGGCCGCGGGCTGCTCCTCGACCAGACCGGCCGGCTCTCGGTCGCGGGATGGGCAGACCGGGTCGACCACGTCGTCGACGTCAGCGAGGAACTGGACGTACCCGCGGCGCTGCTGCGACCGGACGGCCACGTGGCCTGGGTCGGCGAAGATCAGAACGACCTGCTCGGCTGGTTGCCCAAGTGGTTCGGCGCCGCCGTCGACTGAACGCGCAGTCGTGGTGCGAAAGGGGTCTGTCACCAGCCGAGTCCGACGCCGTCGCCGCGTGTCCGAGCCAACCGACCGTCGCAGACGTCGACGTCGTCATCGACTGGCCCGCCCAGCAGCCCATGCCCGTGCTGCTGACCACCCGCACCGACCAGGCCAAGCCCCTGACATGGATTCAGATCCGCTTCATCGCCGGCCCGGATCATCCCCCTGCCTCGTTCCTGCGGCGCGCGGCGAACCGCGACATCAGATCTGCGCCTCCACTGGCCCCGGTGCAGGGAATTTCCACAGCAAGGAGGAGTTGCTGCTGTTCGCGGCGCGGCACCTGCGCGTGATCCGATCAGGGCGCGTGCGGCCCCCGCGCTGCGCGCCGCCCCGAAGGCACGGTCTCGTCTCGGCCCTGGTGTCGACTGAATCGCCGAAGCCGCGGACAAGCCACGGCCACACTTACCTGGGCGGCCTCGGCTTCTACGTCCGCCTCGGCGAGGAGACCGACGCCCGCATCACGGCGGAACACGACCCGGCGCCACGCCACCGTCGCCGCTGACCGGGCCTGTGACTCGGGCTTGGCTTGGCCGCCCTCCCCATAGGCCACGACCTCGTAGATCGCTTCTATGATCACTGAGATGGATCTCGACCGACTGATCAGGGACTTGTCGGCGCCGGATGAGGAGACCTGGAGACCCGCCTGGAACGCCTTCAAGGAACTCGGTGGCGCCGGGGTGGACGCGTTGGTGGCGGAACTGGTCGATGAGAAGTCGCCTCTGGACTGGGCCCGAGCGGGCACGCTGCTGAGACAGCTGGGCGATCCGGCGTTCTGCGCGGTCCGTGACGCCGTCGCCGCCGACCTGCCGGAAGAGCCGGCCCGCCGGGCACGCTGGACGTTCGGTGGTTTCTTCGGCGAGCACTGGGACCGCCTCATGGAGTCGCTCGAGCATCCCTCGCCCGACGTCCGGGCGGGTGCGGCCCTCTGCCTGCAGAGGATGGGCGAGGAGGCACTGCCCGCCTCCGACGCCCTGATCCGGCTGCTCGGTGACCCCGACGCGAACGTGCGACAGCGCGCCGCGTGGGCGTTGCAGGAGATCGGGCCCGGAGTGCTGGACGCGCTGCGGAAGGTGCGCCGCTCAGGTCCGGCCGCGTATCGCCCCGCCGCCTTCCGCACGATGGTGAACATCGGCGGACCTGACGTCCTCTCCCCCGAGGACCAGGAACTGTGGCGGCGTTACCTCGGGGCCAAGGCCGCCGCCGACCGCCCGCAGTCGATCTGGGAGAACAGCTGCTTCGCCGTTCCCGGTGGTGAGCAGGAGGACATCCTGAAGACCCTGGAGTTCTCCGATCCCGGCCCGATGTACTTCGATCTGGGACTGGCCGTCGCCAGTGGATCGTGGTGGACGGCGCCACCGGTCGAGCATCCGGATCGGGCGGAGGCGTTCATCACTCCCGAACTCGACGGCTGGACGCTCATCGTCAGCGGCTGGTGCTATCCCGCATGGGACGAGAAGTGGTACGCCCGCACACGCGACGCACTGCGACGGCTGAGCACCCGGTTCGGCGTCGCCTGGGGATTCGCCGGCCGCGGCTATGGCGGAACGGCGGCGTGGGCCTGCGCCAAGAACGGTGACATCATCTGGGAACGCGAGGTCACCGATGACGACGAATGGGGCGAGGACGACCCCACCGAGGGCATCGACACGGACGAACCACTCGGCATCGATCCCACCGAACTGACCGAGGACACTCCCATGCACGGCACGGGCCTGCGCGCGCTGACCCCCTACGGGCGCGACGCTCCACGCAGTGATGAATAACCCAGAGTTCCCTGACCGTTCTCAGGCAGAAAACCACTCGGCTGACAGCCCGGACGGCGCCTAGCCTGCCGCCATGGACACCGGCAGTGGAAGTGACCTGGTCCGAGCTGGCTACAACGCCCTGTCCCACCACTACCGCGGCGACGACGACGATCCAACGGAGCAGTACGACGCCTGGCTGGCCGACCTGCGAACTCGTCTCCCCGGACACGCAGAAGTCCTCGACGTCGGATGCGGATGCGGCATCCCAGTCGCCCGATGCCTCAGCACAGCCGGGCACCGTGTGACCGGCGTGGACGTCAGCGATGTTCAAATTGAGCGCGCCCGTCGCCTCGTCCCGGACGCCACTTTCATCCGAGCGGACGCCACACAGATACGTTTCCCGAACGGCTCTTTCGACGCGGTGGTCTGTCTCTACGCCCTCATCCACATGCCGCTCGACCAACAACCCGGCCTTCTCCGGCGCATCGCCCAATGGCTACGCCCGGGCGGATGGCTTCTGACGACCGTCGGCCAAGACGCCTGGACCGGCGCCGAGGACAACTGGCTCGGCGGCCCCGCCACCATGTGGTGGAGCCAGGCCGACGCGGCCACCTACCGGTCATGGATCCAGCAGGCCGGCCTACAGGTCACCGTCCAGGACTTCATCGCCGAAGGTGACAGCGGCCACGCGCTCTTCTGGGCGCGCCGACCCTCCGATTCCACCGACCCCAAGGGCCAGAACCGCCCATAGAGCCTGAGAGTCCATGGGTTCATCGTGAGAACCCTTCAGTTCACTCGAACTCCGGGCCGAAGATCAACGAAACGACCCACGAAGGTTCCAGCGGGCCGACGAACGAAGCCGATCTGGACCACTACCAGGTCCGCAGCCGGCGGGCCTGGTACGCCCACATCACCTTGTCGATGCTCGCGCACGCCTGGCTCGCGGTCTCCCGTTCCCTGGTCATAAAGGGAGAACCGGCTCCGGCGAACCCAGCATGATCGCTTACAGCTACCGGAAATCCGCCGCTTGTTGATCGAGCTGGTCATCCACGGCGTTCACACCGCCGGACACGTCTGGTCGTGGCCGACCTGGCGTCGCAAACGCCAGCACCAAGCGCGCCTCAGCCACTACCGGTGACGCGGCTACCCACTCACATAAATGCCGTTGCAGTTGTAGCTGATGACCGCGTCACCTGTCTGACATCCACTGAGGAGCTGACCCGGCTCAGGCGCGGGTCAGTTCCACCACCGGGATGGTGCGAATGCCGGCGGTCTTCTTCTCGTAGTCGCGGAAGACGGGGTAGCGCTGCACCACGGTGGCCCAGACTCGGTCGCGTTCCTCGCCTTTCAGCTCGCGCACCGTCACCGGATAGGTTTCGGTGCCGCTTTCGATCTCGGCCTTACCAGCGGTGGTGATGTTGTAGTACCACCCGGCGTTCTCGGGTGCACCCCAATTCGAGGCCATCACGAATACGACGTTCTCGTCGTCCGATGGCAGGTACACCATCGGGGTGACCCGCTCGATGCCGCTCTTGCGTCCTCGGTGGTGTAGCAGTAGCACCGGCATACCGGCCAGTTGGCCGCCGACCCGCCCCGCGTTCGCCCGGAACTCCTCGACGATCTGGTCGTCTATGTCGCTCATCGCCCCGCCTCTGGCCGCACTCCGAGGTCAGCCTTTTACTATTCGTACGGTAGGGCCTCGGAGCAGCCTCCGAATGTAGCCTCGAATATCCACTTTGATCTTACATGATGGCCCCTTGCCAGGCGGCCGCGGCCAGTGCGCGCGGCAGCGTGCCGCGGGTGATCTCACGGTCCACGCCGGAGCCTTCGCCGTAGCCGCCCCCGGGCGTCAGGATCACGACCGCGGTGCCGGGCGACCAGGGCGCGGATGGTCGAGCGGAGCAGCGGGGTCGGCCAGCGCCGTGTCGATGGCCTCGATGACCTCATCGACGGCGGCGTGCTCGGCTTCCATCGCCTCCAGCAGCGCCGGATCGTCGGGCCGGCCAGCGTCTGGCGCAGTGCGGGCCACAGCGCGTCGTCCTCGGCGGTGTGGTGGACGTGCAGGAGCTTGGTGAACAGCTCCCAGCCCACGGCGGTGCACAGCACGGCTCGGGGGTCGTCGTCGAGGCGGGCGGCGCCCTTGGCCAAGGGCTCCAGTTCGCTGCTGGTGCCGACGGATTCCTGACGGCGTTGAGGCGAGTGAACTGGTTGACCACCGAGACCGGGCACCGGTCCTGACGTCATCGTGTCCGCGATGCTTACTTGCCGAGGCGCAGCGCCTCCTTGAGGAACACGCGGGCGTAGCTGGGGGTGCCCTGAGTGGTGATCACTTCAATGCAGGTGCGCACGTGCAGGTCGTCCACGGCCTCGCGGACCAGGACGTCGGCGAGGTCGGTGCGGGAGGTGAACATCCCGGGCAGCCGCTGCGGCTCGACGGCGATCCGGTAGTCGCTGACGGTGTCGGTGTCGAACAGCCCCGACGGGCGGACGATGGTCCAGTCGAGATCGGTGGCCCGCACGATGTCCTCCATGCGGCGTGCGTCCTCGTACAGCGGGCGGCCCATCGACAGCAGCAGCGGTCCGACCACCTTGCGGAAGATCAGCTTCTCCTCAGGCGCGAGTTCGGGATGGACGCCGATCGAGGTCACGCACACCAGCCGCCGCAGGCCATGGCGGTCCATCGCAGCGGCGATGTTGCGGGCGCCCTGGGAGAAGATGGTGACCGGTTCCCTGGTGTAGGGGACGCCGAGTGTGGAGATCACGCGGTCGTGCCCGGCCACGACCTCGTCGACCTGCGCCGCCTCCAGGGCGTCGGCGGCGGCCACGCGTAGCCGCGGGTCGCGGATCGGGAAGGCGTCGGGGTTGCGGGTCACGGCGGTGACGGCATGGCCTTCATCGAGCGCCTGCCGGGTGACCAGCCGTCCGGTGGGGCCGTTGGCTCCGAACACGACGAGCTTCATCCGTACTCCTCCAGTCGCCAAGTTAGACTTGGAACGTTGATTTGATACTTGGAACGTTGTTCCAATCAACCAGGAGGGTACATGACCGACCTGCCTGGGATCGTCCGGCTGCGGGACCGGCGCGAGGCGCTGACCCTGCACACGATCCTCAGCGCGGCCCGCCGGCTGTTCGCCGCCAACGGCTACGCCCGCACACCGATCAGGACGATCGCCAAGGAGGCCGGCGTCTCGCCGCAGACCATTTACGCCCACTTCGGCTCCAAGGCCGGCGTGCTGGCCGGGCTGGTCGATCTGATGGATGAGGAGGCCGGCTTCCCGGATCTGATGGCCGAGGCGGCCGAGCTGACCGATCCGGTCGAGCTGCTCGGACTGCTGGCCAGAGCGAGCCGCCAGGTGCGAGAACGCTGCGGCGACATCGTCGCGATGCTGGCCTCGGGCGCCGCGGTCGATCCTCAGATCGCCGCCACCCAAGCCGAAGGAGCCCGCCGGAACCGGCTCGGCGTCCAGATGGTCATCGACCGGGTCCACAGGGCGGGCCATCCCGTCGACCCGCGGGCCACCGACATCGCCGTCGCGCTGATGAGCGCCGGAGTCCACGACAGCCTCGTCACCGACTCCGGCTGGTCCTACGACGACTACCAGGCATGGCTCACCCGCACCCTGGTCGCCACGCTCCTGCGCTAGGCCCGTCGGCAGAGGAAGCCGTGGAAGCGGTCGCACAAGCCATCGAGATTGGGTTGACCAGCTGTGCGAACGGTGGGACACAGAATCTGCATTACCTGTCACGCTGGCCCGCGTTGGCTCGTATCCGCTCACACGGCGAGGGGTGGACACTGCACCAACTGCGCCACTCGACGCTGCAGCACCTGGCCGCCGCCGGCCGCACCGCCGCCGAACTCCAAGCCAAGAGCCGCCACGCCCACCTGGCCGGCCTGGGTGCCTACGTCCACCTCGGCGAACACACTTCTGCCCGCATCACCGCCGACGCCGACTCAGCCGCCCGCCGACGCACACGCTGACGGTTACGTTGGCTCTACTGCCAACGGTCCGATCCTCCTTGAAGGCCGACCTTCGCCAGCGGTGCCACCAGCCACCGCCGCGCCGCCGCGGACGTCACTCCGGAAAACTTCGACGCCGCTCCCCCGGGGCGGTGACCGACCTGCCGCGGGTAGGAAACCGCCACCCGCCCGGACGGCGGCCGAGCTGCCGCGGGTGAGGAAACCGCTGCCCGTCCGAGGAGACGGTGTCCGAGCGGAACACCGCCGCGCCACCGGCAGCTCGTGGTGGCGGCCGATCAGCGCCGGGTTCGCCGGCCGCAGCGTCTCCTTGCGCAAGTACACCTTGGCGGTCCAGGCCAGCACTTCATAGGAGACGCCGCGGGCATCGGCCATCCGGGTCAGCCCAAGGTTCGTGGAGTAGGCGATCAGCACCGGCGATCTGGTGCCGGTTCACCTTTGGGGCGCGGTGTGGTTGGCGCGCTTCACTTGCCAGGCCAGAGGGTCCCTCCGAGTTGCGGGAGCTCCGCTAACGACGGTCTCCGTTGCGGTTCACTCCGAGAGCCCCGGTGCGGTGGTGCCCGTGGCGGCTTGGGCGGCGTCCGGGTGGAAGGGGGTGATCTCGGGCAAGGGGGCCTCCCACAGGGGTACGCCTTCCACTCGGGAGATCCGCCATCCTCGCGGGGTGCGGGCGGCGGTCAGGTGGTAGCGCTCGCCGAAGAATCGCCCTCCTCCTTCTGGCTGGCCGACGAAGACGGCGAGCAGATTGGCGGTGATCGTGGCTGTGTCACCGTCCACGTCGATGAGGGGGTTGGTGATGAAGCTCTGGGTGAACACGCCGGCGGGGCGGACCCTGCGAGCCTTCTCCACGAGGGCATCGATTCCCTGTACTGCACCGCTCGCAGTGCTGACCGACGCGTCGTCGGTGAAGACGGTCCGCACTTCCCGGAAGCGCTTCTCGTCCAAGCAGCGCCCGAGGCGGGCCACGAGGTCGGTGAGCTCATGACGGTCGACGTGATCCATGACTCCCCCATATTGTTGGCAATTCCAACGTTGGCATCGCCAATCATAAGCATTTGTGGGTCACACCAACAACTTGGGGGCTGGCGTCCATGAGGATGGGCGCCCAGGCACTGCCCATGCGTCTCGTACGCACTGAGCCGGCTGGTCAACCGGGTCGGCGAGCTCCACCACCCCCACGCTCGCGCTGATGCTCGGCCTGGCCGTGGCTATCGACTACGCCCTGTTCATCGTGTCCCGCTCCCGGCACGAGCTGCGGGAGGGACGGGACGGCGAGGAGGCCGCGGGCCGCGCCGTGGGCACCGCGGGCTCGGCGGTGGTGTTCGCCGGGCTGACGGTCATCATCGCGCTCGTCGGGCCGGCCGTCGTGAACATCCCGATCCTCACTGAGAAGGGGGTCGGCGCGCACAGCCAACGAATGGCCGGTGACAGAACGGTTCGCCGCTGCCCACGCCTGCGGCGGACGTCGGCAGCGAGTGACGACGGGGGGCGCCTGAGAGCAACTGGAGTCTGGTGGGCTCGGGCGGGCTCGGTGTCAGATGGTCGTGCCGTCCACGATGGTGAGGCCGGTGGCCAGCAGTCGGCTGGGCTGGAGTCCGAACATGCGGTGGAAAGCGTCGCTGAAGTGCGCGGAACTCGCGAACCCCGCGTCGGTTGCGGCCCTGGTGAGGTCGCCGCCTGCGCCGATCGCCCGGCCGGCGGCCAGCATCCGCGCCCACAGCCGGTAACGCCGGAAACTCGTCCCAGTGTGCGCCTTGAACAGGTGCAGGAACCGTGACGCGGACAGCCCGCAGGCGGCGGCGCCCTCCTCGGCGGTGACGGTGCGGTGGGTCTGCGCGAGCAGCAGTGCGGTGACAGCGCGAATACGCGGATCCGGGTAGTGCGGCCCGGCCAGGTCGTCAGGAGCCGCCAGGTCCAGCCAGCCGCGCGCCGGGCCGCCCGGGCGCAGGTCCGCGGCCAGGGCCAGCAGGGCACTTTCGTCCCGGTGGCCGGTCCGGACGGGTGCGCCGCCGCCGGTCATGCGCCGCTCGCAGGCGACCGACCGGGGAGAGCCCGGGTCGAGATAGCAGAACAGCATCCGGTCGCCCTCCGCGGTCAGCCGGTGCCGCACGCGGGGCGCGATCAGCGCGCTGCGGGCCCGCACTGAGGCCGTCTCGTCCGCCGCCCGCACCTGAAACGGGGCGTCGAGCCCTACGGCCAGGCAGGCGACCGAGCCCGCATGCGTGCCGAGCCCGAGCGCCGGCCCGGCGTAGATCGCCTGACCGGGCCACAGCCACAGCACCGGGCCGTCATCGTCGCGGCACGTTCGTGAAAGCGGGGACGGGCGCACGGGCACCATCCTGACGGCATGACGACATCGATCGCGATCTGTGCGGCAGTGTTCTTCTTCGGGATGGGCCTGTATGGCCTGGTGGCGCCGGCCGCGTTGGCCAGACCGTTCGGCATCACGCTCGGCTCGGCCGATGCCCGGACCGAGGTCCGCGCTGTGTACGGCGGGTTCGGCGTCGCCGTCGGTGGCCTGCTGATCTGGGCGGCGACCGCGTCCGGCGCGGCCCGCCAAGGGGTTCTGGCGGCCGTCGGCGTCGCCCTGCTGGGCATGGCCGCAGGACGGCTGACCGCACGGGCCGTCGAACGGCCGGCGGCGTTCTACCCCTCGTGGCTGTACTTCTGGGTCGAGGCCGCCGGTGGCGGTCTCCTGCTGGCGGCGGCGGCCGGATGATCCCCCGCGCGGCACAGTCCCACCGTCCAGACGATCAATGGCGACAGGACTCGACGAACGCGTTCACCACGGTCGCGATCGCCGCGGCGAGCTTTCGACATGGCGGCGGTCAACGGGCCGGACGAGCGTCACCGCGCGAGTGGGGGCCGGTGAAGAACATGACAACGCGGCGATTGCTGGACGACGACTACACCGTGGTGAAGGGGACGGTGCGCAGGTAGTCGCGCCATTCCTTCACCACCGGCTCCCTGGCGCGCGCGTCGAGGTGCCGGTCGAAACGCACGCGCCGCCTTTCGGCTCCTGGCGGAAGCGGTGGGCGGCGCGGCGGCTGAACCGGCTCGTCCGGGTGATGCGCGCCCACGGCCGGAGGCGATACGTCACCACGGCGAGCGCGTCTGTCGTGGGGCGGTGAGACGGTGACGGTGGCCCGGGGCGGCCGGGATGGATGGTGGTAGGAGTCGTCCACCGGTTCGTGCCCTGGTGTCGGACGGGCCGCCGAAGAGGTCGCGGTGTTTGCCGAAATGGGAGGCGCGGTGCGGGCAAGAGGGCTACAGTAGGGCGTTGGAACCGAAGGGAGGTGTGGTTTATGGCCGTCGCTGTGGTTGTCGCTGCGCGCGACTTCGAGGCCGACCACATTTCCCGGGTCGCCGGCTGACGCTCTACCGCGCGCCGGGCGGCCCCTTCACACAAGGGTTCCATCCATTGTTCGACTCTTCTGACGTCCTTGCCGTCTACGGCTGGGACGAGTACTTCGATGACGCCTTCGCGGCGTACCGTGCCGAAGGGCTGGTACCCGCCCGTGTCGTCCGCGTCGATCGCGGGCGTTGTGACGTCGTCACCGAGCACGGGCCCGCGCGCGCCGACACCTTGCGGGTGGACGGGCCGTGCACGGGTGACTGGGCTGTGCTGCGGCCCGGTGACCAGCCGGTGGTCACGCACCTGCTGCCGCGTCGTACGGCGATCGTGCGGTCGTCGGCGTCCGGCCGCTCGCAGGGCCAGGTGCTGGCCGCCAACGTCGACACGGTCGCGGTGACCGTGTCGCTGGCCGTCCCGGTGGACCTGGGACGCATGGAGCGGATGCTCGCGCTGGCCTGGGAGAGCGGCGCCCGTCCCGTCGTCGTGCTCACCAAGGCCGACCAGGTCGACGACACGTCCGAGATCGAGGCGGAGGTCGCGGCGGCCGCGCCCGGCGTGGACGTGGTGGCCGTCAGCGCCGCCACCGGGTTCGGCGTGGAGGCGGCCGCCGCGCTGCTCACCGGCACGGTGGTGCTGATCGGGCCGTCCGGCGCGGGCAAGTCCACGCTCGGCAACGCCCTGCTCGGCGAGGAGCGGCTCGCCACCGGTGCCGTGCGCGCATCGGACGGCAAGGGACGGCACACCACCGTGCACCGCGAGCTGCTGCCGCTGCCCACAGGCGGCGTGCTCATCGACACGCCGGGGCTGCGCGGCGTCGGCCTGTGGGACGCGGCGGACGGGCTGGAGCAGACGTTCGCCGACATCGAGGAACTGGCCGCGGACTGCCGTTTCGCCGACTGCGAGCATCGCGCCGAGCCGGGATGCGCCGTGCTGGCGGCCATCGAGGACGGTGTGCTGACGCGTCGCCGTCTCGACAGCTACCACAAGCTGGTCCGCGAGAACGAGTGGATCGCCTCGCGCAGCGACGCGCGTCTGCGCGCCGAACGCGAGAACCGGTACAAGGCGATCAGCAAGTCGCTGCGGCAGAAGTACAAGCACGACGGGAGGAAGCGATGAACGGCTGGAAGACGCGGACCGAGACCTCCCAGGACGCCGCCGGGGTGCGGCGGGTGCTGCAGGCCGCCTTCCCCACCGCCGAGGAGGCCGATCTGGTCGAGGCGTTGCGGCGGGACGCGGCGTGGCTGCCCGGCCTGGCGTGGGTGGCCGAAGGCCCGGGCGGCGAGGTGGCCGGGTACGCGCTGCTGACGCGGTGCCACGTGGGTGACGTGCCCGCGCTGGCGTTGGGGCCGGTCGCCGTGCTGCCCGCGTTCCAGAGAAAGGGCGTGGGCGAGGCGGTCACGACCGCCGCGTTGCGCGCCGCCAAGCAGCAGGGCGAACGACTGGTGATCGTGCTTGGGCATCCGGAGTACTACCCGAGGTTCGGGTTCACGCGGGCGTCCGGGTTCGGCATCGGGGTGTCGTTCGAGGTGCCGGACGAGGCGCTGATGGCGCTCGTCCTCGATGAGGGAGCCGACGTGCCGCGAGGCGTCGTCCGGTATCCGGCGCCGTTCGGGGTGTGAGTGAGACGGCCCGGCCGGCACCGGCCGGGCCGTCGCCCTACGGGGCGGGCAGGGGCATGGCGGCCAGTTCGGTGCGCGCGCGGCTTTGCGGCAGGCGGTTCAGGGCCTGGCGGGCTCGGCCCCAGTACTGGTCGGCCATGTGGTGGGCGCGGGCCAGGGCGCCCGTCTCGTGCAGGATCTGATGCACCTGTTGCAGGGACGGGGCGCGGCGGGTGAGCGCGCGTCGTAGTGTGCGGCGCTGCTGGCCGGTGCCGCGCTGGTAGGCCAGCAGGAGCGGGAGGGTGGGGCGCCGGTTGCGCAGGTCGCTGTCGGCGGGCTTGCCGTTCTTGGAGGTGGCGTCGCCGGTGCGGTAGGCGAGCATGTCGTCGCGGATCTGGAAGGCCATGCCGTACTGCTCGCCGTAGGCGGCCAGGGCGTCGACCTGCTCGGGGCCGGCGCCGCCGAGCACGGCCCCGGACTGGCACGCCGCGCGGGTGAACACGGCGGTCTTGCCGTGCGCCATAGCCAGGTACGTGTCGACCGGGCAGTCGAGCCGGCCGGCCAGCGCGAGTTCGTCATAGGCGCCGCGGCAGGCGGCGGCGCCGGCGTCGGCGGCGATCCGCATCGCCTCCAGCACGGCCTGGAGCGGCACGCCTCGGTCGGCGACGCGGACGAGCGAGCCGAGTATCTCGATGAGCAGCGAGTTGCCCGCGATGATGGCCGGTTCGACGCCGAAGGCGATGTGGACCGCGGGACGGGAGCGGCGGATGTCGTCGCCGTCGATGATGTCGTCGTGCATCAGGCTGGCGGTGTGCGCGGCCTCGCTGCCCACCGCCACGGGCAGCACGTGGTCCAGGCGGCCGCCGACCGCCAGGGCCGACCAGACCGTCAGCAGCGGACGCACCAGCTTTCCGGGCGGGATCAGCGCATAGCGCTGGACGCGGCCGAGGCCGTGGAGCGTGGCGGGCCAGCGTTCGGCGAACTCGGCCCGCAGCGCCGCGTAGACCTCCTCTGGAGTCCACTCGTGAGGCTGCTCTTCGCGGCCCGCTGACCTGGCCGATCGCACGACATGGTTGATCACGATGGTCTCCAAGGAAGACGGGGGGTACAGCGGGCGGTGAGCTGTCGGGGGGGGGCATCGTGGCTGGCGATACCCGCCCGGTTCACTCGTCAGCCCTTCCGTTCGCTGAGTCGTGTCACTGTCGGCGCGTCGACGCCGATACCGCCGTGGGGATACATGGCGGGTGCCGCAGCGGCCCCTAAGCTGCGTTACGCAATCAGATCACTACGGTTCGCGGCACTCTGGAGAGCGCATGACGGAGCCGCCCGCGGGGCATGTCGCCTGCATCATGGACGGCGGTCCCCCTTGGCCCCGGGACCTTGAAATCGACCGCCTCCACGTCCAGCCCGCTGTGGAAACGGGATTCGCCGCGGCGGTGGACGCCGCGATCGAGGCGGGAGTGCGATGGCTGACGTTGCTTCCCGCCCCCGGTTCGGGTGGTACGGAGGAAACGGCGCAGAAGGTGCTGGAACCGGTACTGGACGCGAACGCCGAGCATTTGCACGGCCACGGTGTACGAGTCGGGTTGCTGGGTGGCGAGGAATCCTCGCTCCCGGACGATGTGGCGCATCGGCTCCGCCGCGTCCGGGAACTCACCGCCGGTAACACCGGCCTGCGTCTGACCTTGGCCCTGACCCACGACGGCGGCGAGGCGCTCCCGGCCGCCGTCCGTGCCCTGATCGCCGGTAACGGGTCAGGTTCCCAGAGGGCCGGCGATGCCGCGACCGGCGGGATCAGCGTCGGCGCCCTGGCCGAGCGGCTACGGCAGGACACCGGGCTGCCCCAGGTGGACATGCTGATTCGCACCGGTGGCCGCCATCGCCTGTCGGGCGCGCTGCCCTGGCACTGCGCCGACGCCGAGCTGGTCTTCCTGGACGTGCCGTGGGCCGATTTCACCGCCGAGCACTTCCGCCAGGCGCTGGAGCTCTACCGGCTGCGCCGCGCTCTGGACGAGCCACAGCCCTCGGACGAGGCGATCACCCCTACGGTCGACTCCGCTCCGGCCCGTTCGTCGGCGGCCTCTCTGCTGGGGGCGGCGGTCAAGGCCACCGGCCTGTTGAGGTCGGCCGTCGCGGTCCCGGCGCGCGTGCCCGGGCTGGGCAGGCTGCCCGCCGGTGCCGGGGACCTGGTGACACTGCCCGCTGAGGTCGCCGGGCGCCTGATGGGCGACCTGTGTGACACCGCCCGCTTCGCCACGTCCCGCCTCACCGGGATTCTTCTCGACCACGTGGCCGACACGGCCGCCGAGCGGGCCGCCGTCCTCGCCGACGCATCCGAATCCGAGAGGTGGAACGAAACGGCGAACGTGCCCGGGTCGGCCTTCGACCGAGGTGAATCGTGAGCCTCGCGCCTGGCTGGGAACACTCGCTGACCGCCGCGCGCATCGTCGGTGACCGGTTGCGCGCCGACTACACCAGCGCGGCCGACATGGTGCGGCGCAGGTATCCCGATATCTTCCTGCTGATGCGTCTGGGGGTTCCGGCGGAGATCCAGCCGCATCTGGTGGCGTTCGCTTCCTTCTGCGTCCAGGGTGACGCACTGGTGGACCTGCCCGTCGGCGAACGCGACCCCGCGCGTTTCCACGCCTGGGCCGACCAGGTCCGGTCGGCGCTGGCGACGGGAACGGCCGAGGAACCGTATCTGCGGGCGTTCCTGCACACGTTCGCCGTATGCCGTGTTTCCCACGGCGACGTGCTGGCTCACCTGAGGGGGCAGGCCGTCCACCTTTACGTCACTGGCTACGCCACCGAACAGGAGTACTACGACGATCTCGCGCGGGTGGTCATGACCACCGCCCGGTTCATCGCGGCCATCTGGGGCACGGAGGTCTCCGCCGCGGAGGAACGCCTGACGTGGCTGGTCATCGATGCCGCCCAACGCGTCGACGACCTGGTCGACCTCGCGGAGGATCTCCGCGACGGCCGTCTGACCATTCCCCAGACCGAGCTGCTGCGTTTCGGTGTCACCCGCGCCGACCTGGAGGCCGCCCGCGACACTCCTGCGGTCAGGGCCCTGATCGCCCACCGGGCCGCCAAGGCCCGCGTCCTGCTGCGGGAGATCAGGACCCGGCTCCACCACGCCCGTCAGCCGATGAAGCTGTGCTACCAGTGCATGGTCCTGTACTACGACCAGCATCTGGACGCCGCCGAACGTCGCGGAGCCGCGATCGACCGCGGTCTGCTGCGGTATCTGCGTCCCCGCCCTGCCGCCCTGGGCAAGGGCGTGACGGACATACTGCTCAGCCGCCTCATCGTCGGAGCGACGGCCGCCGCGAGAAACCGCGCATGAGCGTCCCCCGGCGGGAACGGCGCGTCGGTCAGCGGCCGCGGCGCTGGTAGGTGCGGACCGACAGCGGCACGAACACCGCCAGCAGCACGGCCGACCACAGCAGGACCGCCGCGACCGGGTGGGCCAGCGGCCACGGCAGGTCGTCTCCGGTGGGGGCGCCGGGGTTGCCGAACAGGTCGCGGCAGGCCGCGGTCATCGCGCTGACCGGGTTGCACTCGGCCACCACACGCAGCCAGGCGGGCATCCCGTCGGTCGGGACGAACGAGTTCGACAGCATCGAGAACGGCAGCGACAGCGGGACGAACTGGTCGGCGGTCCGCTCGTCGCGCACCACCAGGCCCAGGTAGCAGCCCACCCAGCTCAGCGCGTACCGCAGCAGGAGCAGCAGCGCGAACGCCTGGGCGGTGGCGACCGGCCCGTTGTGCGGGCGCCAGCCGACCAGCAGCCCGGCACCGACCATGATCACCAGGGCGAGCAGCCCGCCCACCAGCGTGTCCGCGCCGACCTGCCCGAACGGCACCGCGGAACGCGCCATCGGCATGGAGCGGAACCGGTCCATGACGCCGAGGGAGGCGTCGGTGGCCATCTTCATCATCACGGCCATCACCGAGGTGAACGTGATCATGGAGAACAGCCCGGGCATCAGGTACTCGCGGTAGTCGCCGCCGCCGGGCACCTGGATGGCGCTGCCGAACACGTAGCCGAACATCACCACGAGGATCCCCGGGAAGATCAGCGCGGCGACGAGCTGGCCGGGTTCCTGGCGGATCCTGCCCAGCTCCCGGCCGACCAGCACGGAGCCGTCGGCGAAGGTCCAGCGCAGCCGCCCGGCCAGGGACGTGGGCGGGGCGGGCATCGTCGGAGTGGTCATCACACGGCCTCCTTCACGGACGCGGGCTCGTCGGCCCCGTCGGCCTGTTCGGTGGCGGGGCGGCCGGTGAGGCTGAGGAACACCTCGTCCAGCGTCGGGCGGCGCAGGCTGACGTCGGCGGCGGCGACCCCGGCGCGGTCGAGTTCGCGCACCACGTCGGCCAGGCGCACGGTGTCGCCCGTCAGGGCGACGCCGAGGCGTGCGTGTTCGGCGTCGACGGCGGGTTCGGCGCCGGCGAGCCCGGCCAGCACGGACGCGCCGCGCTCCAGCAGCGCGGGGTCGCGCAGGACGACGTCGAGCCGGTCGCCGAGCCGGGCCTTGAGCGCGTCGGGCGTGCCGGTGGCGATGACGCGGCCGTGGTCGACGACGGCGATGTCGTCGGCGAGCCGGTCGGCCTCGTCCAGGTACTGCGTGGTCAGCAGGACGGTGGTGCCGTCGGCGACCAGCTCGCGGATGCTGTCCCAGATCTCGCCGCGGCTGCGCGGGTCCAGGCCGGTGGTCGGCTCGTCCAGGAACAGCACCGCCGGGCGCAGGATCAGGCAGGTGATCAGGTCCAGCCGGCGCCGCATGCCGCCGGAGTAGCCGCCGACCTGCCGGTCGGCGGCCTCGGCCAGGCCGAACCGTTCCAGCAGCTCGTCGGCCCGCCGGTGCGCCTCGCGGCGCGGCAGGTGGTACAGGCGGCCGAACATGCGCAGGTTGCCGCGGCCGGTCAGCTTCTCGTCGACGGCGGCGTACTGCCCGGCCAGCCCGATGCGCGCCCGCACCCGGTCGGCCTCGCGCACGACGTCGTGCCCGGCGATGCGGGCCCGGCCCCCGTCCGGGTCCGCCAGCGTCGCCAGGATCCTGATCAGCGTCGTCTTGCCCGCCCCGTTGGGGCCCAGCACCCCGCACACCGTGCCCGCCGGGACGGCCAGGTCCAGGCCGCGCAGTGCCTGCGTCGTGCCGAAGCGTTTGCGCAGCCCCTCGGCCACGACGATCGGCTCCTCCATCACCCCTCCAACTGGGTACGCCGTACGCGGTCAATGCCCACGAGCGTAGATAACCGGGTACGGCGTACGCAACTCGGTTGAAGGGGCCCACCGGCGGGCGGCATCCGCGGCGGGATCGTCCTCACATCGGACTGACGGCGCGGGCGGTGCGGGCGCTCAGCTCCCGCAGGTACGCGATGAGCTCCGGCGGTTCGTGCACCTCGAACTCGCAGCCCAGCATGATCAGCCGGGCGGCGAGCCATTCCAGGGTGTCGGTGTCGCTGCGCACCCGGCACCGGTTGTCGTCGAGCGGCTCGACCGCGTCGGGACCGTCGCCGACGCGGCCGCGGGCCCGCTCGGCGGGCATGTGCAGCGTGACCACGGCGGTGTAGGACGGGAGCAGCGAGTTGATCTTGCGGGTCAGGAACGCGGCCGCGTCCTCCCGGCCGGGCAGCTCGCGCGCAGCGCAGCGCTGGCCGGTGCGGTGCGGCCGCCGGACCCGGTCGACGCGGAAGATCCGCCAGTCGTCGCGGTCGTTGTCGAAGGCCACCAGATACCAGCGGCGTCCCGTGGCGACCAGGCGATGCGGCTCCACCAGGCGCCTGCTCTCGGTGCCGTCGCCCGCGCGGTAGCCGAACCGCAGGCGTTCGCGGGCGGCGGCCGCCGAGGCCAGCACGGCCAGGTCCTCGGGGTTCACGCTGGGGCCGTCGCCGGCGGGCAGGGGGACGGTCGCGGAGGTGAACGCGCCCACGCGGTGCCGCAGCCGCGACGGCAGCACCTGCTCCAGCTTGGCCAGCGCCCGCACCGACGCCTCCCCGATCCCCTCCACCGGGTTGCCCGCCGCCGTGCGCAGCCCGACCGCGATGGCCACGGCCTCCTCGTCGTCCAGCAGCAGCGGCGGCATGGCGGTGCCCGCGACCAGCCGGTACCCGCCGTCCGGGCCCATCGTCGCCTCCACCGGATAGCCCAGCTCGCGCAGCCGGTCGATGTCGCGGCGGATCGTGCGCGTGCTGACGCCCAGCCGCGCGGCCAGCTCGGCGCCCGGCCATTCGCGGGGAGTCTGCAAGAGGGACAGCAGGTTCAACAGCCGTGCCGACGCATCCGCCATGCGTCCATCGTCCCCGAGGTCCAGGACGGGATCCGACCTACACTCATGGGTTCGGCATCGTCACCGTCGGCGGGCGCGCGTAGTCTGTCGGACTCATCGAACTCGACAGCGATCGCGTCCTGGGGGCGGGGCCGCAAGTGAAGGCAGGGGCGCATGGACGACGGCCTGGCGGCTATGGACGATGGCCTGGCGGCAATGGACGCGACCGCGGTGGCGGGGATGGTGACGCGGCGCGAGGCGTCGGCGGTCGACATGGTGACCGCCGCGCTGGCACGGCTGGACGACGTCGACCCGCGGCTGCGCGCGTTCCGCGACACCTGGCCCGACCAGGCCCTGGCCACCGCGCGGGCGGTCGACCGGGCGGTGGCCCGCGGAGAGCGGCCGCGGCTCGCGGGCGTGCCGATCGCCGTCAAGGCCTGGCAGCGGATCCAGGCGCCGCAGACCGAACGGCTGCGCCGCGAAGGATGCGTGGTGATGGGGCTGACGTCGGTGCCCCGGCCGAGCACCGACTGGCAGACCTGGGGGCACACCGACCGCGGCCCCACCCTCAACCCGTGGCGCGCCGACCGCACGCCCGGCGGCTCGTCGGCCGGTTCCGCCGCGGCGGTGGCCGCGGGGATCGTGCCGCTGGCCACCGGGAGCGACGGCGCCGGCTCGCTGCGCATCCCCGCCGCCTGGTGCGGGGTGCTCGCGCTCAAGCCGACCAACGGGCGCGTGCCCACCCGCGACCCGTCGGGGCTGGCGGCGCTCGGCGCGGTGGTCCGCACGGCACGCGACGCCGCCCTGCACCTGTCGGTGCTGCTGGACGAGCCGTTCACCGTCGACGAGGACGTCCCGGCCGGGCTGCGCGCCGCCTGGTCGACGTCCCTGGGGTTCGCCGCCGTCGACCCGGAGCAGGCCGCCGTCGCCCGCGCCGCCGCCGACCGGCTGAGCGAGGCGGGCGTGATCACCTGGCGGCCCGGGCCCGTCCGGCTGCTGGACCCCGAACCGGCGTGGCGGGAGATGCGGGAACGGCCGTCCCCGTCGGCCGCCGCGCAGCTTCGGTCGGTCAACGACGCCCGCCTGCGCGAGGTGTTCGACCGGGCCGACGTGCTGCTGACCCCGGCGACACCGATTCCCGCGCACGGGCACGCCGGGCCCGGCACGGCCCTGAGCGTCAGCCTCACCTGGGGGTTCAACGTCAGCGGCCACCCCGCCATCAGCATCCCCGCCGGGTTGGGCCGTGACGGCACGCCCGTCGGGCTGCAGGTCGTCGCGCCGCACGGCCACGAGGCCACCCTGCTGCGCGTCGCCGCCGCCGTGGAGCGGCACGCGCCCTGGCCCGTCCTGGCCTCCAACTCGCCCTCCGCTCCGGCCGGGTCCCCGGCCCGCCGTTAGGCGGCGCCCGAGCCGTGGGGTGCGGCGGCGCGTTCGGCGATGCGAAGCGCCTCGACGAGTTCCCGGTACAGCGCGTCGGTGGCCAGCAGTTCCTCGTGGCCGCCGCGGGCGCGGACGCGGCCGGCCTCCAGCACCACGATGGTGTCCGCGTCGATCACGGTCGACAGCCGGTGCGCGATCGTCACCACGGCCCCGGAGTCGGCGCGCGAACGGATGCAGTCGTGGACGGCGGCCTCGGTGAGCCCGTCGAGCTGCGCGGTCGCCTCGTCCAGCAGCAGCACGTCCGGCGTGCGCAGCAGCGCGCGGGCGAGCGCGATGCGCTGGCGCTCCCCGCCCGAGACGGTCGTGCCCGACAGCGGCGTGTCCAGGCCGTCGGGCAGGCCCTGCATCTTGGCGTCGAGCCGGACGGCCGCCAGCACCCGCCTGACCTCCTCCTCGGACGCCTCGGGATGGGAGAACAGCAGGTTGTCGCGGATGGTGCCCGGCACGATCGGGGTGTCCTGCTCCACGTAGGCCAGATGGGACCGGATCTCGTCATGGGCGAGGTCACGGTACGGGCGGCCGTCGAGCAGCAGTTCGCCGTCCTGTGGTTCCAGGAACCGCAGGATGAGGGAGAACAGCGTCGTCTTGCCCGCCCCCGACGGGCCGACGATCGCGACGTGCCCGCGGCGGGGAATCGCCAGGTCGACGCCGCGCACGGCCGGGGCGGCGTCCGGTCCGTAGGCGGCGGTGACGTTCCGCAGCTCCAGGACGGGCCCCTCGGCGTCGCGGCCACGGGCGGTCGTCGGCCGCGGCTCGCGGACGGGCCGGTCCCGGGCGGCGGGCTCGATCTCCAGGTCGTCGATCTGGCGGATGCGTTCGGCGGCGGCGATCCCCGACTGCAGCGCGGTGAGGTTCTGACTCAGCTCCGTGATCGGTTCCATGAGCCCGAACGCGTACAGCAGGAACGCGATCAGGCTCGACACCGGCAGCTGGCCCTCGGCCGTCCGCCACGCCCCCACGGCCAGGATCAGGATGATCGCCATCTGGATGCCCGACCACGAGATCGTCCAGGCCAAAGCCTCGCGGCGCACCGCCCGCACCCCGTACTCGGCCGACGAACGGGCGTCGGCCACGATCCGCTCGGCGGTGCGGTGCTCGGCGCGGCTCACCTTCACGGTGCGGACGGCGCGCAGCGTGCCCTCCAGCACCCCGCCGAGCCGTCCGATGTGCTCCTGGGCACGCTGCTGCGACTTGGCGATGCCCGGCATCAGCACCCCGAACAGGACGCCGACCAGCACGACCGCCGCCACGGTGGTGGCCAGCAGCACCAGGTCGAGCACCGCCATCAGCGCCAGCGTGCCGACCAGCATCACCGCCCCGTTGATCAGGCCGACCAGCGCGCCCGTGGCGGCCTCGCGCAGCAGCACGGTGTCGGAGGTGACCCGGGTGACCAGCTCGCCCGTGGGGTGGCGGGTGACGGCGGGCACGGTGGCGCGCAGGAAGCGCCGCACCATGGACTCGCGAGCCTCCAGCACCACGCGTTCCCCCAGCGTTCCCAGCAGGGTCCACTGCAAGAACGCGACCAGGCCGCCGACCGCGAACAGCACCAGCAGCGTCACGACGGGACCGGTCAGCGACGCCGACTCGCCGAGCGCGTCCAGCACCCACTTGGTGACCATCGGCGTGGCCAGCCCGAGCCCCGAGCCCAGCAGCGCCAGCAGCAGTCCCAGCACCAGCGTGCCGGTGTGGGGGCGCGCGAACGACCACAGGACGCGCATGCGCGTCATGGACGCCCGGTGATCCTCGGCCTGACGACCGCTTGGAACAGTCATGGTGTCGATTGGAACATACTTGTTCCATATAGGGCAAAAGAGTTTCGAACTTGAATACGCGCTACCGTATGCGCATGGACGACACACGGACGGAAGCGGACAGGAGGTCGGCGCAGCCCGAAGGCGGAACGCGGGCGCGGACGCGACGGGCCATCCTCGACGCCGCCGTCACCGTGCTGTCCACCGACCCGGGCGCCTCGCTCAGCGACGTCGCGGCCGCCGCCGGGGTCGGCCGCACCACCGTCCACCGCTACTTCCCCGAGCGGTCCGACCTGCTGGCCGCGATGGGCATGGACGTCCTCGACCGGATCGCCGAGGCCACCGACCGCGCCCGCCTGGACGACGGCCCGGCGCCCAAGGCCCTGGAACGGCTCTGCCAGGAGTTCTTCGAGCTCGGCGACCGCCTCATGCTCGCGTTCGAGATGCCGCAGCTGATGGACTGGTCCGGCTGGGACGAGTGCACCCCGGCCGACCTCGCGCTGAGGGGCCTCATCGAACGCGGCCACGCCGAGGGGACCATCGACCCGGAGATGGACGTCGAGTGGATCCCGAACCTGCTGTGGGGGCTGCTCTACACGGCCTGGCAGCACGCCCGCGAGCACAGGATGCCCCGCCACGCCGCACTGACCCTGTGCCTGCGCACCCTGCGCAAGTCCATCACCCCGTAAATCGCTGGAGGCGGCGGCCGGTGGACACCTAGCGTTGACGGGTGACCGACCTGCGCATCCGACCCGTACCCGAAAGCGACCTGGACAAGGTCCTCGACCTGGCCGACACCGTCTTCCACCACCGCACCGACGCCGACGCACGCGAACGCCTGACCTGGTTGCCGCGCCGCGCCGAGCGTGTCGGCGCCTACGAGGGCGACGAGCTGGTCGGCTTCCTGGCCGCCGTGCCGCTGCGCCTGTCGGTGCCCGGCGGCGAACTGGACTGCGCGGGCGTCACCCTGGTCGGCGTGCTGCCCACCCACCGTCGGCGCGGCGTGCTGACCGCCATGATCGACCGGCTGTGGGAGACGGCCGCCGAGCGCGGACAGCCGCTGGCCGCCCTGTACGCCGCCGAGGCCGCCATCTACGGACGCTTCGGCTTCGGCGTGGCCACCCGCGCCCTGTCGGTCGAGGTCGACTCCTCCCGGCCGCTCGGCCTGCGCGTCGAACCCGACCCGCGGCCGCTGCGGATGGTGCCCTACGAGCGCGCCGCCGAGGTGCTGGGCCCGCTGTACGAACGCGCCGTCGCCCGTCGCCCCGGCCAACTGCGCCGCGCCCCGGAGTGGTGGTCGCACATGACCGTGCCCCGGCTCTCGCAGGACGACGAGGAACGCACCATCCCGCGCGTCGTCGTCCTGGACGGCGACCCCGGCGGCTACGCGATATACCGCACCCGTCACGGGGACGAGGACGCCGGCACGCCCGCCGTCGTCCACCTGGAGGAACTGGAGGCCGACGACGCCCGGGTGCACGCGGCGCTGTGGCGCTATCTCGTCTCGATCGACCTGACCGAGCAGGTCAAGGGCTGGTCGCTGCCGGTGGACGAGCCACTGCCGCTCATGGCAGCCGACCCCGACCAGGTCACCGTGATCCGCGACCGCGGCATGCTGTGGCTGCGGCTCGTCGACGTCCCGGCGGCCCTCGCCGCTCGGGGCTGGGCCACCACCGACGAGCTGGTGCTGCGCGTCCACGACGACCGCCTGCCCGCCAACCAAGGGACGTGGCGGCTGCGCACCCGTCCCGGCCGGGCCCAAGCGGCATGCGAACGCGTCGACGCCGCCCCCGACCTCACACTCGACGTGCGTGACCTGGGCTCGATCTACCTGGGCGGCTTCCAGGCCACGCAACTGGTGCGCACCGGGATCGTCACCGAGCACACGCCGGACGCCGCCGCTCGCCTCGACGCCGCCCTCGCCGTTCCGCTGGCCCCCTTCTGCGCCGACGACTTCTGACCGGCACAGATCCTCACGGCACGGGACGCCCTACCGCGGGTTGACGGCGACGGCCTTGAAGAACGTGTAGTGGAAGGTGCCGTTGGGGTCGGCGGTACGGCGCAGGTCGGCGATGCCGCGGTCCCATTCAGGCGACGTGATCAGCCCGGCGGCCAGCGCGTCGTCCCGAACCGACTCGACCATCGCGATGAAGGTGTTGCGGGTGAAGCCCTCCACCAGCGCGGGACGGGTCCGGTCGGCGTAGACGGTGCGCGGGCCGACCGCGACGTCGGTGTACCCGGCCTCGAACAGCAGCGGCTGCAACCGCCGTCCCACCAGGGCGTCCCCGCCCGCGGCGGCCTGCAGGCGGACCTGGCACTCGATCGTCGCCTGCGCGTAGCGGCTGTCGGGGTGGAAGATCGCCGAGCCGTGGTCCCCTTCGATCACCGTGATCGTGCCGCCCGGTGCCAGCACGCGCCGCAGCCCGGCCAGCGCCCGCGCCGGGTCCCGCAGATGCTCCAGCACGAAGCACACGAACAGGTGGTCGAACGCCGCGTCGGGGAACGGCAGGTCGAACAGGTCGGCGCGATGCCATTCGACGCGGGCGCCGGGCCTTTCGGCGGCGACGCGCGCGCGGGCCCGCTCCAGCGAGTCCTCGGACACGTCGACCGCCACGATGTGCGCGCCCGGGCTGCCCGCCACCAGGTGCACGGTCTGCGCGCCGACGCCGCAGCCCACCTCCAGCACCCTGCTGCCGTCCGGGTAGGCGGTGCCGGAGTGCAACAACGTCGCCAGCGTGTCGGCCTGGTCGCCCAGCCTGCGCGTCTCGTGCTCCGAGTAACCGTGGACGTAGCGTCTGCCGGGGAGGATGTCAGTGTTCATGCCTGCCACCCTGCTGGCATTATGGCCCGATGCCCAGGTCCAATCACGACCAGGACGACCGGTCCATAACGGCCGGCGCCGACTTCCTCCAACTGGACGTGCGGGACGCGCCACCCGGCGGGCTGTCGGACTGGCTGGCGCGGCGCCTGCGGCTCGCCATCGCCGACGGACGGCTTCCGGTCGGCAGCAGGCTTCCCGCCACCCGCGTGCTCGCCGCACAGCTGGGCGTGTCACGCGGCGTCGTCACCGAGGCCTACCGGCGGCTCGGCGAGGACGGTCACGTCGCCGGCCGCGGACGCGCGGGCACGGTCGTCGTCGCGGCCCCGGTGTCGACTTCGGGGACGGCGGCGCCGGAGCCGACCGTCGTCCCACGGAAGACCGCCGTGTTCGACTCCACCCCCGGCGCCGACATCTTCGACGCGCTGCGCACGTCCCCCGCCCGGATCGACCTGTCCCCCGGCCTGCCCGACCTGGCCGCGTTCCCCCGGTCGGCGTGGCTGCGCGCCGAACGCGCCGTCATCGGCGAACTCCCGGCGGCCGACTTCGGCTACGGCGACCCGCGCGGAACGCCCGCGCTGCGCCGCGCCGTCGCCGCCTGGCTGGCCCCCAACCGCGGAATCAGGGTCGACCCGGAGGAGGTCATCATCGTCGCGGGCACCAGCCAGGCGATGGGGCTCATCGCCCAGGTGCTGCGCGACGACGGGATCACCACCATGGCCGTGGAGGACCCGGGGTCGCTCGGCGCGCGCATGCACCTGCGGTACTGGGGCCTGGACACCCCGCCCGTCCCCGTCGACTCCGAGGGCCTGCGGGTGGACGCGCTGGGGGACGCGCCGTCCGTCCTGCTCACCCCGGCGCACCAGTTCCCGATGGGCGTGGTGCTGGGCGGGGAACGACGACGCGCGCTGATGCGGTGGGCCGCCGCCGGAGGCCTGATCGTCGAGGACGACTACGACGCCGAACACCGCTACGACCGTCCACCGGTGGCCGCCGTGCGCGCCATGCTGCCCGAGCGGGTCTTCTACGCCGGGACCGTGTCCAAGCTGCTGGCGCCGGCGCTGCGCATCGGCTGGCTGCTCGCGCCGCCCCGATACCGGGACGCGGTCGTGGACGCCAAACGCTTCAACGACCTGGGCAACGCCGCGTTGCCGCAACTGGTCCTGGCGCGGCTCATGCAGTCCGGCGACATGGAACGCCAACTGCGCTACCTGCGCCGACGCCACCGCCGGCGCCGCGACGCCATGATCCGGGCGATCGGCGCGCACCTGCCGGACGCGTCCGTGCACGGTGCCGCCGCGGGCCTGCACCTGACGATGACCTTCGACGGCGCGTTCTCCGACGTGGCCCTGGCCGCGGCGGCGCTGGCCCGCGGCGTCAAGACCCAGCCGCTGTCCTGGCACGCCCAGCGGCCGCACCGTCCCGGGCTCGTCCTCGGCCACGCCGCCAGCACCCCGACCGACATCACCGAGGGCGTCGCCGTCATCGGCGAGGAACTGCGCCGGCTATGACACCTCGGTCGGGAACGTCAGCCTGTCGACCGCATTGCGCCGCTGCCGTTCGGGCCTGCGGTCGTACCGCGCCGTCGTCGCCGGAGAGGCGTGCCCGACCAGCTGCTGCACGGTCGCCAGATCGACGCCCTGGTCCAGCAGGTCGCCGATGAACGTGCGCCGGAAGTCGTGCGGCGTCATCGGCGGCAACCGCGCCTCCCGCCGCCGCTTGACGACCGCGTTGCGCACGGCCGCGTCCGTCATCGGCCGCTGCTGGATCGCCCCCGACTTGTGCACGGGCGTGAACATCGGCCCCTTCGGCCGTTCACTGAGCGCCAGCCACGCGCCGAGCAACACCGCCGCGCCCTCGTGCACGTACTCCATCCGCTCCTTGTCGCCCTTGCCGACGATGCGCAGCGAACGCTCGCCAGGGTCGTAGTGCTCGCGGCGCATCGCCGCCACCTCGGCCCGCCGCGCACCCGTGGTGTAGAGGACGGCCAGCAACGCCGCGTCCCGCCGCCCCGCCGGAGACGGATCGTCGGCGCAGACCTTCAGCAGGGCGGTGAACTCGGCGGCGTGCACGCTGCGCCCGGCGGGCAGCCGCGACCCCCTGAAGTTCTTGACGGCCTTGGCCCGCTGGTAGTCGTCGGTCGACATCTCCCCCAGCCGCCACGCCGTCTGCAGAACGCCGCGCAACGCCGACAGGTGCTGGTTGCGGTAGGCCGGCGACCACGGACGCTCCTCACCGTCCGGCCCGGGCGTGGTCTGCGCCGCGATCAGCGACCGCAACGCCGCGGTGTGCTCGGCCCGCAACATCGCCCACGGAAACGTCTCAGCGGGCGAGGGCCCGGGATCCCGCCCCGAAGCGGTGTGGAACAACGCCGCCAGCCTGTGCAGACACGCACTCATCGCCCGCCGCGACCGCGGACTCTCCAGAGACGCCACGTACACCAGGAACGGATTGCGTCCCGCGTCCACCAGAGCGGGCTCCCGCGCCCCCGCAACGGTGATCGCAACCTCCTCCACGGACGCCCACCCTAACGACTCCCCCGCCCCTCACGCCCCAACGCCGTACCCGCGGCCTGCACGTGGGACAGGCGTGCCCGGCGATCGTCGCCGTCGGCGAGGCCCGGCAGGGGCGGCGGTGGGGCACTTCACCACCGCTCGGTATCGATTCCCGAGCCCGGAAGAGTGGCCCACTGCACACCGGAATCGCTCCACAAGATCACGAACTTCGGCCGGACGGAGTACCGTTCTGGAAGACATTCGAGTCCCACGATGCTCAATACGGAGTGCGCAGTGGCTGAAGAGCAGATTCTGCCCGGCATCTCGAGCGACGTGCCGACCTCGGCGCGGGCGTACGGGTGGCTGCTGGGCGGCAAGGACAACTACGAAGTCGACCGGGAGTTCATCAAGGCGCAACTCCAGCATTTCCCGGCGGGCTTGGACATCACCCGGCAGAACCGGCTCTTCCTGTACCGCGCCGTCCGGTACCTGACCCGTGAGGCCGGGATCCGGCAGTTCATCGACATGGGCTGCGGACTTCCCACCGACAACAACGTCCACCAGGTCGCGCAGGGCATCGCACCCGAATCCCGCGTCGTGTACGTGGACATCGACCCGATCGTGCTGGTGCACGGCCGCGCACTGCTGGCCGACAACGACGCCACCACCGTGATCACCGCCGACATGCGCGACCAGGACGAGATCCTGAACCACCCGGACGTCCAGCGGCTCATCGACTTCGACGAGCCCGTCGGGGTGCTGTTCTTGTCCGTCGGCCACCACCTGCCCGACGAGTTCGACCCGCGCCGCATCCTGACCACGATCCTCGACCGGGCCGCCGCCGGGAGTCACCTCACGTTCTCCCAGGTGGTGTGCGAAGACCCGGCGGAGGGTGCGCTGATGACCGAACGCGTCACCGCCGCGGGCATCCCCTGGCAGACCCGCACCCCCGACGAAGTGGACCAGCTGCTGTCCGACCTGGAGCCGGTGGAGCCGGGCCTGGTGAACCTGGCGGAGTGGCGCCCCATGGACCTGCAGCCTCCCCTGCCTCCCGTGCCCGCCGAGATCGCCCAGTACGAAGGCGCGTCGAAGCTCAACCCGAAGGTGTACGAATACGGAGGCGTCCTGCGCAAGCGGACCCCGACCCAGTGACTTCGGAGCGCCGGCTACACACCGCACGCTCGCGGCCATGGCGATCGCGACCGGCTGCTCGAATGGTTTCCGTGTCTTGGCAGCCCAGACGCCGCACCCACGCTCGACGGGTTCCGCCTGACTCACCCAAATCCCAACGCACTTGAGGAACGCCCATCCATCCTGGCCTCTTGTTCACAAATCATTGCGGCGAAGTCGCCTTCACCGTCGTCCTGCATATTTGAGGTGCCGGATCAACGGCCAGAATCTCCGGAGTAGCCACCTTCTCCCCCCACGCCCTTCACAGAGAAACTCCGCACAGCCGTGGTCACCTGTGAGTGACATTGCGATTGCGCGGGGTTCGCATGGATTTCAGTGACGCGGCCTTCAAAGGTCGGTGACGGCGCACGGTATTCAGACGCGCACCGACAGCGTTGCCGAGACAAAAAACGTCGCCATGAAGGAAGGCCGCCCTCGCCGTTACCCGCGCCTTCGCCGCTGGCTGCGCGCGGGGGCGTTCGCGTCGTCCGGGGGTTCCGCCCGGCACACGACACTTTTTGAGACGGCGGGTCAGTGGTGGTGGCCGTGCCGGCCGAGGGTCTCCACGGGGGTCGCCCCGGGGCGGGTCCACTGCGGCACGGGGCGGCTGGTCGGGCCCCAGGTGGCGTTCCCGTCCGCATCCGAGCGCCAGAACCAGCACGAGCTGTGCCCCTCGGGCCAGCCCTCGGGATTGTCCTCCCACGCCTCGCCGCGCCCGAAGGGCGTCATGTCGAGCAGGCCGAGGGACCCGTTGACCGGCTCGTTGCCACGACCCGTCGTGGAGTAGGTGAGGAACACGCGGTCACCGTCGCGCAGGAAGCAGGTGATGTAACCCATGCTGCCGCCGACCGGCGCGTCCACGTCGCGCACCGAGTACCAGGGCTGGGTGTAGCCCATGAACTCGACGTAGGAGGCCACCTCGTCCCACCGGCCCGTGGTCACGATGGCGAACGAGACGCCGCGGGCGTTGAGGTAGACCGCGTCCTTCAGGTGCCAGGCCGTGGTGGTGCAGCCCTCGCACTGCGCCTGATGCGGCGCGCCGTCGTACCACATGTGCTTGTAGACCGCGAGCTCGTTGCGGCCCTGGAACAGGTCCAGGAAGGGGACCGGGCCGTCGGGTCCGATGACCTCCACCGTCCCGTCGAATTCCACCATCGGCAGTCGGCGGCGGGCCGCGGCGATGGCATCGCCCTCGCGGGTGTGGGCCTTCTCGCGGACCAGAAGCTCGTCACGCGCCGCCTGCCAGGTGGCCAGGTCAACGACGGGCGGGCGGCCGGGCTGCGCGGTGGCCGGGTCATTCGGCGTGGTCGTCATGGTGTCCTCCGGGGTGTCTCCAGCCGGGCAGCGTCGTAGGACGCCCACGACGCTCACCAGAACAGACTCGCGACACGGCCGGAACTCACCGCGGCAGGAGCGCCCTCGGCCGAGCCTGCACGGTCGGGCTGACGACTTCACAAACGATGCCCGCCGCCTCGTCTGTCCCCTCCGCGCTGTTCGGGCGTGTGCACAATGCCGGCTGGCCCGGCCGCCTTCCGCACAAAGGTCCAGGTTCGTTCCGCCGGATCCGCCCCCGCCGACGCCATGAACCCGGCCGTGGCGGAGGCCATGAGAGTTCGGTGTCGACGTCTCTGCGGAGACGGTCCTCACAGCCGAGGCGGTGCGGTCCTCCGACGTGGTGATCATCATGGGAGCGGAGACGCCTGCCCGTACTTCCCCGGCAAGCGGTACCTGTGGCCGCCGCCCCCGACGTCGCCGCAACGGTGACCGTGGACGACGACGCGGTCGCCCTCACCTCCGGCGAGGAATGGCGGGTGGAGTTCCTGGCCGGGGGACGGCGGCTGACCGGCAGCGGCTCCAAGGCCACGGCGGTCAGCGGCACCGACGACGGCCCCCACTACGTGCGCGGGCTGGAAGCGGGACACCCCCGCCGGGCAGGGCGTCGACGCGGTCCACCTCACCCGCGACGAGATCGACCGCCGGGGACGCCGACTGCGCGCCGAACTCGGCATCCAAGCTCAGGAGTGACCAGCCCCGACGCCGGCGCAGGACCGTGGCCCAGAGCTCCGCCCCGGTGCGCGTCCATGGCCAAGCCCTCCCCCCGCGCGCAAGCCTGCGGCCTGCCGCCGTGCCGACTACACGGCTTCGCACGGCGGCAGGCCGAGGGAATCAGCAGCGTGAAGTGCACGGACGACTTCACCGCCCCACGCGCCCTCAGCGAGGAGAATGCGTGGTCTGCGCGGACGGATGCTTCATCCATCAGGTCGAGTGCGCCGACGTCTTGCCCGCGAGCGACGGCGACGTTACTGCTGGTCCAGCGCGACGGCCTGGTTGATGTAGTCGCGCAGGGCATCGGGCCGGATG
The DNA here is from genome assembly GCF_039536785.1 of Actinomadura miaoliensis. Lineage (NCBI taxonomy): Bacteria > Bacillati > Actinomycetota > Actinomycetes > Streptosporangiales > Thermomonosporaceae > Actinomadura > Actinomadura miaoliensis. The sequence goes on from NZ_BAAAZG010000016.1 coordinate 48,876, forward strand.
TCCTCGGGCTTCTTGATCTTGACGTGCCGGGTCTTCTTGCCGACGCCTTCCAGCAGGCCGTGGGCGTCGGTGAACTCGGCGCCCCGGTCGAAGGCCAGGGTGATGTGGGTCTTGCTGGCGCTGATGATCGCCAGGTTCTTCTTCCCCCGCCAGGCCGGGGATCCGTACGCGATGACCTCACGGGCGTTGGGGGCGTGCTGCTTCATCAGTTCGCGAAGGGCGGCGACGGTGGGCAGGTGGACGGGCGCGACCCGATCCTTGACGTACTCGTCGACGGCCTGGTCACTCACGGTCTCTCCATTCATTGGTAACGGCGGGGGGCGTTTCATCCGTCAGCAAGTCGGTGGCTCTCCACACAGAGCCGTGGGACGCGGTGGGCATAGCGCCGGCGAGACGCCGGGCAGCCCGACTCAAAGGCGCAAGCGCCGCCCTGGGGGCCGAAGCCGTAAAGCGCGCCATGCCGGCCGGCCTGCAGCGGGCCGCCACCGGAGAGTGCCAGGTGGGTATCCACTGGATCACCCCGGAGGATGCCCATCCCGATCAAGCTCGGCCCTCCATGCCGATGAACCAGGAGGTTGCCCTGGTGCGCTCCGGTCGCGGGCGACGTGGTGCAGGTCAGTTGTAGAGGGACTGACCGGTCTCCAGCAGGGTCTTCAGGTCGCTGAGCACCTGGTTCCATCCGCCGCCCGCCTGGGGAATCTGACCGGCTCCCTGCGCCGCGGTCTGAGGCGCGCCCGTGACATCGTGGGTGACGGTGAGCGTGCAGACCCCGCTGCCGTCTTCTTCGATCTCGTACGTGAGCCGGGTGAACCCTTCTCCCATGAACAGCGCCCGCCAGGTCTGCACGAGCCGTCGGGGCGGGTCCGCCTCGATGACCTCACCGTCGAGCACGACGTCCGGGGCGCCGTGCTGCTTCATGGCGTCGCTGGCCATGGCGCGGAACGTGCCGCCGGGACGAAGGTCGTACTCCACCGGTGACCGGAAACCGAACTTCTCGGTCCATTCCGGCTTGGTGATGGCGTCCCAGATCGCCTCCGGTGTCGCCCTGATGTACACCCGGTAGACCTGCACGACGGCGTCGCCCTCGACTGTGCCGCTACCCGTGTCGGTGGTCGTGGCCATGGCCTGCTGCTCCAGTTCTCTCTTGAGGTCGGCGAGCGCCGCCGCGGATTGCTCGGTGTACTTGTCGATCCACCGGTCGTGGATCAACCGGATCGGCACCGGGTTGAGGAAGTGCAGCTTCTCCCGGCCCGAACGACGGGTGACCACCAGGCCAGCGTCCTCGAGCACCCGCAGATGCTTGGCGACGCCGAACCGGGTCATCGCCACCTGCGATTCGAGTTCGCCCAGCGTGCGCCCGTCCCGGGCGAACAGCAGGTCGAGCAGGAAGCGGCGAGTCGGATCGGCGAGCGCCTTGAACGCAAGGTCGTCATCGGTCACGTCCCCAAGATAGGTGACCAAAAAGTCACATGTCAAGGATAGCCGGCCACCGAGCTGGACGCCCTGACCCGGTTCGGCCGGGCGCTGGCCGACCCGATCCGGCGCCGCATCCTGCTGGCGTTGCGCCAATGCCCCGCGTATCCGGCCGACCTGGCCGAGGCGCTGGCCATCTCCCGGACGCGACTGTCGAACCATCTGACATGCCTGCGTGACTGCGGCCTGGTGGTCGCCGTCCCCGAGGGCCGCCGGGTCCGCTACGAGCTGGCCGACGCCCGGCTGGGCCACGCCCTGGAGGACGTGCGCACCGCCGTGGTGGCGGTGGCCGCCGAGGCCACCTGCCCGGATGCCGAGCGGGAAGGCTGCTGCTGATGGCCGTCGAGCTGTCGCTGGGCTGGGGCCACCCCGGCGGGCGGTGCCGGCCCGCCGGGTGCGGTGGCTGGTGGCGGCCACCATCACCTACAACGTGATCGAGGGAATCGTCGCGATCAGCGCCGGGACGCCGGCCTCCTCCGGCGCGCTGGTGGCCTTCGGGCGGACTCGAGGATCGAGGTCGCCTCGGCCGCCGCAGTCGCCTGGCAATTCGTCGCGCGCGATCCGCAGGTGATCGAGCGGCGGGAGAAGAACCGCGCTGCGGATCATCGCGATCTCGTTCTTCGCGCTGGCCGCCTACGTGACCGCCGACTCGGTGCGTACTCTGCTCGGCTCCGGTGAGGCCGAGCATTCGGCGTCCGGGCTGGTGCTGGCCGCCCTGTCCCTGGCGATCATGCCCGGGTTGTCCTACGCCCAGCGCCGCGCCGGCCGTGAGCTGGGTTCGGCGACCGCGGTGGCCGACTCCAAGCAGACGCTGTTGTGCACCTACCTGTCGGCGGTGCTGCTGGTGGGTCTGGCGCTCAACAGCCTGCTCGGCTGCTCCTGGGCCGACCCGATCGCCGCGCTGGTCATCGCCGCCGTCGCGGTCAAGGAAAGCCGCGACGCCTGGCGTGGGGACGCCTGCTGCCCTCGCCACTCCTCCCCCACCAACGAGGGCGCCGCCACGGCGAATGACGGTGGCTGCGCCGACGGCTGCTGCCAGAGCGACGCCCCCGCCGTCGTGAGCATCGACACAACGACCAGGACAAACGCCGCCAGCCGCGCGGAAGGAGAACACAAGCGGTGAAGGTCTCGACAGTGCGGCTGCTGGCCGACGCCCGCCGCGCCAAGGCGGGCGGCGAACAGGCCATGGCCTCCCGGCACCAAGCTCGCCTGGCCGAACTCGTGGCCTGGGCGCGCACCCGCTCGCCCTACTATCGGCACCTGTACCAGGACCTGCCTACCGACCTGGCTCACGGGGCGGCAGACCTGGCCGACCTGCCCGTCACCCGCAAGAGCGAGCTGATGGCCGCCTTCGACGACTGGGTCACCGACCCCGCGGTCACCCTCGCCCAGGCCAGGGCGTTCGCCGACGACCCCGCGCGCATCGGGGAGCCGTTCGCCGGCCGCTACACGCTGACCACCACCTCCGGCACCACCGGCACGCACGGCATCTTCCTGCAAGACGACCGCGCGGCCGCGGTGACCGGCGCGATGATGGCGCGCATGCTGCTCACCTGGCTGAACGCCGGGGACGTGGCGCGCATCGTGCGCGGCGGCGAGCGGATGGCGCTGGTGGCGCCGGTCGGCGGGCACTTCGCCTCCACTGTGGCCGCCGACCGGCTGCGCGGCCAGTCCCGCATCGCCTCCTTCAGCGTGCAGCAGCCGATGGATGAGCTGGTCGCCCAGCTCAACGCCTTCCGCCCGGCGGTGCTGGCCCCCTACGCCAGCATCGGCGCGCTGCTGGCCGGCGAGGCCGAGGCGGGACGGTTGCGCATCGACCCCGCCCTGGTGATCCTCAGCGCCGAAGGCCTGCCGCTGCCGGAGTACGCCCGCATCGCGGCCGCCTTGAGCACCAAGGTGCGCACCAGCTAACGCCGCCAACGAGTGCCCGTTCCTGTCCTACGGCTGCGAACAGGGCTGGATGCACCTCAACGCCGACTGGGCCATCCTCGAACCCGTCGACGAGCAGTATCGGCCGGTACCACCCGGCCGCCCCTCCCACGCGGTGCTGCTGACCAACCTGGCCAACCGCCTCCAGCCGATCCTGCGCTACGACCTCGGCGACGCCGTCCAGGCCCGCCCCGGCCCGTGCCCGTGCGGCAACCCCGGCCCGGCCATCCGCGTCCAAGGCCGCGCCGCCGACCTGCTCACCTTCCCCCGGCCCGACGGCCAGCCGGTCACCCTCGCCCCACTGCCGCTGGCCACCCTCCTGGAGGCCGTACCCGGGCTGGAGCTGTTCCAGATCGTCCAAACCACACCCACCATGCTGCGCATCCGCCTGCACCCCGCGCCCCCCCGCCGAGCCAGACACCCTCTGGCATCAGATCCAGACCCGCCTGAGCGAACTGCTGGCCCGCCACGACCTCGACCACATCCACATCGAACGCGCCAGCGAACCGCCCCAGCAGAACGCCGGCGGCAAGTACCGCGCCGTCATCCCCGTCACCGCAGCCGCACCCCCGTCTGCGGGCTCGCCGTCCAGCAGCGTGACCGCCGCGCAGCGTCCGGCCACGTGATCCGCATCGCCCGGCGCGGAGACACCTGCTGTAGGCCCTTCGCTCGGGTCCGTGCGACCAGCCCCAAAGTAACTCTGTGTAGTTGCAGTTGGTGATCATGAGGCGGCGGTCTGGGGTTCGCCATGGAGCGCCTCGCCGTCGGCCCGGGTGGGTTTCCTCAAGTCGGTGGGCGTTACGGGTGAGCCGGGCCCCGTCGCGTCGGCACCCCTGGCGCGACGGGACCTAAACGATCGCCAACCAGACCGCCATCGGCTCGGACGGGTCGATCGGCAGGCGCACGTACGCCTCAGGTCCAGCCACCTCGGTGTCCTGGTCGGTGTCGGCCGGGGTGGTCGGCGGCTGCTCGTCGCGGACAGCGGGGATGTCGGTCGGGGCGGGACCGCAGGCTGGGGCGCGGCGACGGGCCGCAGCACCACGGTGTCGCCGACCGCCAGCGCCACCATGACCGCGCGGGCGCACAGGACGAGCGGTGCGTTCCACGGGACGATCGCGGCCACCACCCCGGCGGGCGAACGCACCGCCATGGACCACTGCCCGGGCCGGTCGGTCGCGGCCAGTTCCCCGGCCGGTGCCGTGGCGGTGGTCGCGGCGTGCCGCATCTGGTCGGCGGCCACCATGACGTTGACCCGCGCCCAGGAACGCGTGCCGCCCGTCTCTCGCACCATCACCTGCGTGAACTCGGCCAGCCGCGACTCCAGCAGGTCGGCGGCCCTGATCAGCAGCGCGCGGCGCGCGGCCGGTGGTGTCGCCGCCCAGCCGGGAAAGGCTTCCTGCGCGGCGTCGACCGCCGCCCGAACGTCCTCGGGGCCGCCCGCCGCGATGCGTGCGTAGAGCTCGCCGGTGTAGGGGCGATGTCGTCGGCCGTACGACCGGACTGGGCCGGGACGTCCTTGCCGTCGATGAGCAACAGTCGCTCGATGGTCATGTCAGCTCCTAGAGAAGGGGTTCAGTGCCGGGCGAGAGCGGGAGCTCCGCCGGGGCAGGGCGGGAGGTCGTGGTGCGGGCTGAGCGGCTCGACGGCACGGCGGCCGGCGCGGCGGCTTGCCCGCAGCGAGGCGAGAGCGGCCAGGGTGACCACGGCCTCGGGGAGCAATGGAACAGTGGTTGGCGTTAAGCATTGACCGACGTCATGGACGCCGTTGACGGCGGGCGTTCCCGCCGGTTACCCGTGCTTGTCCGGCGTCGGCGAAGGCGCGGTATCCGCCGAGATCTCGGGCTGGGCGAGGACGTCGCCGCGGTGTACGACTCGGACCGGACCCGGGGCCATCATCGGATGCTGATCCGCCGGCGTGGCGAGGTCGTGTCGGACATTCAGCAAGACCGCCTTCGTCATCACCGCGAAGTCCGCCGGGCGCAAGGTCTTCGGCCTCGCCACCGCAGGCGTCCGTCTCGCTTGACCTCTTGCGCGTCAGTCCGGCAGCCAGTGCAGCTCGTGCGCCAGGGTTTTGGCGACGGCACGGATGCGGCGGTGTAGCGGCGACTGCTCGCGTGGGAGGACCAGGTGGATCGTCAGGCTGGGCGCGCCCCGCAGCGGTCGCCAGGTGAGACCGGCCGGTTGTGCCGTGACCGCGGCTTCTCCGGCCGGGGCGAGGGTGACCCCGTCGCGCAGGTCGCGCTGAGACATGTCGAAAGAGACTGCGGGCGTGTGGAACCGGGGGTGCGGTCGGGTGTCTCGGAACAGTGCGGACAGCTGATCGTGGATCACGGGGTTGGCCGCACGGTCCGGGAGTCGCAGCGGATACGCGGCCGCGTCGGCGATCTCGATCTCCGGGTGTTCGGCCAGCGGATGGTGCTGCGCCAACTGGACCCCGACGCGCTCACGCCGCAGCAGGAACCGGCGCACGCCACGGCCCGGCTGTTCACCGCGGGTGATCCCGGCATCGATGCGGCCGTCGGCGACCGCTGGGGAGATCTCCGGTGTCGCCATTGGGACCGCGCCGACCTCGAGTCCGCTGTTGCCGCGAATCAGCCTGTCCACCAGGGCCGGTGCCGTCTCGGCCCCGGCGCTGAGGCTGTATCCGATGCGCAGCGTGCCCAGTTCACCGGCCGCCGCGCTCCGGGCGGTGTCCCATGCCCGGTCCAGCGCCGCCAGCGCGGGCGGCGCGGACTCCGCCAAAGCCGCACCGGCCGTGGTCAATACGACGCTACGCGTGTTGCGGACCAGCAGGGCCGTACCGAGTTCCGCCTCCAATCGGCGCATCCGGGCGCTGAGTGCGGGCTGTGCGATACCGATCCGTGCGGCCGCGCGGGTGAAGTTCAACTCCTGCGCCAGCACCAGGAAGTACCGCAGGCTCACCGTATCCGGCGCCACGTGCCCTCCCTGCCGATTGATAACGATCCGCTCTGAGTCTATCCCGTACCGGTCTTTCCCTCGACCGCACATCAAGCCCTAACCTGCGCATATGACGATTCAACCGGCCGCAGTACCCGTCGCCGGGATCGATCGATCTGAGTGTCAATTCGAAGTCGGACGTGTCCGGCCGAACACAGGAGGTTTCCATGGCTAAGGGCTACTGGGTCAGTGTCTACCCCGCCATTTCCGACCCTGAGAGGCTGGCTGCCTACGACAAGCTGGCCGGTCCGGCTGTCCAGGCTGGGGGCGGGCGCAACCTGTCCCTCCTCCCGTCCCGTGGCGGTCGAGTCGTCGCCCACGAGGCCGGAATCACGCAACGCGTCGTTCTGATCGAGTTCGACAGCTTTGAACAGGCCGTCGCGGCATACGAGAGCGAGGCATACCAGAAGGCGCTGGTGGCCCTCCCCGACGGCTTCGAGCGCGACTTCCGCATCGTCGAAGGCATCGACTGACCGAGGTCCAGTCGGATCTTCACTGAAGATCCACCATTTTGGGTTTTCGCTGGTGCGGCTGCTGGTGTGGCGGGGTTCGTGGGTGCTCGTGTTGCCCTTGCGCGGCGGGAGCTTGGCCACGACCTGGCCGTCCCGCGGCAGCCACACCAGCGGCACCGGCCCCACTCCCCCCGCAGCCGGCGCATCAGCGTCGCCGAGCTCAACCGGCCCTCGCTGATGGAGATGGCCACCGGCATCAGGTCGCGCCAAATGCCGTTCGATCAGCTTCCAGTCGATCAGGTTGCGTCCGCCGCCGCCGGCGGCGTGTTCGCCGAACCGCTCGTCGATGTGCGGATAGACCAGGTGCTCGGACGCCCGGAAGAACACCAGGTCCTTAAAGTCGCGGATGCGCGGCATCAGGTCGAAACCGAACAGCGCGGTCAGGGTGAACACCGGCGCCGACTGGCCTTGGGTGTCGGCGTGCACGGGTGGCGGGCTGGATGTCGGACTCGTTCCCTCGATCACGTGCACCGCCTCCCACGCCCCGCAACAGGATGAACCGGGAGAACAACGCCACGTAGGTGTCAGAGACGTGGTGATGGGCGATCCCCCCGACGCCCCCGTACCGGATGGATGTCTCCGCGAGGAGATTGTCGATGTAGGTCTCCACCTGGGTGCCGTCGGCGACCACCGCGGTGTCATTCATCCCCGCCTATGCCGTGTCCCTTGACCGCCCACCCGCCCGGTAGACGCTTCCTTGTCCAGCACACCCAGGTGCCGTGGGACAACTACGAAAACCTCGTGGCCGCCTTAGGCCCTGTGATTAACGAAAGGCGTCGGCGTGCTCTCGCACCCACTGTTCGAAGGTGCGAGCGGGGCGTCCGAGGATTTGTTCGACCGTGTCGGTCACTGTGTACGCCTCTTCGGGCGGGTCGGCGTACCAGCCGACGACATGGTCGATGGCCTCCTGGGAAGCGCCCGCCTGGCGCATCCGCTCGCGCGCCTGCTCCTCGGTCAGCTCCACGAACCGAATCTCGCGGTCCAGGGCCCCACTCAGAACGGCCAGCTTCTGCGGCATGTCCAGGACCTCGGGCCCGGTCATCACGTACTCCCTGCCTGCGTGGTCGTCCTCGGTGAGCGTCCTGGCGGCCACGGCGCCGATGTCGGCCTCACCGATCATCGCGCTGCGGGTGGCGCCGAACGGCTCGCGCACCACGCCCTCGTCCCTGACCGAGTCGGTCCACAGCAGGGCGTTGGACATGAACTCCTGCGGCTGGAGCGTGGTCCACGCCAGCCCTTCGGCCGCCACGGCGTCCTCGACCGGGCCCGGCTCACCGCTCCACAGCATCGTCACCTGCCGGACGCCCGCTTTGGCCGCCAGCCGCGCGATCTGCGGGCCGGTGCGCAGCGGAGCGCCGTCCCCGCCGTCGAAGGTGATCAGGGTGCATGGCGGTCACGCCCTCCAGCGCGGATGCCAGGCTGTCGGGCACCGCGAGATCCCCGGCTGCCACTTCCACACCTGCAGGCACGAGGGCACGAGCGGGGTCACGAGTGAGGGCCCGGACCTTGTGGCCCCCGCCGAGCAGCTCTTCGACCACGTGACGGCCCACGTTTCCGGTGGCTCCGGTGACCAGGATGGTCATAGCGTTCGTTCCGTCATCGGACAACGCCACGACGCTAGAACCTCAAGATCACTTGGGGGCAACCGTCACCGCTGGGGGTGCCGTTGAGGGCCGCTCCTCCAGGAGCGAGGCGGGGATGATCAGTGGGGGCGTCTGCGGGTGGCGGGCCGCCTCCAGGCCGTCCTTGGTCTTGCGGACGACGTCGCGGCGCCGGTCCTCTGCCAGGGCCAGGATCAGGGAACGCTCGGTGTGCTCGCTGGCTGCGATGCCCTCCAGCACCTTGACCGCAATGCCGCGCTGGAACAGGTCGTTAAGGGCGATCAACCACTCAAGGAGGTCGCGGTCGAGGCGGTCGACCTCCTGGACGGCCAGCATGTCCCGTCACGGATGTGCGACACCGCTTCCAGCACCGCGGGCCGCTTCTGGGTGGCGAGCTTGCCGCTGGTCTTCTCCTCGAACACCTTCAGGCACATCGGATCCAGGGCGTCATGATGCCCAGCCCGCTCCGCAACTGCTCCTTGCACCCGGTCTGGATGTCGCGCATGTCCGTCCAGCCCAGCGCCGCGGGCGCCTCCACCAGCGTGATCCGCCGCACCCCGGGTTCGAGGGTGGCCTCCAGCATGGCCGCGCAGCCCGCCAGGTTCCCCTCCCACGCATCGGCCTCGGCGGAGAACGCCCGCCGCACCACGACCGCCAGCCGGCGCTGCTCCTCCGCGTACACCTCGCGTGGTTGCCGCTGAGTCTTCTGCCTGTGGGTGCTGACCCGGACCGCAGACCGATGAGCGCCACAGCGGGCCGCCTTTCGTTCTTCAAGCGGTCGTTAGATGAACGCCCGCACCGAACGCGGCCCTCAACCCGCTACCGCCGAAATCCGGTCCGATCCTCCTCGCGGGCCGATCCCCAAGCGAACAACCCTCAGCAGGTCCGGCTGTCGGTTTCGTCGGCGTCTCGGCCGACCGGCCTTCGGGTCACCAGTTGGCGATCACTTCGTGTCCTTGCGGGATGGCGAGGTCGAGGAGGCCGGGGAAGCGGGCGTCGAGATCGTCTCGGCGCAGCCGGTTCAGTCGCCGGGTCCCCTCGTCCCGCTGGCGAATCACGCCGGCTTCTCTGAGGACCTTGAAGTGGCCGCTCTGGGTGGACTTGCTGACCGGCAGGGCGAACGTGGTGCAGGCCAGTTCACCATCGGGCTCGACGTCGGCGAGCCGGGCGACGATGGCCAGTCGGACCGGGTCGCTGAGGGCGGCCAGCACGGTGGTGAACCGCAGTTGGGCGCGGTCGGGGTGGATGAGCTCGGTCGCGGTACGGCTGGCCATGCCTCCAGGATAGCCAAACATGTTCGGCGTTCTCGAACATCTGCTATGTTCGGGAACCCCGAACATGACCCGGAGGGACGAATGCCGCTCGAACGCTCCGCCGCCGCCCCCAGGGGGAGGCCACCGCACCACTACAGTCCGGGTGCGCGTCCCAGCGCGCTGAACACGGACCCGGACACGAAGACTGCCCCGGCAGGGCGATGGCGATTTTGGGCCGCGGCTTACGCGTTGCTGATACTGCTCACCGGCACGAATCTGCCGACGCCGTTGTATCGGGGCTACGAGGCCGAATACGGGTTCTCGCCGTTGATGGTCACGCTGATCTTCGCCGCGTACGTGGCTGTGCTGATCCCCTCACTGCTGGTGGCGGGCACGCTGTCGGACGCGGTCGGCCGCCGCAGCGTGCTGCTGCCGGCAGTGGCTCTGGCCGCGCTGGGATCGCTGGTGTTCGCCCTCGCCGCGGGCACGGAGTGGCTGTTCGCCGCCCGCATTCTGCAGGGCCTCGCGCTCGGCGCGGCCTCGGGGCCGTTGACCGCGGCGCTGACAGAACTGGAACCCAGCGGAAACCGGCGCAAGGCGGCGCTGGTGTCCACCGTGGCCTCCGTGGGCGGCCTGGGACTTGGGCCGGTGCTGGCCGGCGTGCTCGCCCAGTACGCTCCGGCACCGCATGTGCTGCCGTTCGTGGTGGAGTTCGTGCTGCTGGCGCCCGCGATGGCAGCCGTCATCACACTGCCGTCGACCCGCTCCAGGACCCGGTGGCGCCCTCGCCGGCCCGAGATCCCCGCTGACATGCGAGCGGTGTTCGCTACCAGTGGGACGGCCAGCTTCCTCGCGTTCGCGGTGATCGGGTTGTTCCTCACCCTCGTCCCCACGTACGTGGCCACCCTGTCGGGCAGCACGAACCTGCTGCTGGGCGGTGCGGCCGTGGCACTGATGCTGCTCTGCTCCGCGCTCGCCCAACTCCTCGGCTACGGCAGACCGGCCCGGGCGCTGGAGATGGTCGGCCTGCCGCTGCTGGCCACCGGACTCGTACTGCTCGCCCTCGCCGGCGCGCTCTCCTCGCTGATCCTTTTGCTCGCCGCGACCGTCATCGCAGGCACCGGCCAAGGCCTGGCGTTCCTCGGCGGCCTCACCGCAGTCAACCAAGCCGCCCCCGCCGACCGCCACGCCGACGTGCTCTCCAGCTTCTACGTGATCATCTATCTCGGCGTCGGCCTGCCCGTCATCGGTGTCGGCTTCCTCGCCACCGTGGCCGGCCTTCTTGCCGCCGTGCAGTACTTCGCCGGGTTCGCGGCGCTGCTGTGCCTGGTGATGCTGCTTGTCCTCGCCCGAGCACGTCGCAGCATCTCGCCTATCCCATCTGCCCCCAATACCAGCACTGATTGAAACCACGCCACCGCGACCATCCCGGGGAAAGCCATGGATGCCACCGAACTCGACGCGGCCTACCGCGACCTGCTCACCGCAGCCGAAGCGATCAGCGATACCGCCGCACTCGCCGCGCCCGCACGCTCTGCCGTTGATTGGACCTTGAGCCACCTCGTGCTCAGCGACCGCATCCTCGCCGCCGCAGGAGGCGACGTACTCGCCGGCCTGCCCGTCACCATCGACAACCGCCCGGCCATGGACGACACCGCCATCGCCTCCTTGGTCGCCTCCACCACCCATGCCCAGCGCGTCGACCTGATACGCCGTAACGCCACCGACCTCAGCACCGTGATCAAGGCGATCCCCGACCACGCCGCCGCCACCTTGGTTCAGCTTCGCCTGGTCAACCGCGACGGCCAACCCGTCCCCGACCAGCAGTTGTCCTGGAGCGGCCTGATCCGTCTACGGGCGACCGAACACCTCCCTGGGCACACGGCCCGGCTGAGGGCGCTCGCCACCACCGAGTAGTCCTCGCCTCAGCCCAGTCCACCCAGATCGGTACCGCCGATCTCCAACCGGGAGCCCATGTCGAGCCCCACCTCGCCGTATGGGCGAACGTGCTGCCAGAACAGCGGGGTCAGGCGGTGCCGGTCGGCCGGGATGAGCAGGCCCGACCCCTGCGAGTCCCACTCGCTGGAGCTGACCGCGACCATGCAGACCGCCCGCGCCACCGGCTCACCCGCCGAACGGCTGCTGGCCACCTGCCGCGCCATGCGCGCCTGGGCCACCACCCACCCCGCCGAATTCCGCTGGATCTTCGCCAGCCCCATCCCAGCAACCGCCTCCGCCCGCAACCGCCCCGACTCCCCCGCAACTAGGCAGCACGCGACTTCGAGCTGGTCTTCCTCCAGCACTTGAGGTAGGGGGCCGGGGCACCGGCCAGCGGGACCGCGGGGCCGCCTCCTGCTCGGCCTCACAGGGATTCGGGAGGCTCGACCGGCTCGGTCTCCCCGCGGTCTCGACGGACCACGCTGATCATGCCGTTCGGTTCGATGTACGCGCGGTCGACCACGGCGATGTCCTCGATGCCGTGCAACCGCAGATGCGACTGGACCTCCTCGGGCGTCATGAACTCCCGCAGCATCACCTTGCGGTTCAGCATGCCGTTCTCGATCAGCGCCCTGGGCCGGGCCTTCAGCAGCGCCCCGACCCGAGGGAACCGATAGGCGACGGCGTCAACCGCCACACTCCAGAAGAGGATCGTGGCCACCAGTACCACACCGTCGGTAACCGACTCGGCCTCACCGTGCAGACCGGCCGCTGCGGCCTCGGCGACCAGGACGACCAGCAACACGTCCGTGATCCCCAAGCCACCCGCTTCGCGCTGCCCGACCAGCCGCAGAAAAACAAGCAGCACGAGAAAGGTCACCGTGCCACGCACGAACCCCTCCAGCAGCGGGACGCTCGGAGCGAAGATCGACTGCCAGTCCATACCGCACCATCTACCCAGTGGCCCCCGGCCGCCTGCAGGCCAGCTTTCACGTTTGTGCTGGTCAGTAAGCGGCCAAGCGGCTCTGCGTCGCCCCGGCGATAACGGAGCCGGTTCTGCTGTCCGACCGGCGCGTCCCCGCCTCCGGCCGCCGTCCCCGCAACCGCCGACGTCCGCCCGGTGACCAGCCGGGACCGCTTGTCGCATCCGCACGCGGAGGTACCTGTTCAAGACCACCTTGCCCGCACTCGCCCCCCACGCAGGCGGGTAGACGCTGCACCAGCTACGGCACTCGGCGCGGAGGTACCTGTTCAAGACCACCTCGCCCGCACTCGACCCGCACGCAGGCGGGTAGACGCTCCATCAGCTACGGCACTCGGCGCTGACTCACCTGGGCGCCGTGGAGGCGGGCCGCCGCCGCGTCCGCTGAACGTCCACAGCCGCCGACCGTCATGCCACACCGGCGTGCACGCCGCTCACCTGCGACCTGCCCGCGCCGGTCCGGACGGGCGGCTGGGGATGGTCAGCGCCTACCCGACCGGCTACAACAGCGGGGCCGACGCGGTGGCGGGGGGTGCGTATGTCCCGCGAGTCGCGTCGCTGTTCCCTGCGCAGGAGGCCCGTTCACGCCGCTGTCGACCCCGTCCTGTGCCTCACCGACATCGTCGTCGGCGCCCCCTGGAACCGGCGCCACCACCGGCATCGGCCCGAAAGCGCCCTGGCCATGATCGTGTAAACGACGATCGGCGTCCTCAGTGTTCGGCGCGGCGGCACGGGACGGTGTGCCATGACCCCCTCGACGAATATCTTCCGTCATCGGTGAGGAGATCAGCTTCAGGCAGAAGGCCTCCATTCCGAGGCCACCGACTACTGAGCTGACGAGCGCCAACCATGCGTCCCGGACTCGATGAGCCGCCTCGGGAGTATGCGGGTCGACGGCCGAGATACTTCGACGGGCAGGGTCGGCGTGGTCACCAGTGCTCCCAGTGCAGGATCTGCTCGCGGGGGATCCGACGGGCGGGCTTGAAGTCGGTTCCGATGGTGTAGGCCAGCGGAATGAAGGCGGCGAGCATCACCTCGTCGTGCGGGACGCCGAGGATTTCGGCCAGTTCGCGTTCGTAGGGGGCCTGGGCTGTGGTCCATACGGTGCCCAGGCCGCGGGCGCGGGCGGCGAGCATGAAGCTCCATACGGCGGGCAAGATCGAGCCCCACGTCATGGACTGGTCCAGGACGGAGGCCCGGTCGGTGCGACCTTCCACGGCGGGGATGACGAAGACCGGCACGCGGTGGATGTTGTCGTATAGGTACTGCAGCCCCTCGGCGATGCGGTCCATGGAACCGGGGTGGGCGTACATGCGCCGCAGGTCGCGTTCGGTGAGCGGCCGGCCGCCGCCGGCGGTCAGCGCGCGGCGGAAGACGTCCGCGATCCGCAGGCGCCGGGCCTGGTCGGTGACGACCAGGAAGTGCCAGCGCTGGCGGTTGCGTCCGGTCGGTGCCTGGGTGGCCAGGTCGACGCACTCTTCGATGAGCTTGCGGGGCACGGACCGGGTGAGGTCGAGGCGCTTGCGCACCGCGCGGGTGGTGGACAGCAGTTCGTCGGGCGTGAGGTTCAAGGTCATGTCGGGCTTCTCCACGAGGGGACGATGATCAGGCGTCGGTCGAGGCGGGGGCGGGGGCAGGGGCGGTGGCCGGGGCGCGCAGGCCGAAGTGGGCGATGAGCGCCCCGATCAGCGAGAAGCTCCCCGCCGCGAGGAACGCCAGCCGGTAACCGGCCAGGGCGGAGTCGCCCAAGCTCATGACGGCGGCCAAGGCCGCCACACCGATGCCCGCGCCGATCTGGACGGCGGAGGTGACCAGCCCGGACGCCAGTCCCTGCTGGTCGTCGGGCAGCCCGCCCACCGCGGCGATGTTGAGGCTGGGGAAGGAAAGGCCGTTGCCGATCCCGTGCACCAGCAGCGCGGGCAGCAGCACCGTGAGGTAGTCGCCTGAGCTGCCGGCCCGCAGGAACAGCAGGATGCCCGCGGCCTGCACCAGCATTCCCGCGGCGGCGACGCGGCCGAGGCCCCAGCGGCTGATCAGCCGTCCGGTCAGGTTGGCGGTCACCACGATCGCCAGGCCCATCGGGACGATTCCCAGTCCGGTGGCCAGCGCGGTGTAGCCGAGTTCCTGCTGCAGGTACAGCACGGCGACGAACTGCCAGCCGATGGTCGCGCATGCCCAGGCGAGCGCCGCGAGATTGGCGGCGGCCGTCCGCCGGACCCGGAACACCCCCAAGGGGACGAGCGGGAGCCGCTGCCGGCGTTCGACGGCCACGAACACACCGAGCAGGCCCACCGCCACGACTCCGGCCCGCCAGTCGGTCTCGGTCAGCGCGTACACCAGCAGTAGGACGCCGCCGGTGACCGCGGCTGCGCCCGCCAGGTCGAACCCGCCACCGCCCAACCGGTTCGGCGTGTTCCCCGCCGGGAGCACCAGGGGCGCGGTGACCAGGACGAGCAGGGCGATCGGGACAGGCAGGAAGAACACCAGCCGCCAGTTGACCTCGGTGAGAACACCAGAAGCGATCAGTCCGGCGCTGTAGCCGGTCGCGCCCGCCAGCGCGTAGACACCCAGCGCCCGGTTGCGGCGCGGCCCTTCGGCGAAGGTGGTGGTGATCAGAGACAGCGCGGCCGGGGCCGTCAACGCGGCCGCCACTCCCTTGACCACGCGCGTGGCGACCAGTGGCCAGCCCGCCGACAGCAGGCCGCCTACCAGGCTCGCCGCCGCGAACACCGCCAGCGACACCAGGAACATCCGGCGTCGGCCGAACAGGTCGGCCATCCGGCCGCCCAGCAGCAGGAACCCGCCGTAGGCGACCGCATAGCCGGACATCAGCCACTGCAGGGTGCTCTCGGGCAAGGACAGGTCCGAGCCGATGGCGGGCAGTGCCACGCCCATCAGGGACAGGTCCATCGAGTCCAGGAACACCGCCGCGCACAGCAGCACCAGGGCCGCGCGTTCGCGACCCCGTATGCGGCCGCGGCCGTCAGAAGACGCCATGACCTCACTCCATCTGTCATCAAACAATCTGCGATCAGACGAAATGGACCGTAGGCGCGCAAACCATCTGCTGTCAAACAATCGCCGGTGAGATGAGTTTGGTAGGGTGGCGACTACTGGACGGGAAGGGGACCGGATGTCGCAGACGACCGACGGGCGCGTGAAACCGAGCTACTTCCCGCAACTGGCGGCCGAACGGCTCGACATCGCGCTGTGCCGGACCTCGACAGCGGTGGCGCGCGCGGCGGACGCCCATGCGGGCGCCCAGGGCCTCGGTGTCGGCCAGCACCTGGTGCTGAAGATGCTCGCCGCGGTCGGCCCCTGCTCCCAGCAGACCCTCAGCGAGGAACTGCGCATCGACCGCAGCGTCATGGTCGGCGTCTGCGACGACCTCGAACGGGACGGCCTCGTCCGCCGCGAGCGCAATCCGCGCGACCGACGCTCATACGCCGTCACCATCACCGACGTCGGCCGGCGCCGCCTCACCGAGGTCGAGAAGTCGATCCCCGGCTTCCTGGACGACGTCTTCCAGCCCCTTAGCCACCAGGAGCGCGCCCAGCTCACGGCGCTGCTGAACAAGCTGCTGAACCCCAGCACCTGACAGTTCACGCCTGGTGGCCTCACGTCACCGGTGAGCGCTACGCCGGAGAAATCGGTGATCGCCGCTTGCGGGCGCGAGACGTCACGGAGCTGAATGGCGTCCGTCCAGCGCCGCACGCGAGCCCCCGGCCCTCACCGCAAAGGCAGACAGCCACCCCAATCGTGCACAGGCGCGGCTCTGGCCAGGCGGCGACGCTTGTCTTGGACGTGGCCGTGGGGGGCGTGCAGGGGCGTCCGGGCTTCGGCGGCGAGGCTGCCGGAATCGGGGTTCGGGCCGACGGTTCCGGTATCGCTGCCGGAGACGGCTACGTCGCCGTCATGGTTGCGGAGCGTTGTCGAAGACGTGCAGGTGGGTGCGTTCTCCGTTGTGGTCGAAGATGGTGAGGATCTCGACGGGCCCCTCGTGGGCGTCGATGGCGTGCGGGGTCATGGTGGAGAACTCGGCCGCGTCGCCCGGCTTGACCAGGATGGTGCGCTCCCCCAGGTGCAGGCGGGCCGTCCCGGACAGCACGGTGAACCACTCGCGACCGGGGTGCACTTTCAGGTGCTCGGCGCCTTTGGGGCGGTCCGGGGTGATGCGCATCTTCGCCACGGTCACGCCGTGCAGGGAACGTTCGCGGGACAGGAGCCAGCTCGTCATCCCGCGCGTGTGACAGGGCTCCGGCCGGATCACCACGTCCTCGTCATCGTCGGACTCGACGAGCTGGTCGAGCGTGGTGTCCAGGGCCCGGGCGATCGCGACCAGTTGGTCGATGGCGATCCTGCGATGTCCGGTCTCGATGCGGCTCAGGCTGGACGGGCTGAGATGGCAGCGGGCCGCCAGAGCGTCCAGTGACCAGCCGCGCGCCAGCCGCAGACCGCGGATGCGCTGCCGGATCACCCTGTCCAAATCCACTTCTTGCGTCATACGCAAGAGTGTATGTCAGTGACGCATGGAGCGTTTAGCGTGAAGTCATGACACAGCACGCTCACCACCATCACGGTCCTCGTCACGGCGGGCACGCGCACCACGACGAGTCGGGGCTGGCGGACATGCTCGACCTGGACGCGCAGACGTTCAGCGCGTACCTGGACGAGCTGACCGACTGGGTCCAACAGCACACCTCCGGGGCACCGCGTAAGGTCGCCGACCTGGGGGCGGGCACCGGCGGCGGCAGCCTGGCGCTGGCACGGCGCTTCACGGCGGCCGAGATCGTCGCGGTCGACCAGTCCGCGGTGATGCTGGACCGCGTCCGCGCGGCGGCGCGCGCACAGGGGCTGGATGATCGGCTGCGCGTCGTCCAGGCCGACCTGGACGACGCCTGGCCCCCGATCGGTTCCGTCGACCTGGTGTGGGCGGCCTCATCGCTGCATCACGTCGCCGACCCGGACCGGATGCTCGGCGACGTGCACGCCGCCCTGCGCCCCGGAGGTCTGCTGGTCGTCATCGAGATGGACGCGCTGCCGCGCTTCCTCCCGGACGACATCGGCATCGGCCGTCCCGGCCTGGAGGAGCGCTGCCATGAGGCGGCGGCTCGGGCGGGCTGGAACGCGCACCCTGACTGGCGGCCTCATCTGGAGCGGGCCGGTTTCGAGATGGCCGCTCAGCGCACCTTCGTCATCGAGGCGAGCCCGGCGCCGCCGAGCGCCACACGCTATGGGCACGCCCTGCTGAGCGGCTTCCGCTCCGCCCTTGACGGCCACTTGGCCGCCGACGACCTCGACGCACTCGACCATCTGCTGGCGGCCGACCGCCCTGACGCGCTCCTGCACCGCCGCGACCTGACGTTGCGCGCCAGCCGGACCGCGTGGGCTGCCCGCCGACGGCCCTGAACTGCTCGCACAGTCGAGCACACGGCTGCCCGGCCAGCACGGCGAATGTCCGGCATGGCCGTCAACGAGGTGAAGGAGATCTTCCATGGACACGGACCGGAATCACGACGTCGCGATCATCGGCGGCGGGGCGGCGGGTCTGAGCGCGGCCGTCACGCTGGCGCGTTCCCTGCGGTCGGTAGTCGTCGTGGATGCCGGCGAGCCGCGCAACGCACCCGCAGACGGCGCACACAACGTCCTGGGACACGACGGCATCCCGCCGCTCGAACTGCTCGCCGCAGGGCGGCGGGAGGCGGCGCACTACGGGGCGCAGATGCGTCACGACCGCGCCGTGGCCACGCGTCGCCACGACGGCGGGTTCGAGGTGGAGCTCGCCGGCGGCGAGACGGTGTGGGCCCGGCGGCTGCTGCTGGCGACGGGGTTGATCGACCAGCTCCCCGACGTGCCGGGACTGCGGGAGCTGTGGGGAAAGAGCGTGCTGCACTGCCCGTACTGCCACGGCTGGGAGGTCCGCGGGCAGCGCGTCGGCGTGCTCGGCACGAGCCCTCGCAGCGTCCACCAGGCCCTGATGTTCCGACAGCTCAGCGAGGAGGTCACGCTCTTCGCCCACCGGATGCCCGACCCGAGCGACGAAGCCTGGGCTCAGCTCGCGGCCTTGAGCATCCAGGTCGTGGACGGCACCGTCGACCGGCTGCGCATCGAGGACGGCGCCCTGCGGGCCGTCGTCCTGGAGGACGGCCACGAGTTCGGGGTGGACGCGGTGGCGGTGGCTCCCCGGTTCGTGGCCCGGTCGGACCTGTACGAGCAGCTCGGCGGAACCCCCACCGACCAGCCTGCCGGAGCGTTCATCGCCACGGACCCGATGGGCCGGACGGAGATCCCCGGCGTGTGGGCCGCGGGGAACTCGACCGATCTGGGGGCGATGGTCGCGGCCGCGACGGGGGCCGGGGTCGTGGCCGCCGCCGCCATCAACGCGGATCTCGTGGCCGAGGACGCCGCCACCGCCGTATGGGCGCGGATCGGAGCCTGACCTCACTCACTGGTCCGACCAGATGGCAGGTGGTCGACTGTGCGTCACGCGGATGGCGACGTCACAGACGACGAAGCCACCGCCCCGGGCGGGTGGTCAGCACGGGGTGCGGCGCATCAGCAGAACGGCGACGTCGTCTTCGGCCATCTCACGGCCGATGAGCGCCGACATGACCGCGGCGCCGACCGCCTCCGGGGGACCCGCGTACACCGCGTCGCACAGCCGGGAGAAGCCATGGGCGAGTGGACTTCTCCGCCGCTCCACCAGCCCGTCGGTGTAGAAGCACAGCAGGGCGCCCGGAGGCAGCGTGACGGTGGTGGTCCGGCGGGGCAGGTCCTCCCCCAAGCCGATCAGGACGTCGCTCTCCAGGTCGAGGAACTTTCCCGCGCACCCCGGCAGGGCGAGGACCGGGGGGCAATGGCCGGCCGAGGACACCCGGATCCGGCCCGCCCCCGGGTCGCACATCGCGTACAGCACGGTCGCCGTCGCCTCCGGCTCGAAGTGCTGCATCTTGCGGTTGAGCTTGCGCAGTACCTCCGCCGGATCGTCGTTCTCGAGCGCATAGGCCCGCAGGGCACTGCGCATCCGTCCCATCACGACCGCGGCCGGGAACCCGTGCCCCGCCACGTCCCCCATGACGATGCCGACCTCGCCGGAGGGAAGGGTGAAGACGTCGTACCAGTCACCCCCGACGCTCGCCTTGCCGGGCCGATAGCGGGCGGCGAACTCGACGCCGGGGATGCTCGGAAGCGCGGCCGGCACCAGGCTGCGTTGCAGTTCCAGGGCTCCGGCGCGTTCCGCCCTGGTGAGCAGCGACTGCACCGCCATCGCGACACGCGCGGCCGCGAGTTGCAGGAACTCGGTCTCGTCCTTGGTGAAGCGGCGTTCGGTGAGCGACCCGATGTGCAGAACCCCCACCAGCGTGCCGCCGGCGATCAGGGGAACGCCGAGCAGGGAGCGCAGGCCCCGCTGGACCAGCAGCGGGTTGAACACGTTGGCGTTGGCCACGTCGTCGATGTAGACCGGCCGGCGCTCGGCGGCGACACGCCCGGCGAAGCCTTCGCCGACCGGAACGTGAGCGGCCTGGGTGACCTCTTCCTCGAGCCCCTTCGCCGCCGTCGCCACCAGGAACCGCGCCTGACGGTCCAGAAGCAGCACGACGGCGGTGTCGACCTCCAGGATCTGGCGGACGCGCTCGAGCAGGGTGTCCAGGAACTCATCAACGCCCATGTGGGCGAACGCCTCATCGGTGATCGCCTGGATGTTCTCAAGCTTGCGGGCGGCATCCCGCAGGGCGCTTGCTGAGTTCTCCACCTTGCCAACTGTATGTGAACCATGTGGTACCTCCTCACCATCCCCGCAGGTCCCAGGACCGGTCACAGGGCGTCGCGGGCCATACTCCAGCGGACCGTGGACCACGGAAGCCTGTGCGTGCCGTCCCCGGCGGCCGAATGCACGCTCCACACGGCCGCTGCCCGAGGCGCATGACTTTCGACGCAGCGGACGCGGCGATCAACCCCTTGCAGGCCCGCGTGCCCGCCGAGCCCCCCGGCAAAGGCGATCGCGGTCGCCGGGGGCCTACGCACGGCCTTGATCAGTTGCACCTCCGGGGTTCGGTGGGCAGGGTGTCCGCGATGTTGGGAAGGCATGTCGAGTTGCCCGTTGCCGACGGTGTGCTGTCGGGGGTGGACTTCGGTGGGCGAGGAACGGGCGTGTTGCTCGTCCACGGAAGCGGTCACAACGCCGCGGCGTGGGCTGATGTGGCACCGCGCCTGGTGGATCACTGTCACCCGGTGGCGCTGGACCTGCGTGGGCACGGGCACAGCGAGCCCACATCGAGCACGCCCGAGCAGTATTGGCGAGACCTCGGCGACGTCGTGGCGGCCCTGGGATGGGACCGTCCCCTGCTCGTGGGGCATTCCACGGGCGGGTACGCGGTGACCGCGGCGGCCGCCGCCGGCCTTGTGGATCCCTCGGCGGTCTGCGTGGTCGACGGCATGGTGCTCGACGATCGGGACACGGCGGCGCGCGGCCAGACCCAGTGGCGGGCGCCAGAGGCGGCAGCCCGGTTGCGGGAGATGTTCCGCTACGGTTGGCGGGCTGACGAACAGCAGATGTCGGCCTACGTCGAACGGTGTGCGGGCGAGGCCGCGACCGACTGGCTCAACGCCGGAGCACGTCCTGAGCTGGTACGCGAGCTCATGCGGCGTGCCTTCCTGCGGTGCGCGGACGGGCGCTGGCAACGCCGCCCGACCACCGAGGAGATCGCCACCGTGAGCGACCCCGACCCTCACGCGCCGATCTATCATCCCTCTGTGGACGTGTACGCGCGTGTCCGGTGCCCCCTGACGTTCGTGCTGCCCACCCGCGGCTTCTACGCGCAGCGCCGCGACGAGCTGCAGGCCGTGGTCGACAGCGCCCCGGACCGCGAGTTGCTCGACATCGCGGCCAACCACAACGTGCCCATGACCCGGCCCGCCGAACTGGCCGCCGTCATCGTCGAACTCGTGCGCCGCACCTCGAAGCCGCGTTCCTGAGGCCGGGCGACGAGCGCCCTGGAAGGAGAAGGATGCAGCACTCCGATCACCCGTCCGTCCGGGAGTTCCCGGTCGCGGACGCCAAGGCGGGCCCGTACGGCATCACGACCGGGTCCGATGGCGCGTTGTGGATCACTCTGGTCCACGGCGGGGAGATCGCCCGGCTGACCCTCGACGGTGACCTCAGCCGGTATCCCGTGGGCTCGGAGACGTGCCGGCCGGCCATCATCACCCAAGGACCGGACGGGGCGCTGTGGTTCACCCGGTCCGGGGACGACCACATCGGCCGCATCACGATCGACGGCACCACCAGCGCGTTCTCGCTGCCCGCACCCGGCGGTGCCCCCTTCGGGATCTGTGCGGGTCCGGACGGCGCCTTGTGGTTCACCGAGATGAACACCGACCGGATCGGCCGCATCACCCCCGACGGACAGATCGTCCACTTCCCCCTCCCCGCCCAGGGGGCGTTCCCCTCGATGATCACCCCGGGTCCGGACGGCGCGTTGTGGTTCACCCTCAACCAGGCCAACGCCATCGGCCGTATCGACCTCGACGGCAAGGTGACGCTTCATCCGCTGCCCACCGCGGACGCCGCACCGGTCGGCATCACATGCGGAGCCGACGACGCCCTCTGGTTCGTGGAGATCGCCGCCGGCCAGATCGGCAGGCTCGACGTGGACGGCACGATCCGGGAGTTCCCGCTCCCCGATCGCGCCGCCCGCCCCCATGCCATCACCGCGGCCCCCTCGGGAGAGTGCTGGTTCACCGAATGGGGCGCCAACCGCATCGGACGCATCACGTCCGCCGGAGAGATCACCGAGTACGACCTTCCCACGCCGTCATCGGAACCCCACGGCATCACGGTGGGCCCGGACGGCACCGTGTGGACGGCCCTGGAGACAGGTGCGGTGGCCCGCCTGACCCTCTGAAAGCCTGCCCCGCGCCCATGAGGCAACGACCTCGTGGAGCGGCCGCACCTGCCCGGCGTCTCGCGGGGGGCGTCAGATCTCCGGGACGGGCGTGATCAGCGTGCCCTTCTCCATGAAGTTCCGCAGGTTGCGGAAGGCCAGGTCGCCCATGGCCCGCCGCGTCTCGTGGGTGGCGCTGCCGATGTGCGGAAGCAGGACGACCGAGTCGAGAGTCAGGAGCTCGGCGGGCACGTCCGGCTCGTGGGCGAACACGTCGAGTGCGGCACCCGCGATCCGTCCGCCGGTCAGGGCGGCGACCAGCGCGGGTTCGTCCACCACGCTGCCGCGCGAGATGTTCACCAGGTAGCCGTCCGGCCCCAGCGCCTCCAGCACCGCCGCCGAGACCAGGCCCCGGGTGCCCGCCCCACCCGAGGTCGCCACGATCAGTGCGTCGCACCAGGCCGCGAGCTTTTCCGGTGTCTCCATGCGCGCATAGGGGACGCCTTCGACCCGTGACCGCGAATGGTAGGCGATCTCGACGTCGAAGCCCTCCAACCGGCGGGCGATGGCCCGGCCGATGCGCCCCAGACCGAGAATGCCGACCCTTTTGCCGCTGACCTTGGTCGCCAGCGGAAACGGACCACGGGTCCAGTCGCCGCGCCGCACGAACCGGTCGGCGGCGGAGAACCGGCGCATCACGTCGATCAGCCCGCCCACGGCCGTGTCGGCGACACAGTCGTTGAGCACGTCGGGCGTATTGGCGACGGCGATGCCGCGTTCCTTCGCCGCCTCCACGTCGGTCGTCTCGTACCCCACCCCGAAGTTCACGATCACGCGCAGCGACGGGAGCCGGTCCATCAGCGCGCGGTCCACTCCGATGCGCGAGCTGGCGACCGCGGCCGCGAACTCGGCGCCGTGCTCGTCGAGATATCCGTCCGGCACGTCATCCAGCAGCACGACGTCGTAGTGCTCGCGCATGTCGCGCTCAAGAGACGGCAGCAGCGGGCCTATCTGCAGTACACGGTCCAAGGTCTTCCCTCTCCGGCCTCGTCATGGTCGACCTGCAACACCCACACCTACCAGCCCGAACAACCATAAGCCGCCCGGAAAAAGGGCGTGCGTACAGCCATGATCACAGCTAGACGTCGCATCGCCGACGATCAGCCAGGAGCTCTTCCGCGTCCCGTTGTCCTGGTGGTCAACCAGCCGAGACGCTCAGTAGCGCACCGGGGCCCAAGACGACATCGATGGCGCATCGAGCCACACCTGATGTCGCCCGTCAGGCAGGACCGTCATACCGAAGCGGGTGACTCCCGGTCGGCCGTGGCCCAGCCAAGTCCGGTACGCGGCGGCGACCTCGTCCCAGAGGCGCCGCGGCCCGTACTGCTCGACCCGGTGGACGGCGTTGCCCTCGAAGTCGACCGAGGCCCACGATCGGCCGCCCGTCTCGACGTCGATGAGCCAGACGGTGAATTCGCCGGACCCATCGTCGGCGTCGAAGCGGTGCCAGGACACACCGGGCACCTGGACGCCGATCGCGAAGTCGACGTCGGGACGACCGAACATGTCACACAGGTCCAGGTCGGTGGTGGACACGTCGGGGGCGTCGCCGTCGTGAACGTGATCGCTCAGCGTGCCAAGCAGCACGCGGGCGTCCCTCATCCACATGAACGGGGCCCGCCCGGCGAACGGGCCTGACGCGGTTCCGTCCTCGTGCACAGTGAGCCGTAGCAGTGCGTCGTTGTGGTACGCGTTGCCCCACGGGGTCAGGATGATCCCGCCCGGCCGGGTCTGCTCGATCCACGCCGCGGGGACGCGCTGCACCGACGCGGTAGCGATGATCCGGTCATAGGGGGCGTGTGGGGGGTGCCCAGCGGCGCCGTCTGCGGTGATGACCCGCACCGGGCGGCCGACGCGGGCCAGGGCCTGGCGGGCGCGCTCGGCCAGCCGCGGGTCGACTTCCACCGTGGTCACGTTGCCGGGGCCGAGCCGCGCGGCCAGGAGCGCGGCGTTGTACCCGGTGCCGGTTCCGATCTCCAACACTCGCGTCCCCGGCTCGGCGTGCAGCTCGTCGAGCATGCGCAGGACGAGGCTGGGTTGGCTGGCGCTGCTGGTGGAGTACTCGCCGTGGTCCGGGTCGGCCGGCCGGCCGTCGTCGACCTGGGTGACGATGTACCCGTCCCGGCCGACCATCTCCCACCAGACATCGGGTTCCGTCAGGCGGGACAGTCGCCGCCAGCCGCCGGGCGCCTCGGTCCAGACATCGTCGGGAATGAACAGGTGCCGCGGCGTGGCGCGGAACTCGTCCCGCCATGTCGCGGGCAGCGCTCCGGCCGATTCGAGTTCGGCCTCGAGATCTCTGGCGCTGAGGGTGGGGTCGGCGGTCACTTTTCCTTGCCGGATCCGTGCTTGGGGCCGGTGGTGCCGTCCGACTGCTGCTTGGTGAACTTTCCGTCCTTGGGGTTCTCGCTGTCGCCGTGGCTGCCCATCTCCGCCTCCCAGCGGTCGACCACGCGCGAAGCTACCCCCGCCACAAGATCGTTGCGGGCGGTGACGCAACAAAGCCACCTCAAGGTGAGGCGTCAGTGGCTGGGTTCACCCAATACGGCGACAGCGGCTAGTCGACCGGCGGCCACGCCCGCCAGGTCCGTCCAGGCCAGCGATCGGCCCGGGGCCAGGCCCTGCCGCAGTGCGGATACCAACCGGGCAACGTCTTTACTCGGCAGCGCGCGATGGGCCGCGCACGACCCGCGCGGGCGGGGCAGACCGCCTCGCACACCTCTCTACATCGCCGCTGACCTGTGCGTTTACAGACCTTCGCCCCTTGTGGCCACCCATCACCCACACCACGATGGAGTTCGAAGGGATTGTCAGGAGGACACCATGCAAGCGAGCAAAGGCGACCGGCTGGTGATCCACGGACATCACGTGGGCCAACCGGACCGCGAAGCCGAGATCCTGGAAGTACACGGCCGGGACGGAGGACCTCCCTATGTCGTCCGATGGGACGACGGCCACAAGAGCACGCTCTTCCCCTCCTCCGACGCCACCATCGAGCACTACCCGCCCAAGTCACCGAAGGAGCGTTAGGCGGCACACCAAGGACACTCGCCAGGGCGTCGGCGAGCGCTCTCCACGAGCCGTCTTGCGCGCCTGCTGACCAAGCGTCACGTGGGTCACGGGAGGAGGGCCAAAGGTCCCCCGAACCGGGGGCGGCGGCCCCTACCTGCGGTTTTCCGTCGGGTTGACGCTGGACGGGACCCTGGCCATGAGGGGCGGTCAATGCACGATCACCGCAGTGCACGCCTCCGGTCAGGGACGGATGCGGCCGACGAGGTGAGGGATGGCGCATGAACACACCCGTTGTCGCAGGGCTGGACGGTTCGGCCGCGTCACCGCGGTGCGTCGCGTGGGCGGTCACTGAGGCGAGCCTTCGGGGCCGTCCGCTGGAGTTGGTGCACGCGTCGATGATGCTGTACCGGGACGGATCATTGAGCGAGGCCGCCTACGAGGGGCTGGAGGAGGAGCGGACTCGCCTGCTCACCGAGGCCAAGGCGTACGCGCTGGGTTTGCAACCGGGGCTGGAGGTCCGCATTCGGCTGCTGGCCCAGGAGCCGGGCAGGGCCCTGGTGTTCGAGAGCGAGCACGCGGAACTGGTCGTCGTCGGTACGAGCGGACTGGAGAACTTCGGCGGTCCCCTGCTCGGGTCGGTGGCCCTGCGCCTCGTGGCGGGCGCCCGCTGCCCCGTGCTGGCGATCACTGACGGTGCTCCCGATGCCGACACGGCGCCCGCCGAGGTCGTCGTGGGTGTCGCCGAACGGGATCGCGAGTCCCGTGCGATCGGCTGGGCCTTCGAGGAGGCTTCCCTGCGGGGGGCGCATCTGAGCGCCATCCACGCGCTCGGCGGCGAGTTCGGCGCGGGCCGGGAGAAGGTGGACGAGGACACGTCGCTGGCCGAGGCGCTGGCGGGCTGGCGGTCGAAGTATCCGGATGTGCGGGTTTCACGAGCCATCGTCGATCAGCACCCGGCGCGGGCGCTGGTGGCCGCGTCCGACCAGGCCGCCCTGGTCGTCGTGGGGGCGACGCACCGCCACGGCGTCACGGAGCTGGCTCTGGGCAGCGTCGGTCACGCGTTGCTCCACCAGGCGCTGTCCGCCGTCGTGATCGTCCCGGAAGCGTGACCGGCAGAGGGCTCGTCCGACGACAAATGATCAGCTCAGCGGGGAGGGATCATGCTGATCAGCAACGTTTACCGGCCGATGATCTTCAACTGCCAGGCGGTGGAGCGACTGGCGGAGGCGGCGCGACGGATGGAGGAGCACAAGGTCGGCGCCCTGGCCGTGCTCGACGGTGAGCGGGTCGCCGGGATCATCACCGAGCGCGACCTGGTGAGGGCTCTGGCCTCGTCGGCCGACCCCGCCTCCGAGAGGGTTGCGGCGTATGCCTCAACGCAGATCAAGACCGCCTCCCTGGGGGAGGACTCGGGTGAGGTCGCACGCCGGATGCTGGAGGCCGGCATCCGGCACCTGCCGGTGGACGATCACGGACGCCTGGTCGGCATGGTGTCGATGCGTGATCTGCTCACCCTGGAAAC
Organism: Actinomadura miaoliensis; assembly: GCF_039536785.1. Classification (NCBI taxonomy): domain Bacteria; kingdom Bacillati; phylum Actinomycetota; class Actinomycetes; order Streptosporangiales; family Thermomonosporaceae; genus Actinomadura; species Actinomadura miaoliensis. The sequence goes on from NZ_BAAAZG010000016.1 coordinate 76,000, forward strand.
CTGGGCGGTCTGAAGCCACCCCGGCACCGGTCACGCCTACGCCGTGACTGACCAGTCACCGGCATGCCCACACGAAGCAGGCTCTCTCCTTCCTCGCGCCTTGCCCGCCTTGGCCCGATCATGACGTCTGCTCCAATGTCGGCACGTCGCCTTCGGGCAGCCTCAGCTCCCGCGCCTTCGCCAGCCGGCGCATGACCTTGCCACTGAGGGTGAGAACGGGCTGGCGGTGGACGGCACCGGTGTGTGGGCGCTGACCCATGACCGACTCATCCGCGTCGACACACGGACCGGCCGGAAGACGTCGACGCTGACCATCCACAACGCCTGGCACAACCGCCCGGTCGACCTATGGGTGGCGGACGGCGACCTGTTCCTCTCCGTTGTCGCGGACGGAACAAATGACCAACCACCCGTCCGAGTCCTCGGATGAGCCGGCCGCCCCGGCCCGACCACTGCGGCGACCCTCGCGGCCGCGGTCGACCGCTACCCAGACCAGATCCCGACCGGCACCACCCGCGCCGGCTACGACGACACCCTGGCCGCCTGATCGACGTCGCCGGCGGCGCGTCCCGGTCGCCACGCTGACGCCCGAGGACTTCGCCGCGGTGATGAACCGCTGGAACGGCGCGGCGGCCGCAACCTGGAACCGGCACCTGTCCGCGCTCACCTCCTTCACCACCTGGGCCCAGCGCCACGAGCTCCTGGAAACCAACCCGGCCCGGCGGCTGACCCGCCGCAAGCCCGCCCGCCGCGGCGACCGCTCCATGGCCACCGGCAACGCCCGGCTCCTGCCCCGCCTGCTCAAGGGCCGCACCGCCGGGCCGGTGTTCCTGGCCGACCGCCGCGCCCCCGCCTCCGGCGCCCGTGCCCCCGCGGCGGCCGACATCTGCCCGGCGACCGGCCGCGGCCGGCTGTCGTATCCGCAGGCCGAGTACCTGTTCAAGACCGCCCCAGCCGGCCTGGACCCGCACGGCCGCGGCTGGACGCTGCACCAGCTGCGCCACTCGGCGCTGCAGCACCCGGCCGCCGCCGGCCGCACCGCCGCCGAACTCCAGGCCAACTCCCGCCACGCGCACCTGGCCAGCCTCGCGCCCACATCAGCCTCGGCGAGCACACCTCCTGCGCGACTACCGCCGCGTGGGGGTGCACCGCGCCCTTCGGCCTGCCCGTGGGCTCGTCTCGCGGATCTAGGTCCCCCTCTGGAGCGGCCTCCTGGGCCGGGGGCCAGGTAGCAGCCGACCGCAGGTTTGAAGGTGTTTCCTCTTTACGCACTGAAGTGAGCTCCGAAGTTTACACCGGGAGTTCAACGATACAGTTGAACTCGCTTCGGCCCTATATGCAGAGGGATGACCCATGGCGGATGACTCCACGGCGATCGAACTCAGCAAGTCCGAACTCCGCGAGGTCACCGGCTACGCCGTGGCCTGCGCGCGGCCTGCTTTGGCGATCTTCGAACGTGACCGCCCTGACGATCGGCGCCCACGAGCCGCGATCGACGTCGCGCAGGCGTTCGCGGATGGCGCCGAGCGGACCAAGGCGCTGCGTGACAACGCGTGGGCGGCGCACCGGGCGGCTCAGGAGACCCGCGACGCGGGGCAGGCTGCGGCGAGCGACGCCGCGCGTGCGGCCTTGGCCGCGGCCAGTGCGGCGTTCCTCCACCCCTTGGCGAAAGCCACTCAGGTCAAGCACATCCTCGGTTCGGCCGCTCATGCCGCACGAGCGTTCGAACTCTCCGCCGGAGACGATCGCACCGTCGGAGCCGACCACATCGCGCAGTTGCGAATTCTTGCTGGTCCCGTCGTGGTGGACGTCCTGAGGCGCTACCCGCTCGCCCCGCCCGGCGGTGGGCGGGTCGGAGAACTGATGCGTCAGTTGGACGCGTCGCTCCGGTGATCCCGGACTGAGTGCTGATGGACGAGTCCCGTCGACCATGAGCCGCCCGCTGGCGGGATGTGTTCGCCGTCAACGCGGCCCCCGGGGGTGCCCGTCTGCTGGACTCGGTGCAGCCGCGTGTGCTGGACGGGCTCGGGAGTGACGCCGCGATGCAGTTCGTCGGCGGCAGGTTGCAGGCGGAAAACGTGGGGCCGTGAGCCGAGCCGCCGCTGCGGACCGCGTTCATGTGCGGCTGTTCGGCTCGGCGGTGGGGCGGAGGGGGCCCGTCAGGTGTCGCCGACCGGCGTGGGTTGGGCGAAGGCGCCGGCGGACGCGGCGAGGGCGGCGGTTCTGGCCGCCTGGTCGGGCAGGTCCGGGTCGGGTGGCGTGCGCAGGAGCACCAACTGGTGGTACAGGGGCGCGGTGGCGGCGATGAGCAGTCGCCGGGCGTCGGTGTGCGGCGGGAGTTCGCCGCGCCGCACGGCCCGGCCGACGATGATCTCGCAGCGGGCGTAACGGTCCTCCCAGAGCCGCCGCTGGGCGTGGTCGGCCTTCTCTGAGCGGAACGAGGCGGCGATCAGAGCCGCCACGATCGGCGGCTGCGCGGTCAGCGCGTCCTGGATCTCATGGTTCAGCGCCGCCAGGTCGCCCTGCAGGGAGCCGGTGTCCGGAGGCTGCCAGGCGTCGTCGCCCGCCGCGTCCAGGACGTCGGCGAGCAGGCCGCCGACGTCTCCCCAGCGCCGGTAGACCGTCGCGCGGTGCACGCCGGCGCGGGCGGCGACGGCCTCCATGGTGAGCCCGTCATAACCGCGCTCTCCGAGTTCCGCGAGGACCGCGTCGAGCACCTGCGTACGGATACGGGCGGTACGGCCACCGGGGCGGCGCCGGAGCGGTGCTGGCGGCCGGGTGCCCTCCGGTTCGGGGACTGCGGAAGTCATCGCTGGTGAATCCGTTTGCTCAGTGGGGCGGCGTTATGACAGCATCTTAATGCAGCACTTGTCGCACTAGTGGAGTCATCGATGCTCTTCCGAAGCGTTCACCCGGCCGCGCGGCCCCTGACGGCCGCCCCGTTCTCGAATGCTTTGGAGTGCACGCATGCCCACACAGATCACGGCGCTCGGCGTCAGCAAGTCCTTCAACGGCAGGGTCGTCCTCGACTCGGTGACCTGCTCGATCGCCGCGGGTGAGCGCACCGGGATCGTCGGTGAGAACGGGTCCGGCAAGACCACCTTGCTGCGCCTGCTCGCCGGGCGCGAACGGCCCGACCAGGGCGAGATCGTCGTCCAGGCCGCCGGCGGCGTCGGTTATCTCGCCCAGGACGAGCGGCTGCCGCCGGACGCGACCGTCCAGCACGTCATCGACCGGGCCCTGAGCGACCTGCGCGCCATCGAGGAGCGGATGCGCCGCCTGGAGGCGGCGATGGCCGACGGCGACGAGTCGGGCATGGCCGAGTACGGCGACCTGATGACGGTCTTCGAGCTGCGCGGCGGCTACGACGCCGACGCCCGTGTGGAACGCGCCCTGCACGGACTCGGCCTGGGCCTCGTCGACCGCGACCGCACCGTGGGCGGGCTGTCCGGCGGAGAGCAGGTCAGGTTGCGGCTGGCGGCCGTCCTGGCGGCCGCGCCGGAGGTGCTGCTGCTGGACGAGCCGACCAACCATCTCGACGACAGCGCCCTGAGCTGGCTGGAGGAGCACCTGTGCGCCCGGCGGGGCACCACGGTGGCGGTCTCCCACGACCGGGACTTCCTCGAACGCGTCGCCACCGGCCTGCTGGAGGTGGACGCCGACCGGCGCCGCGTCGTCCGGTACGGCAACGGCTACGCCGGCTACCTCGCCGAGAAGGCGGCTGCCCGGCAGCGCTGGGCCCAGGCGCACGAGCAGTGGCGGGCCGACATCGACCGGCTCCGCGAGGCCGCCGCGACCACCGCCCGGCAGGTGGCGCCCGGCCGGGAGATGAAGGACCGCAACAAGATGGCCTACGACCGGGCGGGCGGCCGGGTGCAGCAATCGCTGGCCAGCCGGGTGCGCAACGCCGAGGAACGGCTACGCCGCCTCCTTGCCGACCCGGTCCCGCCCCCGCCGGAGCCTCTGCGCTTCACCCCCGTCCTGCGGGCCCGCCGCCTGCAGGGCGTGGTGCTCGACGCCGCTGACATCGCCGTCGTCGGCCGGCTCGACCGCACGAGCCTCACCGTGACGGCGGGCGACCGGCTGCTGATCACGGGGCCGAACGGGGCGGGCAAGAGCACCCTGCTGCGCGTCCTGGCCGGAGAACTCACCCCCGACAGCGGGAACATCACCCGCCGTGGCAGGATCGGCTACCTTCCCCAGGAGCCGCAGCCCGGGAACCCGGACGAGACCCTGCTGGCCGCCTTCGCCCGCGGCCGGACCGGTGAGGCCGACGAGCACGCCGAACGGCTGCTGTCCCTCGGCCTGTTCGACCGCGACCGGCTCTCGGTGCCGGTCGGCCGGCTGTCGACCGGGCAGCGGCAACGGCTCGCCCTGGCGCGGATGCTCAGCGAGCCGTCCGAGGTCCTGTTGCTCGACGAACCCACCAACCATCTGTCGCCCGCCCTGGTCGAGGAACTGGAAGCCGCCCTGGCCGGCTACGAGGGCGCCCTCGTCGTCGTCAGCCACGATCGCCGGCTGCGCCGGCGCTGGAAGGGCGCCCACCTGGCCATGCAACCGACATCGGCGTCCGCCGCCAACGCCTGACGCCCCAAGCCCGCCAACACCCCTTGCAGGAAGGAAACGATCGCTGATGCCTGCTGTGCCCGCCGACCCGACCGTGGTGCATCCGATGCCCGAGCAGCCGCGGGTGGTGCTGCTGAAACCGCTGATCACTTCCCCGCTGATCGAGGTCGGAGAGTTCACCTACTACGACGATCCGGACGATCCGACCGCGTTCGAGACCCGCAACGTGCTGTACCACTACGGGCCGGAGAAACTGGTCATCGGGAAGTTCTGCGCGCTGGGCGAGGGCGTGCGGTTCATCATGAACGGCGCCAACCACCGCATGGACGGCCCTTCGACGTTCCCCTTCCCGATCATGGGCGGTTCCTGGGCCGAGCACTTCGACCTGATCAGTGGCCTGCCCGGACGCGGCGACACCGTGGTGGGCCACGACGTCTGGCTCGGCTACCGGTCCATGGTGATGCCCGGCGTCCGCATCGGCCACGGAGCGATCGTCGCCTCCGGTTCCGTCGTCGTCGACGACGTCCCCGACTACGGCATCGTCGGCGGCAACCCCGCCCGGCTCATCCGCCGCCGCTACAGCGACGCGGACGTCGACCGCCTCCTCGCACTGGCCTGGTGGGACTGGCCGCTCCAGCACATCACCGAGCACGTCCGCACGATCATGTCCGGCGGCATCGACGACCTGGAGAACGCGGCGCCCACGCCCCCGGACCAGTGATCCACTCACGTTCCAGCACTACAGAATCGAGCGATCAGCATGCCTGCTTCCTCCCACCACGACCCGTTCGCCGGCTGGCTTCGCGGCCATGCCGTCCCGCTCACCCACCTCGACCCGGCGGCGCCTCTCGATGACCTGGAGCCGCTGCGCGACATCATCGGCACCGCGCGCGTCGTCGCGATCGGCGAGCACTCCCACTTCATCGACGAGTTCTCGCTCCTGCGCCAGCGAGTCCTACGGTTCCTGGTGGAACGCTGCGGTTTCAGCGTCCTGGCCTTCGAATACGGCTTCAGCGAAGGCTTCCCCCTCGATGCCTGGGCCCAAGGGGAAGGCACGGACGACGATCTGTCGGCGCACCTCGCCGCGACGATCCCCGTGGGAGTCGCGGAGCCGCTGCGCTGGATCCGCCGGCACAACCGCACGGCCACGCAACCGGTGCGTTTCGCCGGCATCGACATCCCGGCGGCCGGTGGATCCCTGCTCCCCGCTCTGGCCCCGGTCGCCGACTACCTGCGCCAGATCGATCCCGAAACCCTGCCGGCGGTCCAGGAGGCGATGCGGATCGCCGAATCGTTCGCCGGCGGCTCCGGGGCCGTGGCCGCGCCCGCGTGGGCGCGCCTGGACGCCACCGAACAGGACGCCCTCAGCGCGACCCTGACGCGCCTGCTCATCCGGTTCCGCTCCGTCGAACCGCTGTACGTCTCCCGCGGCGATCAGCACAGCTACGACATCGCCTTGCGGCGTCTTGAAGGCGCCTGCCACGCCGACTACAGCTTCCGCGCCATGGCCGCCCTGTTCGCAGGAAGCGGCTTGACCGCCGACACCTCGGCCCGGGACGTCTACATGGCCGGGTCGGTCCTGTGGCACCTGGAGCGCTTCGAACCCGGCACCCGCATCGTGCTGGCAGCGCACAACGCCCACATCCAGAAATCACCGATCGCCTTCAACGGCCACCTCACAGGGTTCCCGATGGGCCAATACCTCCACAGCGCCCTCGGCGACGAATACTTCGCCCTCGGCCTGACGAGCATCACCGGACACACGGCCGAGATGCGCCGCGACGAGGAAACGCCCTTCGGTTTCACCATCGACGACACCACGCTGGGGCCGCCCGAGCCCGGAAGCGTCGAAGCCGCCTTCGCCGACGCCGACCTCGGGCTCGGCATCGCCGATCTCCGCCGGGCACGCCGCGAGACCCCTGGCGGCGTCGGTCCCGACCGCATCCGGATGCAAAGCACCTATTTGCACACCCCCGTCCTGGACTCGTTCGACGGCATCCTCAACACGCCGCTCTCCACCATCGCCGACATCCAGATCTGAGGCGCCCCGCCTCCGCGCAACCGGCATGGAGCACGGCGGACGCGGCGTCTAGGCCGCGCCATCGAACGGATCCCCGGGCCCAGCCTCCGATCAGCCTTGACCAGCCACCCGAAAACGAGTGATTGAGGCGACGCAGCAAGCTTGTCGCACCAATCACCACACCGAGCCACAAGGACCGCACGTATGACCTTCACCCAAGCCGAACTCGACTACCTGGCCACACAGCACATCGGACGGCTGGCCACCGTCTCACCCGACGGAAAGGTGCAGAACAACCCGACCAACTTCTTCCTCGACGCCGCCGCGGGCACGATCGTCATCGGCGGAGGTGCCCTGGGCAGGTCGAAGAAGTTCCGGAACGTCCAGCAGGGCAGCACGGTCGCGTTCGTCGTGGACGACCTGGCGACGGTCGATCCGTGGGCGCCCCGGGGCATCGAGATCCGGGGCACGGCGGCGGCGCTGACCGACCAGGAGCCGCCCATGCCCGGCTTTTCCCGAGAGATCATCCGGATCACCCCCACCAAAATCGTCTCGTGGGGACTGGGCGGCCCCCGAACGAGCCGCACGGTGTGAAGTACAGCGACAAGGCGGTAACACGTGCGCTGCTGAGCGTCCTGCACCGGCACTCCTCGTACTTGTCCCGTCCGGCCCAGCACGACGAATAGCGATCTCCTGGCCTGGCCGGTGCCCGCGAACGTGGCCACACCGAGCCCGGCCAGGGGTGACGCCGAGGTGAGCCCCGTCAGCAGTTGTTCTTGGGTGCGACTGCCGTAGGCCGTCACCCATTCAGCTCAGTGTCGTCGGTGGTGATGTTGACCATCGTCTGGGCCGGGGTGGGTTGTGACCTCGATCGAACGGACCGCGTATCCGCAGTTCAAGCGGCTGATCATCGCGCATGACCATCTGTTCTTCGCGCCGACCCGGGAGGAGGCGGCGTGGGCGGCTGAGCGGATGGATTCCGGCGGCCACCAACTCCCGCTGCTGCTGGCGTTGAAGTCCTATCAGCGGATGGGCCGGGACGAATACCCGGAGATGGTGGTCGACTTCGTCCGCCGCGCGGTGGAACTGCCGGAAGGGACCATGCCGCTGTGGGCGACGGGCTGGACGATAGAGCGGCAGCGTACGGAGGTGCGCCGCCGGGTGGGGGCGACTTTTGACCAGGCCGAGGCCTGCCGGATCGCGGAGGGATCGATCCGCAAGGAGGCCGCGGCGAAGAACCGTCCGGCTGATCTGATCAACATCGCGTTGGAGAGGGTCGTAGGCGCCGGGCTGGAACTGCCAGCGTTCTCCCCTCTCGACGCGATGGCTCGACGGTCCGTAAGGAGGTGAACACGTCGATCTGCACCGGTATCCACAACCGGGTCGAGCGGGCGGGACTGCTGCGGCTGCTGGAGGAACGCGACTCGGATGGCACCCCGCAGTACAACCGGCTGAAGAAGTCCTCGCAGAGTCCGGCCTGGTCGCACTTCAAGCAGCTGATCACGCATCTGGACTGGGGTGATGGGCTGGGCGACACCAGGGTGTGATGGCCGGTGCCGCCTCGCGGGCCGTCGGCTGCCGCGGCGAAGCCGGTCAGCGGCTGCTGCCCGGTGGATAGACGCTGAGGACGCCGTAAGCCGAGAGAACGTCAGCCAGGTCGCCGGGTTTGTGCCGCAGGGTGACGTCCAGGAAGGCGAGCGTGGTTGCGGCGACGACGTGCGGGCTCTCGGTGCGCCCCAGGGAGCCGACCAGCGAGGGCACAGGCGGCAGGTACAGGGGGCCGTCCATGAAGGTGAGGTGTGCGGCGCCGGGGATGGTGAGCCGGTAGCTCGTCGTGGTGTTGAGCTTGAGGGCCTTGGTGAGGCGGGGTATGTAGCGTGGGTCGGTTTCGGGGGTGATGGCCTGGGTGAGCGCGAGCGTCGGCTGGTGGAGGGAGGGTGAGGTGGGGCCGTGCGGGTAGCCGTCGAGATCGATGACGGCGTCGAACCTGGGGTCCTGCCGGGCTGCCTGCAGGGCGGCAGCACCACCCATGGAGTGGCCGGTGACCGCTACTCGCCTGGTGTCCAGGCGTCCGGTCAGCGGGCCGGCGATCTCACCTCGGCCTAGACGGTCCAGCTGGGTGAGGACGAAGCTGAGGTCGGCGGCCCGAACAGCCGTCCAGCCAACCGCCAGCTCGTCATCCTTGTCCCGGTCACCGGTGGAGGCGATTTTGGCGTGAATCGTTCGGCCGTCGGCGAGGACGACGGCGGCGGAGTCGTACGGGTGGTCGAGGGCGGCAACCACATAGCCGTGGCTGGCCAGTTCCTCCGCCCAGGCGGTGTTCTGGGTGCGCACTCCGCTCGATCCGGGAGAGAACAGCACGACCGGGAACCGTCCGCCTCTGTCGGCCACCGGGGCGTTGACGACCGAATGAGTGTGGGCATGTGGGACGCCGTCGACCAGGAAGCCGGGCAGGCCGACCGCGCGGGCGAGGGCGTCGGAAACGGTGCGCGCCTCGTCCTCCGTGCGTCCGAGGTACTGGGCGCGCTGCGTGCCGGCGGGGCTCTTCTGCGCGGGGTACCAGAGCTGGACCACGACCGTGCGCCGGTCGTGCGGATCGGCGGTGAAGGTCTCGGGGCGGAGTGGGTCGGTCCACTGCACCACTCGAGTGCCGACCGCGAAACCTCCCGACGGCTCGGGGAACACGGGTACAGGAAACGCCCAGGCGGCCACCGGGCCCGTGGCAATCAGGCCGACGCAGGCCGCCGACCCAGGCAACGCCAGCCACCATCGGGCCCGCCACACTGGCCGGCCGGTACGCCGTCGCAACAGGGGAGAAAGAGCGAACGGCAACGCGACGGCAGAGCCTGCCAATACCGGCAGCATCTGCCAGCGGATCCCCACCACACTCAGCACGATCACAGACAGCACAAGAACCACCCCCGCCGCGATCGTGACGCGTGGGCGGGCCGAGGCGGGAAGCCAGCGCGCCACCACCAGCGCGACGGCACCTACCAAGGCAAGGAATTCCAGGGGGGACATGTACAGCCCCGTAATGATCTCGGTCACCCGGCCATCGTCAGGGCGGGGCACGCGATGCCACATCGATCCCGGGTCGCCGTCGCATGCAACCGGAGTCGCAATCCGAGGCATGTCCCGTGTGCGACCGAAGTCGCAGCGCCCTCAGACGGTGGACTCATGCGCCTCTAGGCACCCGGGGGCCCTGCCCCTTCCAGAAGCTGTGTCCCTACGCGGGCGGTCAGCGAAGAAAGCGCAGCTTACCCATATCCGGGTCATGCGGGGCGTGCTGCGCGATCACGCTGCGGCCGAGCCCGCACCCGCGTCGGCGGTCGTGCCGACGGGCTGCCCGGTGTCACCGCTGGCCTTGCCACCCGTCTCGTTGTCGGTCTCGTTGTCGAGGACCAAGTGGTGCAGGCACTGTTCGCCGCCTACCGCCTGGGCAACGGCAAGCTGTATGGCCACATCAACCCGACAAAAACCGCAACGAGATTCCTGGAGTTCTGCCGCTACATGCGCAGCCTCTACCCGCCGAAGATCCGCATCGCGATCGTGCGCGGCAACTTCTCACCGCGCCTGACCACGAACAAGGACACCTGGGTCGCGACTGGGCCGCGGCCAACAACGTCGAACTGGCCTGCACGCCATCCAACAGCTCGTGGCCGGGTCACATCGAGGCCCAATTCACCGCCCTCAGCTACTTCGCTGGACGGCGCCGGCCACGCCAGTCGCAAAAGCAGGCTGGCGTGATCCGCCGCTAAATCTGGCGGAAGAAGCACGCCGCCGACGATCGAGGGCCTGGCAGCGGGCGGGCCGCTGGTCGGGCAGGTGACCCGGCTGCTGGCCGACCGTGTGGAGTTCGTCGCCCACGCCTGGTCCCAGTGCAGCACCGCCACGAACCGCGTGGCAGGGTGGTGCGGCAGGCGTGGTCCAGGTGCTGCAGGCCCGACGCGAACGCCTCCGTGAGCTCATCAGCAAGGCCCACGTTGCCTGTACCTCTCCGTCAGGCCGGTTCGAACACAAGCTGCTTGCTCAGCGTGGAGCGGACCGGCGAGCATGCGATGCGCTTCATGACCGCGGGCCGGTGAGCCTCAAGCGCCGGGTCGAGGACGAGCTCGTACCGGAACCGCGTTGCCGAGTCCTCGCGCTCCAAGTGCACCTGCACGCTCACCTCGGCATTGGTGAACCCCAGGTCGGCCAGCGCCATCCGCGCAGAGATGGTCATGCACGTGGCCAACGCCGCCTCCAGTAGTTCATGCGGCCGCATCCCCACCGAGCCACCCATGCCCTCTTTGAGCGTGTCGGCCAGGCCCTCGTTGTCGCCGGCCCGGAACCTGACCTGCCAGGGCGTCGAAAGCGCCACAGCCTCGACCATCGCCTTTGCCCCTCCTGCCACAACCCGACCCGCCGGGATCGTAACGGTCAGACCATATAATGAGAAGATCCGTCCAGAGTATGGGACGCGTGGTCGGGTGGGCGGGACGAACGTTGCCTGCTACGGCACCGGGACCTGGTCATGACGGTGTCTGTCTGGTCCGTCAGGGGGTTTTCTGCTGCCCGGCCATCTTCAGGATGCGGTCGGTGACCAGCTCTGGCCGGTCCGTCGGCAGCGCGTGACCCGCGCCGGGCACGATCTCCACCCGGGCGGCGGGTATGAGCTGGGCGAGGCGGTCGGCGACCCGGCGGGAGTCGTGCAGGGCGCTGCGTGCACCGAGGAGGAACAGCGAGGGCGCGTGCACGCGCCGGAGTTCTTCGTCGGTGAAGACCTGGGCCGGCGGGAGCCCACGGCGGAAGCTCATCGTCGACCGCATCATGCGCATCAGCTCGGTCTCGAGGATCGTGCTGTTGGCGACCAGCCGTGCCAGGAAGGGGCGCAGCGGACGTGGCGCGGTCCCGGCGAGTCCACCGCCGATCGCCCAGGTGAAGAACCGCCATCCGGGGTCGGCGAAACCGGCGGGGTCCACCAGGGTCAGGGACGCGGTTCGACCGGGGTGGTGGATCTGGTGCTGGAGGGCCAGCCAGCCGCCGTAGGAGCAGCCGACCAGATGGGCCTCCGCCACCTCCAGCGCGCTCAGGAGTTCCTCCAGCCAGGCCGCGCCGTCTCGGCCGTCGCCGATTGGAGCGGTCTGCACGCTGGCGCCGGGCTCGCCGACGGTGTCCACGGCGATGACCTGGTGCCGTCGGCTCAGCGCGTCGATGTATCGGTGCCACATCAGGGCGTTCCCGCCGGCTCCCGACAGCAGCACGATCGGCCGGTCGCCGGGCGGTCCGGCGCGGTAGGCGCGGGTAGTCCCGAAGGCGGTGGGGACATCGAGCGTCTCCCGGGCTCCCGGCCACAACTCCGCCAGCGTCTGTTCATAGGCGGTGTGGAAACGGTCCCTGCTTCTGGCGTCCTTGAATGCACCGAGTTTCATGATACGTCTGTATCACGGTACACCTGTATCACGAAAGGGAGGTGATGCGCCGTGCCCGCACGGGTGGATCACGAGGAGCGCAGGAAGCAGATCGCCGAGGCGTTGTTGCGGATCGCCGACACCCGGGGCCTGCAGTCGGCCAGCATGCGGGCGGTCGCCGCCGAGGCAGGCGTCTCCCTGCGGCTGGTGCAGTACTACTTCACCACCAAGGAGGCACTTCTCCTGGACGCGCTGGACCGGCTCGGCGCCCAACTCCAGGCCCGGATGCTGGAGTGGATCGGCGCGGCGGGTCCCTCGCCCACACCGCGTGACATCGTGACGGCGATCCTGTCGTGCGTCCTGCCGACCGATCCGGAAAGCCGCCGGATCACCAGGACCTACGCCGCGTACTACACGCTGGTCCTCAACGACCCTGCCCTGCTGGCCAGGCATGCCACCGCCCAGCCCGACGGCCTGGAGTCCTTCCTCGGCAAGCAGATCCGCGCCGCCCAACAGGCGGGCCAGATCGACCCTGCCAAGAACCCCGAGATGACGGCGGCCGGACTGCTGGCGCTGGTGAACGGACTCGGGCAGAGCGTTCTGGGCGGCCAGCGCGACGGCGAGGCGGCCCTGGCCGTGCTCACCCATCACCTGGACGAGCTGTTCCGCTCCCCTGCACGAGATGATCAACCCACTGGCTGACCTGCTGCTCAAGGCAGGGTTTCAATCCGGGACAGGCTCACCAGGGTGAGCCCGCGCACATGAACCAGCGCCGCCCGGCACGGGTCCAGGGCGGCGAACTCGGTCACGTACCGGTCGGCGAGCTGCTCCAGTGCGGTCACCCGCCACCGGCTACGACGGCGCCCCACCGCACCACGACACACAGGGCCGGACCCCGGCCAGCAAAGCCGCAGCTCCTGACGGCACGACTTCCCAGGTCGGCGCGATGGGAATTTCGGTGAGGTAGGGGGACGACCGGAAGGCGGCGGAGACAACCGCAACACAGCGGTCCTGGAAGTCGACAGTGCCGGTCTCGACGATTCATGCAGGGGCGGTGAGGTAGTCGTCGGTGGCGCTCAGGGCGAAGTAGCCGTCCAGACGGTGTCCGCGGGCGCGATCGGTAGAGGCGGCGGGCCTCGGTTTCGGCGAGCGTCCGCAGGTCCGCGGGTGTGGACTCGGTGACGGAGCCGACGGAGAGACATGCGCGGGCGCGTCGGCTGACGGTGACGCACAGCGCCTCAGCGCCGTGCATGTAGCCGGAGAGTACGGCGTCCTGGTCGTCGATGACGGCGATCGTCACGGGCCGTCCCATTGGGCCTCCACCCAGAGCAGGTCTCCGTCGCGGTCACAGGTGACGGTGACGCCCTCCACCGCGGCGGGTTCAGGGACGGCGGCGTCACCGTCGACGAGCACTGAGACGCTCACCTGCCCGGTCCCTGCGGAGACCACGGTGACGCGGGCGGCCTCGCCGGCGCCGGTCAGCACGGCCAGCGGGACCTCGGCGAGCGCCACGGCGACCTCCTCGCTCATCGGCGGCGTCCTGCCCACCTGGGCCATCTCGATGACGACGCCGCGGCGCATTGCCTCGTCGATGCCGGGACGCAGGAGGCGCAGCAGCGGGTCGGGGACGTCGTCCTGCTCGGCCAGCACCTGCCGGAGCATGGCCTCCGCCGTGGCGCACCGGTGCCGGACCTGCGCGTCCGCGGGGTCGACGGTGCCGTCGGCCAGGCCGCGCAGGACATCCGCGATGAGCCCTCGCGCCTCCCGGTAGCGGTCCTGCCGCGCCGCGGCGACCTCGGCGATGACGGCCGCGCGTGTCGCCATCTCCCACTGTTCGGCCGCGGCCTCGGCAGCCATGCCGCCGCTGAACCGGAACACCCGCGCCCCGGCGATCAGCGCGAACTGGATGCTGGCCGAGGCGTACAACAAGGTGACGAACCCGGCGACCGCATGCCGGCTCATCTCTCCCGTGGCCGCCAACGCCACGACGACGATCCCCGCGTTCACCGCGAGCACGGCGACCACCTGCCGCACCGGCCGGTGCAGGAGGAGCAGCACTCCCACCAGGCCGACCGACGTCCACGCCCAGTTGGTTCTCAGCTGCTGACCGTCCGGGCAGTTGGCGGCCATCGCAACCCCGGCCGCCAGGTCGACGGCGACCAGCGACCACGTCACCGCGGCCGCCTGCGTCCCGCGCAGCAGCAGCACCGCGCCACACGCGATGATCAACAGTTGGGTGGCCCAGACCGCCACCGCCAGGCCCGGGGACCGGTACAGGTCCCAGAAATCCAGCAGGGCCGTGCCGACGGCCCCGACCTGCCAGAGAGCGACCGCGATGACCGTGGCGATGTCGAAGGCACGGTGGAAACGCGCGGCGAACTGCCCGGCCGGCGAGCTGTCAGCCACGGGTCCACCGCAGCGTGACCACGGTCCCCTCCCCTTGCCGGGACCGCACGGTGGCTGTCCCGCCCACCATCGCCATGCGTTCCACGATCGAGTACCTGATGCCCCGCCGGGCATCCGGGACATCGGCGGGATCGAAGCCGCTACCGCGGTCGACGACGTCCACCTTCACGCTGTCGCCGCGTCGTACTGCGCAGATCGACGCCTTGCGCACCCCCGCATGCGTCGCCACATTGCGCAGCGCCTCACGAGCCGAGCCGATGATCGCCGAGGCAACCGGCGCAGGAACATCGATACACGGCCCCCCGATGACAGTGAGATCCACAGAGACCGCCGGACGCGCCTGTGCGACCAGTCGCTCCAATCCGTCCGCGAGGTCGGCCAGCGGCGCGTCGGCGACGGGCGGAGGCGCCGAGCACTCCTCCATGACCTCCAGCGCCCGCCGCGCGCCCTCACGCAGACCAGGCGAGCCGGACTGGACGGCACCGGACGCGACCATCGTCAGCGTGGCCAGCACCGAGTCGTGCATCTGCAGACGGTGGTGGCGCTCGTCCACCCGGCGGGTCGCCTCCACCATGGCCCGCTGCCGCTCACGGTCCCGGTCCGCGACGATGGCGTCGGCGCGCCGCCCGCCGCGGCGCAGCAGCCACATCATCGCGCTGACCACTGCGGCCTGGACGAACAGGATCCGGATCTCGCTGGTCGCCACCGGAACACCGGCGATGTAGGCGGCGATGACCACGGCCGCCAGCGGCAGCCCCGCGACCGGGCGCAGGGCCAGCTGCGCCACGTAGATGGCAGTACTGGCCAGCATGATGGCCCATGTCGTCTCGTGCACGACCATCGAGACGGGGACGAGCCGCGCCTGCCCGAGCATCACCAGCGCCACCAGCGCGCTGTCCGCCGCGACCAGTGGCAACCCCAGTCCGCCTCGGACGGTGACCACGGTGAAGAACGCCGCCCACACCGCCATCCCGCCGAGCGCCGCCACCTGCCAGCCGCGGGAGACGCCGGTGCCGTCACCGACGCCGGCGGCGACGCACGCCGCCGCCACTCCCCCACACCGCAGCGCTATCACGAAGCGAAGTACGGTACGCCCCAAGGCGTAGTCGGAGGGACCTGGCGCCGTCCGTGAGCGAGCCCCCGTGGCCCACCGGATGCCTGATACAGCCATTGATCACGTCACGTCCGGAAGGTCGTCAGGCCTCCGAGTATGGCCGATCCGCATCGCGACGAAAGGCACATGGCCGGTTCCGGTAGCCCACGCGCCCCCCGCAATGGGGGACCAATGCCAGAACTCCCGCGCGTGCGACAGCCGCACGTGGGTCATGACATCTAAATCGAAAAGGCTGCGAACAGGCGTTATCGCTCAAGGCCCGGGTGGCCACCACCCGCACATACGCCGTCGGCCGGCCTCGGCGAGGAGGGCAGAACGGCCCGAGCACCTCAGGGCGGCCAGAGCGCGGCCGGCGTCGGCGACCCGCCGGTCAGGTGGGCGATGTAGTGCGGGCCGTCTGCGGTGACGGACTGCACCCGGGTGCGAGTGCGGATGTCGGCGTCCAGGCGGTCGGCGTAGCGCTGCAGGTAGTCCACGACCTCGTCCCGGCGGGGGTAGCGGTCGGGGTCGCCGTCGAAGGGCAGGCCGGGCAGGGCACTGTAGCGGGCCGGGGAGAACAGGGTGAGGCTGTCGTAGTAGCGCGGCCACGACCCGACCGGCCGGTCGGAGGCCTCGGCGATGACCGGGGCCAGCCTGGAGGCGCGCAGGGCGTGGGCGGCGGCCAGCCCGGATTGGCCGCCGCCGACCACCAGAGCGTCAACGTTTCCATGATGGGGGTGCGGTCTCGTGGGTGCGGTGAGTCAGTGGGCGGGGAGGAGTTCGGCGAGCAGTTCGCGGACGCGGCGATCGATCTCGTCGCGGATCGGGCGGACCTCCTCGGCGGGGCGGCCGGCGGGGTCGGGCAACTGCCAGTCCAGGTAGCGCTTGCCGGGGAAGACGGGGCAGGCGTCGCCGCACCCCATGGTGATGACCACGTCGGCGGCCTGCACGGCCTCGCTGGTCAGCGGCTTGGGGAACTCCTTGGACAGGTCCAGGCCGAGTTCGGCCATCACCGCGGTGACGGCCGGGTTGATCTGGTCGGCGGGCGCGGATCCGGCGGAGCGGACGCGGACCCGTCCGGCGGCGTGGTGGTCCAGCAGGGCGGCGGCCATCTGCGAGCGTCCGGCATTGTGAACGCACACGAACAGCACCTCGGGGATATCGGACACGGCTTCTCCTTGAGGACGAGCATGGACGTGGGAGTAGGCGCGCGGAACCGAACCGGGCGGCCGGCACCGGCAGATGCGTGCGGACGCGGGCGGTGGCGGCTGGCAGGTTCACCCCGGCAGGCTGAGGCCGGACAGGCGGTCCGGCACGCGCAGCTTCGTAGGAATCGGCGACCACCGCCTCCACGGTTTCGGGTGAGAACACCCCCACGTGGCGGCGGATGACGGCGTGACCGAGTGTGGCGTGCACGTCCGGCAGACGGCAGTCTCCGAAGCTCCTGCACGACGACGAGAGAAAGGCGTCATCTGGACACCGGTCACCAGGTGCGGGCATGGGCATGCTCTGCTACGGAGGAGGCGGCGCGGCGGCGTAGCGCCAGGGAGACGTAGATGAGTGCGACCAGGACGGGGACTTCGATCAGCGGGCCGACGACACCGGCCAGGGCCTGACCGGAGGTGACTCCGAAGGTCGCGATGGCGACCGCGATGGCCAGCTCGAAGTTGTTACCGGCGGCGGTGAACGCCAGTGTCGCGGTCCGCTCGTAACCCAGCCCGGCCAGGCGGACGAGTGTGTAGGAGGCCGACCATATGACCGCGAAGTACGCCAGCAGGGGCAGCGCGATGCGCGCCACGTCCCACGGCCGGGAGGTGATCGCCTCGCCCTGCAGGGCGAAGAGGATCACGATGGTGAACAGCAGCCCGTACAGCGCGGCCGGACCGATTCGCGGCAGGAACCGCTCCTCGTACCAGACGCGGCCGCGGGCGCGTTCGCCCAGGCGGCGGGTCAGGTATCCGGCGACCAGTGGGACGCCGAGGAACACCAGGACGCTGCGGGCGATGTCCCAGGCCGACACGTCCAGGCTGGTCTGGTCCAGGCCGAGCCGGCCCGGCAGCACGTCCAGGTAGAACCAGCCGAGCACACCGAACGCCACCACCTGGAACACCGAGTTCAGCGCCACCAGCACCGCGGCGGCCTCGCGATCGCCGCACGCCAGATCGTTCCAGATGATCACCATGGCGATGCACCGGGCCAGCCCCACGATGATCAGCCCGGTGCGGTGCTCCGGCAGTTCCGGCAGCAGCAGCCAGGCCAGCGCGAACATCAACGCGGGACCGACCATCCAGTTCAGGGCGAGGGACGGGACCAGGAGGCGGCGGTCGGAGGTGACGGCGTCCAGCCGGTCGTAGCGGATCTTGGCCAGCACCGGATACATCATCACCAGCAGCCCCGCCGCGATCGGCAGCGAAATCCCCTCGAGCTGCACCGCGTCCAGCGCCTCGTCCAAACCGGGGATCGCGGCCGGCCAGCAGACCGACGGTCATCGTGGCGGCGATCCACACCGGCAGGAACCGGTCCAGCGCCGGCAACCGCGCCATCACCCCGGCAGCGGTCGGCTCGGGGGCACCGCTCCCCCGCCCGCTCATCGCCCGGTTCACTGGGACGTCACCGCGGCGACGCGTGGGCCCAGGATCACCGACAG
Source organism: Actinomadura miaoliensis (assembly GCF_039536785.1). NCBI lineage: Bacteria > Bacillati > Actinomycetota > Actinomycetes > Streptosporangiales > Thermomonosporaceae > Actinomadura > Actinomadura miaoliensis. Next base: position 94,122 of record NZ_BAAAZG010000016.1, read on the forward strand.
GCGCTGCAGCACCTGCGGGTTCACCCAGTAGTACACCCATGTGCCGCGCCGCTCGGAGTCGATGAGCCCGGCCTGCTTGAGCACCTTCAGATGGTGGCTGATGGTCGGCGGAGTCAGGTCGAAGGCGTCGGTGAGCTCGCACACGCACGCCTCGCCGCCCTCGTGGCAGGCGATCAGCGACAGCAGCCGCAACCGGACCGGGTCGCCGATCGCCTTGAACAACGGCGCCAGTTCGGCCGCCTCCTCAGGGCCCAACGGCGCGCAGACCAGCGGCGAACAGCACGCTTCCGTCCCGGCGCGGGGCTCGGCCGCGGCGGCGGGGTTGATGACGACCGGCCCGTCCACGACCGGCAACTCCTGCTTCGACATACTTCTAATTTGACATCCATCTAAGTGCAGGCGCAAGCTGAGGCCGGTTGCTGGTTAGACGTTCGTCTAATCAGAGGTGGGATCGTCGATGCACAGGAGGAAGCTCATGTCTCGTGTCCAGCTCGCCCTGCGGGTGCCCGACCTGGAAGCCTCGGTCGCCTTCTACACCAGGCTGTTCGGTGCCGAGCCCGCCAAGCGCCGTCCCGGCTACGCCAACTTCGCCATCGCCGAGCCGCCGCTCAAGCTCGTCCTGATCGAAGGCGCCGACGAGGACGCCACCCGCCTGGACCACCTGGGCGTGGAGGTCGAAGACTCCGGCCAGGTCACCGACGCCGCCGAGCGGCTGAAGGAGTCGGGCCTGGTCACTCTGGAGGAGAACGACACCGCCTGCTGCTACGCCCTGCAGGACAAGGTGTGGGTGACCGGCCCCGGCAACGAACCCTGGGAGGTGTACGTGGTCAAGGGCGACGCCGACACCCTCGACAAGGCCGAAGACTCCACCTGCTGCACACCCCAGCCCACCGACACCTCTTCCGCCCCCGCCGCGGACAAGGCGCACGCCAGGACCGCGACGGGCGCCGACTGCTGCTGACCTCAGTGCAGGTCGCCAAACGCCGTGGCACCCTCAACCCCGCCCACCTGCGCCCCCACGATGGTGACGCCCTGGGCACCGGCCTGGGCGGCCGGGCGCCGGCAGGTGTCCGGGTGGACGGTGTGATCCGTCAACCGGACCTGCCGCTCCGAAGTCGGCCACCGCGCAGACGCGGCAGTAGAACGACCAGCACCGCAAGCCGGGGCCCCAGCGCTCGCTAGCTGTTGTGGGACATGACGTTGTGGACGTTGGGGCTTGAGTGAAGAGACGGGTCTTCCGGCGGCAGGATGAGAAGCGCGACCAACCCGTCCTGCCGCCCCGGAAAGACCCGTCCGTGCTTCACGGTAACGCGCCGTTGTCCGTCGAGGGCCGCCGCCGGCTCGTCCAGCGCTGCCAGACCCGCCCGATCGCGCACGTGGCCCCGGAGATGGGCATCTCCTGCTCGTGCGCCAGCAAGTGGGTCAACCGCTACCGCCGCTTCGGCGAGATCAGCCTGCTGGGCCGGCCCAGCGCCACCCCAGAGGTCATCGCGCAGATCGGACGACTGCGCCGCGAGCGCAAATGGTCGGCCCGCCGCATCGCCCTGGAACTGGTCGGCCAGGGCATCGAGATCAGCGAGCGCACCGTGGGCCGCCACCTGGCCCACCTGGGCCTGAACCGCCGCCGCGACCCGACAGGACGACCAACCACCCCGCACGGCCGATCATCGCCCGCTGGCCCGGCCACATGGTGCACGTGGACGTCCAAAAGACCGGCCGCATCCCCGACGGCGGCGGCCGGCGAGCGCGCGGCCGTCACAGCGAGCAGGCCCGGCTGGTAGCCCGCGCCAAGACCGCCGGAGCCCGCGGCGGCTACGTCGACCTGCACTCTGCCGTCGACGGCTACTCCCGCCTGGCCTACACCGAAGCCCTGCCCGATGAGAAAGCCGCCACCGCGATCGGATTCTGGCACCGGGCACGGGCGTTCTTCGCCGCCCACGGCATCATGCGCATCCACCGCGTCATCACCGACAACGGCGCCTGCTACCACGCCGCAGACTTCACCCGGGCACTACACGCAACCCGAACCCGCCACCAGCGGATCAACCCCTACACCCCACGCCACAACGGCAAGGTCGAGCGCTACCACCGGATCCTGACCGAGGAATACCTCCACGCCCACACCTGGAACCAGCGAACACCACCGCTCACAGGCCTCGACCATCTGGAACGTGCACTACACCTTCCACCGCCCCCACACCGCAGCAATGCGAGGGCACGCCCCTGACCTGCGCGTAGGGAAGTTCAGGTTCATCTCCCGCGCCGCGTTGCCGGTGGCGCAGCACGCCTGCGAACCGGCCCACGGTGCGCAGGCGTGCCGCCGCGGTCGGCTCGTCCACCATCGCCTCCTCTGACGGGCGGGCGGACGGCGGGGTGTCTGCGAGGTCTGAAGACGCCGAGGCCCCTGCCTTCTATCGGGTCTTCTGCACGTGGGTGGTGTCGGTGTCGAGGAGGGTGCCGTCAGCGCTGGTCGGCGTGATTTCCGGCACTGGGGTGCCGTGCTGGTCGACAAGGATGGAGTGGGTCTCGCCAGGGGCGAAGGCGTGACGTTCCCCCCACTGGCGCAGGGTGAGGATGACCGGGAAGAGGTCGCGGCCGGCGTCGGTGAGCACGTACTCCTGGCGGCGGCCCGATGGTGCGGCGCGCTGGACGAGGAGCCCGTGAGCGGTCAGCTTGCGGAGGCGGTCGGTGAGGATGTTGCGGGCGATGCCGGTGCGTCGCTGGAACTCGGTGAACGACCGCGCCCCGTCCATTGCGTCACGGATGACGAGAAGGCTCCACCTGTCGCCGACGAGGTCGAGCGTGCGGGCGACCGGGCACTCGGGGTCGGTCCAGTCGGTGTTCGGGGCGCGCATGGTGGTGCGCGACATGACACCTCCCGATCGGTTGCGGATTGAAACCATTATGCCGTACGGTCGAATTGGTTGCGATTTGCTACTGATTGGAGTGCGATGGACGTGTGGCGGCGGTTGCTGCTCGCGGTGGTGTGCGGTGTCGCAGTGGCGAGCATCTATGCCGCGCAGCCGGTACTGGAGCCGATGGGACGCGATCTCGGGGTGCCGGCAGAACTCACTGGGTGGATCGTCGCAGCCGGCCAGTTCGGCTATCTGGCAGGGCTGGTGCTGCTGGTACCGCTCGGCGATGTGGTCGACAGGCGCCGACTCATCGCCGTGCACCTGGCGATCACCGCGTTGGGCATGCTCCTGACGGCCTCGGCGTCAACCGCATGGGTGGCGTTCGTGGGACTCGCGGCGGCTGGGGTGTTCGCGGTCGTGGTGCAGACCACCGTGGCCTACGCCGCGTCGGTCTCACCACCTGCCGAACGCGGACGCAACATCGGTGTCGTGACTTCGGGCGTTGTGGTCGGCATCCTGGGCGCGCGGGTCGTCACCGGAACCCTCGCCGAGGTGTGGGGCTGGCGGAGCGTCTATGCCGTGCTCGCGGTGCTGTCACTCGGGCTCGCGGCCCTCGTCATCGTCGTACTGCCGTCAGAGGAGCGCCTCGACCGACCTGCGCGGTACAGGCGGGCCGTCGTCTCACTCGGCGGACTGTTCGGGCAGCGCATCTTCCTGACGCGCGGGCTCATCGCGTTCTTCTTGTTCGCATCGTTCGGAACCCTGTGGAGCGGACTGTCCCTGCCGCTGGCGGACAGGCCGTGGCAGCTGAGCGAGAGCCAGATCGGACTGTTCGGCATCGCCGGACTCGCGGGCGCACTCGGCGCGGCACGCGCGGGACGGTGGGCGGATGCGGGGCGAGCGACCCCGGTCACTGGCCTCGCACTCACCCTGCTCATCCTCTCGTGGGCGGCGATCGCGCAACTGCCGTGGTCACTGTGGCTCCTCATCGTCGGAATCGTGGTTCTCGACTTCGCAGTCCAGGCCGTGCATGTGAGCAACCAGCACGTGCTCACCGCCGCGCCTCCGGATCGCACCAGCAGTGTCATCGGCGGCTACATGGTCTTCTACTCGCTCGGCTCCGCCCTCGGCGCAGCCGCGACCACCGCCATCTTCGCCGCCCACGGCTGGGCGGGCTCCAGTCTCCTCGGAGCCGGATTCGCGGCCTGCGCGCTGGCCACCTGGGCGACCGGCAGACGAGCACCCCTCGATCGGTCCGAGAAGGCAGGCACGCGCCAGGCGCGGGAGCGCACGCCGGCGACTCACCGAGCCGGACCAGGCTGATCTCCTCGCTCAGTTCGGCGTCCTGCGGTACCGGACGGTGCAGCAGTCCATCGAGCTGCCGAAGAACGATCGACTTCCGCGCGGTTGAGGCCGGGCGGCCGGTGCTGGCGATAGTGGCCGCGGCGGTCTCGATGGCCAAGTCGCACCGCCGCTACGACCGCGCCGACGTCGCCGCGCACGAAGACCTGCTCACCGGGTCGTGGCGGCCGCTGATGTTCGCCAACCCCGACCTGGCGGCCGGGCAGGTCGACAAGGCCGCGTTCACGCTGTGCGCGGTGATACACCTGCACGCCGCACAACCCGCTCACCGTGATCGCGGCGGCCGATGCGTTCCTTGGGTCGCTGAACAATCCGAACACCGTGCGGAACTAGGGGATCGGGATCGGCAAGACCGCCGAGCAGGTCGGCGAGGCCAGGCCGCTGGCGTCGGTGGCCGATCGGGAGATCGGCGAGGCGCTGGAGCTGCTGTGGGGCTGGTCAACACGTGGAATGCCCGCCGTGCCTCGGTCGGCTCGTGGCTGGCCTGGTGCCGGATGCGCGGGCACGACGCGCCGAGCGTCCCCGCCTGGACCAAGCGGCTGCCCGTCCCCGATTCGGAGACTCCGGTCCGCTCCAGGCTGGAGATCGACCGGCTGATCGCACGCCGCGAGGTCGGTCTGCGGGAGAGGACTCTGTACCGAATGCTGTACGAGACGGCCGGGCGGGCCGAGGAGATCCTGGGCGTCAACATCGAGGACCTGGACTTCGCAGGCCGGCGGTGCCGGGTGAAGGCCAAGGGCGCCCGCGCCAAGGCCCGGCGCCGCGGGCATGCGCGCGAGGACCTGGTGCTGGAGAGGTATTGGGACGCCGGGACCGCCCGGCTGCTGCCGCGCCTGCTCAAGGGCCGCACCCGTGGCCCGGTTTTCCTCACCCACCGCCGCCCCGGCCCCGGCAAGGTCTTCAGCCCACGCGACGTCTGCCCGGACACAGGTTGCGCCCGCCTGTCCTACGGCCAGGCCCGCGCGCTGCTGGACGCCCACACCGCGCTCGGCGGGCCGGGCACCGGCTGGGATCTGCACGAGTTCCGGCATTCGGCGCTGACCCATCTGGGCGAGGGCGGGGCGAGTCTGCTGATGCTGATGGCCAAATCCCGGCACAAGAAGACCGAGAACGTCCGCCGCTACTTCCATCCTTCGCCGGAGGTGATTGCCGATCTCATCAGCCTGCTGGGACCCGGCGACCGGCTCCGGTGAGCTACCGGTTTGGACCGGCGGGGAACGCGTGCTCGCCTTCGGCGCCAACGTGTCCCTTCAGCCGGTTCTCTGCCCTGGACCTGCGGAGGAGTGCAGGTGCTTGACCAGAACGAGTTCGCGGCGGCATTCGGGGCGGCTCGGCTCACCCGCCGTCGGCTTGCCTTCTTCGGGTGCCCAGGAAAACCCGCACAGTTCCTTCGGCCATTGGTCTGTCGGGCCGGGCAGGTGCGAGCCGTGGCCGGCCACCCGCGCTGACCGGAAGCCCAGCTCGAAGACGTGCGGGCGCCGCGACCAGGGTGGATCGATCGCGGCGATCCATCAGATGCGGCGTTCGCGTTCGGTGCGCCAGCGGTCCACCAGGGCGGGCAGTTCGCGGAACATGAAGCCGTAGAAGTCACGCATCTCGGCCAGGCGCCGGGCGGCGGGGCTGTCGGCGCCGGCGGCGGCGATGCCCTGGTCGGCGGCCTCGAACATGGCCTGGACCATGCCGTTCTGCGCCGACATGAGCGTGGCCCACGCGCCGTCGCGCAGCCGGTAGTGCACGCGGCGGCTGCCCGGCGCCGGGACCCGTTCGATCAACCCGACGGTGGACAGCATCTTGATCGCGCCCGACACCGACCCGGAACTGATGCCCAGCTGCTCGGCCAACTCCGGGGCGGTGACGGAGTCGCTGTCGGCGAACAGCAGCGCGGCCAGCACCCGCGCGGTCGCCTTCTGTAGGCCCCCCTGGGCCAGGGTCAGGGCCATCCGTTCGGCGGCTTCGGTGGTGTCTGCCAAGGTCATCCCCCTCGCTTGCGATCCTGACGGAAGTTTAACAGCTCAGAGTCTTCAATATTCTCTGAATACTCTGATACCGTCCGGGTCATGAACACGGTGATCGAGCTGACCGAGCTCACCAAGACCTACGGGTCCCGGCGGGGCCTGACCGGCCTGTCCCTGCGGGTGAACAGAGGCGAAGTGTTCGGCTACCTGGGCCCCAACGGCGCAGGCAAGTCCACCACCATCCGGCTGATGCTGGATCTGATCCGGCCCACCTCCGGCACCGTCCGGGTGCTGGGGTGCGACCCGCGCGCCGACGCGGTGGAGCTGCACCGCCGCATCGGCTACCTGGCCGGGGACTTTGTCGTCGACGGCCGCCAGAAGGCCGGCGAGTGCCTGACCTTCCTGGGCAACCTGCGCGGCGGCGTGCCGACGGCGCGGATCACCGAACTGGCCGACCGCCTGGAGCTGGACCTGTCCGCACGGATCAAGAGCCTGTCCAAGGGCAACCGGCAAAAGGTCGGCCTGGTACAGGCGTTCATGCACCACCCCGAGCTGCTGATCCTGGACGAGCCCACCTCCGGGCTGGACCCGCTGGTCCAGCAGACTTTCCTGGAGATGGTCGCCGAGGCCAAGGCGGCCGGGCAGACGGTGTTCATGTCCAGCCACATCATGAGCGAGGTGGAGGCGGTCGCCGACCGCGTCGCCATCATCCGCGAAGGCCGCCTGGTCGCCACCGACACCGTCGCCGCCCTACGGGCCCGCTCCTTCCTGCAGGTACGGATCGACTTCGCCGCACCCGTCGCCGCCGAGCACTTCCACGCCCTGCCTGGCGTCACCGACCTGTCGGTCGACGGCAAGACGCTGACCTGTGCGGTCGACGGCAGCCCCGACGCCCTGATCAAGGCCACCGCCCGGCACACCGTCACCGGCCTGCGCGCCGACACCCAGGACCTGGAAGAGCTCTTCCACGCCTACTACACCGGCGAGCACCCCACCGACGACTCCACCGACGGCGCCTCCACCGGCCGCGCCGCCTGACCCCGCCCCCACCGTCCCCCAAAGGAAGTGACATGACCGCCGTCTCCCACACCGCCCAGCCCGGCACCTCCGGCCCCGCCCGCGCATTCGGCCGCACGATGTTCACCAAGACACTGTTCGACAACCGGCGCATCTTCACCGTCTGGGCACTGGCGACCGGCCTGCTGGCGGTGATGTACGCCGGCTTCTACCCACAGATCACCGCCGACACCGCCAGCAGCGTGCCCGAGGCGATGCGCGGCTTCGGCTTCGACGACATGACCTCGGCCGCCGGCTACCTGCAGGGCGCCGTGTTCGGCCTGCTGGTGCCCCTGCTGGCCACCTTCTACGGCGCCGCAACCGGCGCCCGCATGATCTCCGCCGACGAGGAATCGGGCTACCTGGAACTGCTGCTGGCCCACCCCATCGCCCGCACCCGGCTGCTGCTGCACCGCTTCACCGCACTCGCCGCCGGCGCGCTGCTGATCGCCGCCGTGGTGCTGGGCGCGATGCTGGCCGTCCGATCAAGCGCCAAGCTGGACTCGATCTCCGTGGCGGCCTTCACCGCCCAAGCCGTCAACCTGGCGCTGCTGGCCCTGGTGTTCGGGGCGCTGGCCACCGCCATCGGCGCGGCCACCGGCAAAAGCCGGGCCACCGTGTTCGGCATCACCGCCGGGGCGGGCGTGCTGGCCTACGCGATCAACGGCTTCGCTCCCCAGATCGGGGCCGACTGGCTGCGCTACCTCACCCCGTTCCACTACTACATCGGCGGCGAGCCATTGAAGAACGGCTTCCAGCTGACCGACGCCGCCGTCCTGGTCGCCGCCACAGCCGCGCTCATCGGCCTGGGAACCTGGCGGTTCAGCCACCGCGACCTCGGCCGCTGAAACCCGGCCGCCGAAACCGGCACCGCCCCTTCCGACACTGGTCATCCGACAGCCTGGGCTCCGGCACACTCCCAGCCGGACCCGGGCTGTCGCACCGTCGTTCCCGCGGCCGAGAGGCCCCCTGCCCCTCCCTACAGCTCAGCGCTAGCGGGATCTCGGCCGGATAGTCCCAAAATCCCTTGTTGGTGTCGGGAGGCCGTCGACCAACGAACGTCACGGCGTGGGGTTCAGTGGCCGGAGCCCGCCGGGTAGCTCGGGGAGCTGGAAGGAGTAGCGGCCCATCATGTTGATGTGGTGCCGCACGAACGGCGACAGGCACGCCACGTCCTCCTCGCGCACGTCGAAACCGCTGGTGCGCAGGTGGGTCAGGGCGGCGTTCATGTAGCGGGTGTTGAACAGCACGATGGCGTTGAGGACTAGGCCGAGGGCGCCGATCTGGTCTTCCATGCCCTCCTGGTAGTTCTGGTAGAGCTGCCCGTTGCGGCCGTGGAAGATCTTGCGGGCCAGGGCGTGGCGGCCTTCCTGCAGGTTGGCCTGGGCCTTGATCTGGTGGCGGTAGCCGGGTTCGTCGGCCATCCGCAGGATGTGCAGGATCTTGGAGATGCGGCCGTAGTGGGCGATCGCGTCGCCCAGCGGGGTGGGGCGGCCGTCGCGCGACAGCATCCGGATCACGTCGTGGGCGCGGACCGCGCCGGTGTGGACCGAGCCGATGATCCGCAGGATGTCCTGCCAGTGCCGCTCGATCCGCTTCAGGTCGATCCGGCCGCGGGCGGCGTCGTTGAACGGGGCGTAGTCGGCCCGGCCGTCGACCCGCCACATCTTCTGGTCGGGCAGGTCGGCCAGCTGCGGCGCGTAGGCGTACCCGGCGAGGGTGAGCAGGCCGAACACGATGTCGGAGTACGACGAGGTGTCGGTGACGATCGTCTCGGGGCGGCGACCGCCGTCCCGGTCGTACAGCACGTCCAGCACGTACAGCGAGTCGCGCGGGGTGCCGGCCACGACCTTGCCGCCCAGCCCGGCGGCCTGGTCGTTGATCATGTTGAGTCAGGTCGCGCCGCCGCGGCGGCCGAAGTACTTCGGGTTGGGCCGCGCGTACACCGACGGGACCGGAACCACGAACCGCATCCCGTCGATGGAGGCGACCAGCCCACCGCCCCACGCCTGCGCGAGTCCGATGGACTGCTGCGCGGAGATCAGAGCGGCGTTGGCGGCCCGGTAGGTCGCATGCCGCAGGTAGGTCTGGTCCACGTGCGACAACCGGTCCCGCATCAAAGGCTCGGCCGAGGCGATCACCGGGGTGTAGCCGACGTTGCAGCCGTGCGCGACCAGCAGCGCGGCGATCGTGACGTCCAGGTCGGCCAACCGCGCGTCCCCGCCGGTGATGGAGGTGAACGCCGCATCCGCGCCGGTCCAGGAGAACACCTCCAGCAGCACCTCCGGCAGATCCACCCTCGGCAGCAGCGCGTTCACCGCATCCCGCAACCCCACCAGCGAGGCGGGTTCGGGCTCGGGCTTCAGCGCGGCCAGGTGCAGCCGCCCGTCCTCACCGAACCGCACCTGGGAATTACGAGGTAGCCGCTCGGCGACCTCGGTGTAGGTGGCGTGCAACAGCTCGGCACGCGCGGCCAAGTGCTCGCCCGCCTCGCCGGGCAGGTTGAGGCTGGCCAGTACCATCGGGCGGGCCTGCTCCCAGGCGGCGTCGCTGAGCAGCTTGGCGCGCGGGTCACCCCACTTGGAGGAGTTCCGCGCAAAGATCTCCCCGGCGGCGCAACATCCGGTGGAACTGCTCCAGCACGCAGAAGGTGTACGTCTTCCAGTCCACCGTGCCCGCCTCCAGATGCGGAGCCGCCAGCACCAACCGCCGCCACGACCCCACCAAAAGGTCGGTGGCGAGCTTGCCACTGATCTTCTCCTCGAACACCTGCAGGCAGACCGGGTCGAGAGCGTCGTGCTGGCGTTGAGTCTTTTGCTAGTCGGTGCTGACCCGGACCAGGTCGATGAGCGCCGCAACCGACCGCCTGCTGTTCATCAAACGTGCTGCGCGGGGAAGGTCAACGAGAGTGGAAAATGAACGCTCGAACCGGACACGGCGGCCTCGCCGGTGCCCGTCCGGGGGGCGTTCATCAAACCCCCGTTAGACGAACGCCCCGATGCCGAGCCGGTCAACCCGCGGTGACTTTCTGCCGTTTGCCCGGCCACACCCCTACAGTGCCGGTCATGTCTGCTGGCTTGCATGAGACCCAGTGGTGGCCGACGTGCATAACGACCTGCTGATGGCTTGGTGGCCTGCCCGCCCGGAGGGCGTCCTTCTTCAGGGAGCGGTGGCAGCCACATCTCCGCGCAGGCGGAGTCGATGTCAACGTCGCAGTCCAATGGCAACGCGCATCCTCCGGAGACTGGATGATCTAGGCAGCAGACGTTAGCCACCCCACCTGAGGAGACCCGTGACCAGGAACGACACCGAAAAGCAAGTGTGGGATCCTTTCGGCACGCTTCGCCGGGTTCTCTGGATAGGCGGCGGGCAATGGGCCGGCAAGTCCACCGTCGCCCGGCTGCTGGCTTTCCGCTACGGGCTGACCGCCTACCACTACGACTATCACGATGCCCGCGGCCACAACGACCGCCGGATCGCTCGCCGCGTCCAGCTCGGCCAATCTCCTGCCGACCCGGACCCCGACCAGGTCTGGGTGAACACCACCCCAGAGGACATGGCCGCCGAAACGCTGGCCGGCTTTCCGGTCCGGTTCGAATGGGCCTTGGACGACCTGCGCTGCCTGGTCTCCGGACGCCCCATAATCGCCGAAGGCTGGGGGCTCCGCCCCGAGCTGGTCGCCCCGATCATCGACTCCCCCCGGCAGATGGTCGTCATGGTGCCCACCCAGGCTTTCCGCGACCACCAGCTCCACAAACTCCCACGAGCCGCCACCATCGGCCATGACGTCAGCGACCCCGAACGAGCCAAACGCAACCGGCTAGAGCGAGACCGCCTCGTCGCCGACGACGCTGTCCACTCCGCAAAACGCCTCGGCATCCGCGTGATCGAGGTCGACGGATCCCATGACGCCACAGCCATCGCCGACATCGTCGCCGACCACTTCAGCCCCTACCTACCACCACCAGAGGACCACAGCGCCTGATCGGCACGGGCGATCAGGCAGTCGTCATACCCGACTGTGCCGTAATGCGTCTCCCCCGACTTCCGCACCGCATGGCCGGGACCGGGCGGCGCGACGGTGTTCTGGCTTGGCGCGTGGGGAAGCCGATTGATCAGCGATGGGTCGCGATGAGGCGTCGCAGTGCGGCGTGGGCGGGAGGGCCCCACGTCGCCTTGCCGCCTGGGCGGCCGTGGACGCCGGCGTCTCCGATGAGGATGCCGCTGAGGGCGCGTGCCACCGCCCATCCGCGGGCGCGGCGCAGGGTCGCAGCGTCCGGGGTCGGCTGGTAGGCGGCATGGAAGCGGTCGGTGGCGCCGTCCGGCAGCAGAATCCACGCGGCGGCCAGGTCACAGGCCGGGTCGCCCGCGAAGAGGTCGCCGAAGTCGATCACACCACAGATGGTGCCGTTCGCGGTGAGGACGTTGGCCGGATGCAGGTCGCCGTGGAGCCATAGTGCCGGGCCGTCCCAGCCGGGCGCGGCGGCGGCGTCTTCCCAGACCGCGCGGACGGCGTCCGGGTCGGGGGTGAGCCCCAGCTCGGTGGCCGTGGCGAGCTGCTTGGCGAACCCCTCGGAATAGTCGGCCAGTGGTCCTCCACGGTCCCGACCGGCGGGCGCCTGCTCGGGGGCGGGTTGGTGAAGTGCCGTCAGGAAGGCGGCCAGGGCAGTGGCCGCCTCCGCGGCGCGCGTGACGGGGGCGCGGTCGGCAGGCGCGCCCGGCAACCAGGTGGTGACGATCCAGGGGCGCGGAAACAGAGCAGAGGGCTCTCCGAGACGTTGCGGGACGGGCACCGGCAGCGGAAGGCGCGGGGCGAGGGCGGGCAGCCAGGTGTACTCCTTGCGCAGCAGCGCGTCCGCGGACTGCGTCGCCCAGGGCAACCGGACGGCGAGGTCGTCACCGAGCCGCCATATCTGGTTGTCCCAGCCACGCGCGCCGAGTCGCACAGGGTGATCGGCCAGGTCGGGGTGCTGATCGCGCAGCAGATCCCGCACCAGCTCCGCGGTGATCTCGATCTCGGCATGCGTCATGCGGAGCAACAGTAGCCGCAACGCCGTTGGACCAGGCCTCTCGCCAGGGGGCCGATGAACGTGCAGCCGCGTCCTTGCGGTACGGGACTGAGGTCGTGAAGCTCGGCTTCGACGGCCTGGAGAGAGCGGCAGTCGCCAAGAAGCTAGGTGAGATCTCATCGAAAGGCCGAAGCGCGTCCTCAATTGTGCCTCGGGACCGATCGCCTGAATGATCAATGTGGCCGGGCACGGGGCAAGGAGCGCGCGCACCGCTTGCGCATGCGGTGGCATGTAGGTGCGGTAGCCATGCGGAATACGTTCGGCACCCGGAAGGATCCCGGCCGCCTTGAGTTGCTGACCGCCTGCGGTTTCTGAGCCATGAAGGATCCGCTGTGACCATCTACGTACTGCTGATCTTCGACCGGGCCGAGAAGCTCTACTTCGCCGAGCCGTGGGGATCCACACCGTGTCCTCGATGCTGCGCGACGACACCGACGCCGTCGTGCTGATCGCCGAGGACGGGGACTACAGACCGTGTCCGCGCGCCAGACCAACCAGCCTGAGACGACCACCGTCTTGAAGCTTTCGTCCAACTGTTCAGCCAATACCCACCGATAAGTTTCTAACGATAGTTCAACGATACCGTTGACGGCATGACTGGTGTCATCAAAGAAGCCGCCCATGTCGTCGACGCTTCGACCGTCATGGGGGGGTGCTCACGGCCCGGCCTCGGATGCTCACCTCGGGCGAGCCCGCCCATGGCGAGGACACTCTGCTCGATGTGCGCAACGAGCTGTTCCGGCAGCTTGTCGAGCGGGAGGGGTACCGGTGGATCGCGATCGAGAGCGACTGCCTGATGGGGCTGGTCGTGGACGACTACGTCACCTCGGGCACGGGCGCCCTCGATGAGGTCATGGAGCGTGGATTCAGCCACGGATGGGGGCATTCGCGGTCAACCGGGAACTTGTGCGCTGGATGCGTGGCGACGGCTGGCCCGCCTCCGAAGGGCTGCGCTTCGCCGGGTTCGACGGCCCGCTGGAGATCACCGCCGCCGCAAGCCCCCGACAGGCCCTCACCGCACTCCACGGCTACCTGACGGCCTGGGTGGACACGGACCTGCTCCCCTGCACCACGGAAACACTCGACCGCTCGCTCGGTGTCGACGACTGGTCGACCAATCCCGCGACGATGACGGACCAGTGTCCAGGTGGCAACCGGACGTCGTCGGCTTACGCGGCAATGGCGTCCGGGGCACACAGTGGCAGTAGAGCCCTGTCGGTACGCGGGCTGAAGGCATAGCGGCCGAGCATGTTGATGTGGGCGCCGGTGGAGGACCGGGACGGTCGAGACTGTCCAAACGCCCCCCAACCCGACGAGCACTATTTGACATCTGCCTCGACGCCGCAGCCGGCTCACCACACCGACGAACTCCTGAGCGAACCCGACAAGCCCGTCCGATAGTCATCGTCCATCGAGCCGCTGCCAGCGGCACCCCCTGAGGCCGCGCCCACCTGGTCGTCCAGAAGCACCTCGGCTCGGACTCCGCGGTCAGCGAAAGCGAAATGGGTGAGTTGGCTCCATGGAAAGTGGGTCCAGGCGTCCGTACCGCATGCGTGCCCGCGCCGCGGCCATGGAGGTCACGCGCAGGCGCTGTTCATCACCTGCTCCGACTCACGGTCATCCCGTCGCTGATCTGCCGCGCCCAGCCCGGCGAACTGTTCGAGCTGCGGACGAGACGTCGCCATTGCTGCAATGACGAAAAGGAAGGAAATCATGCCGATCCTGCCAACCCAGCGTGATCCCCGACTGATCACCGTGCGCCGCGGTGGAACATTGACAGACGAGCACCACAGGCTGCTCGCGGAGTGGGCCGTTCTCTGCGCCGAACACGTCCTGCACCTTTTCAAGCAGGAGCAGCCGCACGACACCCGCCCGTCGGACGCTATCGAAATCGCTCGTGCCTGGATCCGCGGCGAGGTGCGCATGCGTGATGCGCACCAGGCCGCCTTCACGGCGAATGCCGCCGCCCGTGGACTGCCCGCCCCGGCGAAGTTCGCCGCTCTTGCGGCCGGGCAGGCAGTGGCGGTGGCCCACGTCGCAGCCCACGACCTGGGAGCTGCGGCATATGCGATCAGGGCAGTCGTTGCTTCCGCTGCCGCCAGTGAGGCTGAGGCGGCACGCCTCCGAGAACGGGACTGGCAGCGAGAAAGAATTCCCGCGGAGGTTCGCGAGCTCGTCCTTGATGACCAGCGACGTCGAAGCGCGATCTGCTGGAACGTCTTCGACGACTGACCTCTGACATGCGTCGTCTCCCCACTACGACCATGGCAGACCACCGGGGACGTACCGGGCCGACAACGAAACGCCGCCTGCGGACCTTGCGGTGCATGTACGAGCGCGGGGTGTTCCAGAGGCTGCGGGGAGAATGCTGCGGTGCAAGGAGATCTGGGTGGTCGGGGCCGAACGGTGGCGCAACCCAGACGACCTGCCCGAAGACTGTGAGGAACGGCAGGTCGAGGACTACGCCAAGCTCCGCCAGCCACTAAACCCGCAGGTGTTCATCGACGACATGCGCACCGAACTCGACCATGAGCCATCTGAGCTGAACGACGGGCTGGGCGGCAAGGGGCTGCGCCGCCTGAAGGTCTCCGGCCGGAACACCGGCGCGATCCAGCTCACTCCCTTGGACGCGGCGCACCGAGCCGATCAACCGGCGCCGACTCAAGGCCGCTAGCCGGGCTCGGTGGGACGTGGTCCTGCTGATGGACATGCTCGGCGAAACCGCGATGCGCATCGGCTGCCCGCAGGCCCTGCCCTCGTCGGGGTGCACAACCACCTCGACCTGCAGGCTTTGTCCGGGCGGCTGCTGCTGGTCTACTACGCCTGCGGCACCAGTCGGCGCTCGGCTACATCAACACGCTGATGATCCAAGACGCCCTTGCCCTCCCCCAATGGCAGGACGTGCTCGCTGACGCCGGCCAGCGCGGCCGCACGCCCGTCTTCCACACCAAACCCCCGCCGCTGCCCGCGGCCACACCCGCCACGTCCTCGGCCGTGGCGGCGACCGCATCTGCCCCCGCCACGTCCACCAGCGGCCCCGCGAACGCCTCCCCGCCACGACGGTGGCCGCCACGGCGATGCCGCAGATACCGCACCACCTCCACCACCACGGTCACCGCCATCGCCACACCGCAGCCCCATCGCCACACCGCATGCGCAGCGGGCCACACAGCAGCAGGAGCCGTTCGCGCTTGTCGGGCTCGCGGTGCTGCTCAACCAGGCGGCGCAGGTGGCGGAAGAAGCGCTCGCCGAGCAGCAGTCCGCCGGGCACCATGACCCCGTACGGGGAGATCCAACTCAACCTCGACAAGCGCTTGGCCCCCAGCGCCATCGACGCCTCAGCCGCCAGCTGCCTTGCAGGGAACGATTCCCGATTCTTGCCTCGCAGCCGGGCGGCGCTCGCCGGTGGATGCGGAATGGGGTTCCGGCCGTCGCGGACGAACCCGTCTGCGCAGGCGGAGGCTGGCGGTTCCTTGATCCGCGCGGGCATAGGATCGGCGGCATGACGACGCGGCTTGTCCAGATTCATATGAAGGCTCGGGATGACTCGGCGCTCGGCCGGTTCTGGGCGGAGGCGCTCGGCTGGGGTGTTTCCAGCGAGGCGCCCGGCGTGACCAACCTCGAGCCCGTGGGCTTCGTCTATCCCGACCCAGCCGCCGTCTGCATCGACATCGTCGCCGACCCGAAGCCCAAGACGGTGAAGAACCGCGTGCACGTCGACCTCGCCACCACCTCCGCGGCCCATCAGGCGGACCTGGTCGCGCGCCTGAAGGATCTCGGTGCGACACCCGTCGACGCGGGTCAGGGCGACGTCCCGTGGACGGTCCTCGCCGATCCGGAGGGCAACGAGTTCTGTGTGCTGGAGCCTCGATCGAATTACCGGGACACCGGGCCGATCGCCGTGGTGGTGGTCGACTGCGTGGATCCGCGGGCCATGGCCCGGTTCTGGGGCGAGGCGATGGACTGGACCCTGCACGAGGTGACCGACGAGCATGCGCTGCTGCGCTCCGCCAAGGGGGTCGGCCCGTATCTGGAGTTCTTCCGCACGCCCGACGTGAAGACCGTGAGGAACCGCGTCCATCTCGACCTGCGGCCGTACCCCGGTGACGACCAGGCGGCGGAGGCAGACAGGCTGCGGGCCCTCGGCGCCACCGACACCGACATCGGCCAGGGCGACGTCCCGTGGACCGTCCTCGCCGACCCGGAGGGCAACGAGTTCTGCGTCCTCACCCCGCTCTGACGCGGAGCCTTGCCGCTCCTCACCGTGGGCAACAGCGACGGCTACCGGCCGGGCCTCGACGACAGCATCGCCTACGCCACTGAGGGGTTCCGGTAGCGCTGACGAGTCTCGGTCGGAAAACCGTTTGAGCCTTCCTTCCGCGTTCCCGTAGGTTGCCTGCGGCCCCGTCGCAGTGAGGACAGAGGACAAGACCGCGTGACCCCGCCTGCTCTTTAGACCTGACACCTTCTTCCGCTCACCTTCAAGCCGACCCGCCCGTCGGCTCTGCCGGGCTGCCCTTGTGCGCCCGGTCATACAGCGTTTGAGGCCGCGCGTAATCGGCCTCGTGTCAGGTCTAGAGGGCTCATGTCTTCACAACCTCATACCGTGCTGCCCTGGATCGTTCGTCGGACCAGGCTGCCTCTGCTGTCGTTGCGGTGCGTGGACTGCCGGTCGGATTCGGCCACCACCGGCGAGGGCAGGTTCCGCGTCAACGCCAACGGCAAGCTGCTGGACGTGTGGCTGCTGGTCCGCTGCGTATCCTGCGATCGGACGAGCAAGCTCACCGTCCACGAGCGAGCGCCGGTCAGATCCTTCGATCCGGCCGAGATCCACGGCTACCGCGTCAACGATCCGGAACTGGTGGCGTCCAGGCTGTTGGATCCGCTGCTCGCCCGACGCAACCGCTTCACCCTGGACTGGACGGGGGCCTGGCGGCTGGACACCCCGTCGGCATGGCTCGACGAGGCGTGGCCGGTCCAGGTGGAGGTCGTCTTCGACGATCCGGTACCGGTGCGCCCGGATCGGCTCATCGCGCAAGGGCTCGGCCTCAGCAGGAACGAGGTACTGCGCCGCATCAAGTGCGACATTCCGCTGCGCCGTCCGACCAGCGCCGGATTCACCTTCACCGTGATGGCCAGGGAATAGCGGGCATGTAGCGCGCGATCCCCTTAAGCATCCGCGCGAAATACGTCCCATCCGGGGCGGCTCCGGCCCCATGGAGTCGCCCCCGGATGGGCACGGTGTGCACCGAGCGGGCCAGCAGAGGCAGATAGCCGGGGCTCGGGACGATCATGTAGGCCATGCCCTCTCAGCAGGCCAGGGGGAGGCCGCATGCGGGCTTGCCGCAGCCTGCAGCAAGTCCTGAACGCCAGACCACTGACGCGACACTGCACCCCGACGTAACCGGCCTAACGCTCCGCCCGCCGCGGCCATCTTCACCGGCTCCACGATGCACCGCAGACGGCAAGCCACGCACGTTATAAACGGATCACGTACACGAGACCCGCACAATCACAGCCGACCAGCGGACCCGCCCCCAAGGCCGGTGTGCGACTCGGGCACGTCATCCGGTACATCGCAGCACATGTGCAGCTTGGTGGTGGGTTCGTCCAGCACGTACAGGGCGCCGGTGCGGTGCAGGCCACTCCCTCGACAGCGCCGACACGACCGGCGGGAGGTCGGAGCTGTCGAGGATCTCGGCGGTGTAGCGGCCGGCGTACTCGACCGCCAGCTCGCAGCGCGAGCGCTTGCCGACCCTGGCGGTCGTCCTCGGCGCACTCGAGCCGACGCAGCTCGGTGGTTGGGGCGAGCTGGGAGTGGTGCTCGTAGGCGATCCGGGCATGGGCGAGGGACGTAGCCGCAGTGAGTTCGCCCAGGCGTACTCGGGGCCGCGGACGCCGCGGCGCTGGCGTATGTCGAGTAGCAGGCGGACGTCCGTGTGCTGCAGTCGTGGCAGGAACGACTCGCCGTCGAAGCCGTAGACGACGATTGTCACCATTCTGAGCACCGGCATCACCCGCCTGCCTGCTACTCGTGCCGGTTCCCTACCGGAGGTGCCGAGGTCGCATCACGCGACGGCGGTCCCCTCGAGCTCGACCATCAGGGTGGGGATCGCCAGCCGTGTCACCCCGAGCATCGTCGTGGTCGGCGCCACCCCGGCGGCACCCAACCGCGACGCCAGCACGCCGTAGTGCTGGAAAAGCAGATCGACGTCGGTGGTGTAGACGTTCAGCCGTACGAGGTTCGCGAGAGTCATCCCGGCCTCGTCGAGGACGGCCTCCAGGTTGTCGAGGCTCAGCGCGAGCTGTGCCGCCATGTCACCGGCATGCTGGGGGTGGCCTCCGCCGCTCATCGCAGTCTGCCCGGAGCAGTACAGGGTCCGGGTGTTCCCGGAGACGATCTCGCCCTGGTTGAATCCCATCTCCATCGACCACGTCACCGGGTTGACTGCCGTTCGCTGCATTGCCACATCAGCTCCATTCGATTCGTCGGGAGTACGTACGTCCATCGGCTCGGTAGCCGTCATCTGTGACGTCGCGTTGACGAGCCTCCCAGCGAATCACGACATCCTGTGTCGTGTATCTCGCTAGAGTTTTTGTATGCGCGCCGACCGGTTGGTCTCGCTGGTGCTGCTGCTGCGTCAGCGCGGTCGGCTGACTGCGGCGACGCTGGCCCGCGAGCTGGGGGTATCCACCCGCACCGTGCTGCGCGACATCGAGGCGCTGTCCGCGGCCGGCGTCCCGGTCTACGCCGAACGCGGCCGGCACGGCGGTTTCGCGTTGTTGCCCGGTTTCCGGACCGAGCTCACCGGACTGAACCACGACGAGGCCCTTGCCTTGCTGGCCGCCGGAACGGGGCGCGGCGAGCAGGTGTTCGGCCTCGGCTCGGCGCTCGCTTCGGCCTTGCGCAAGGTGGTGGACGCGCTGCCCGAAGGCCATCGGGGCACCGCGAGCGACGCGGCCCAGCGATTGCTCATCGACCCGGAGACCGACCTGCTCTCACGCCGGCTGGTCACCGAGGAGGTGCCCGACACGACAATGATCGAGGTCCGGCGCGCGGTGCTCGCCGGACACAGGCTCCGCATCCACTACGCGGCCACGGGCCAGCCACCACAGTGGCGCACGGTGGACCCGATCGGCCTGGTCACCGTACGCGACCGGGCCTACCTGCTGGCCACGAGATCTGGTGCGGACCGCACCTACCGGCTGTCGCGGGTGCTGGCCGCCGAGGAACTCCCTGAACCGGCACAGCGACCGAACCGGGTCGATCTTGACCGGGTCTGGCGGGAACGCTGCTCGCAGTTTCTGTCCGACAGCGACCAGATCACCGTGCTGGTGCGGGTGAACCCGGCGCGGCGGGAGGAACTGCTGAACACCGCGCTGGCCGTCCGCGCCGAGGAACCGGACGCAGACGGCTGGCTGCGGCTGGAGGTGACCTTCCAAGATTCACGACACGCCGAATGGGCGCTGTGGCAGCTCAGCACGGACGCGGAAGCCCTGGCCCCGCAGTCGTTGCGAGCCTCCCTGCGCAACCGCGCCGCCGCGATGGCCACCCGCTACGGAGTCTCATCCTGAGAGCCGTCAGCCGGTCTGATCGCCGGTCGGTCGGCCACCCCGGGATTGAGCAGCTGGTGGTGCTGAACGGTGTCGCGATGGCGGTAGGGGTGGGTGAGGGCGCTGCCGTCAGCGTCGCATCCGGTCGGGCAGCGGTGCGGACGGCGTCGGCGTCCAGGAACTGGCGGGCGACCACGCTCCACCGCTCGCCGTAGTCGAGTTTGGCCACTTGCACGGTGACGAAGTGGCAGCCCCTCGCCACGGCCTGCTCTCGGGCTAGGCAGCCCGGCCGGTCGCCGCCGTGATGGAGCTGATTGGCGGAGCCGGCGGCCGAGGTTGAGCTGAATGTCGCCGAGAGGGTGGGCAGCCCGTTCCCGTGGATTGGGTCACGCCCCGCCAGCCGGTGCGCGCGGCCTGCTGAGCGCGCGTGCTGCCGCGGATGAGGCCGCGGCGCGGGAGTGGGGACGCGGGCGTGGCACGCGAGGACGGTAGGGCATGGCCGTCTGCATCCGTGCCCAGGCGCAGATCAACCACCTGCTGCGCGGTAGGGGCGGGCTCGTCCACGACCACATCACCATGCTGACGCGCCGCACCGAGGCCCGCCGCGTCCGGACCGGCGCCACACGCGCCAGCATCACTTTCGGCAGTCAGCGCTCGCAGTGTCGAGTGGGAGACCGTTTGGTGCCGCGCTGCTCCGGCCCGGACAGTGTGGCGAGGTACGCGGAGGCCGCCGGGCCGATCGCCATCACGGTCGGCGGTGTGATCGGCCGTACGTTCCCCACCGGCCCCCGTCCTTTCGCTATCGCAGAAAAGCTATGCGAGTCGTCCCCGCGGCGGCGGGGGTACGTCCTGGTCCCTTCGGCGATTATCGCAGGGAGTTCTGATGCTTTACGAAATAGGTTCCCCGCTGTCTGATCGCGATCGAAGGAATTCCCCATACCGAGACCTTTGCGGCCGCGCGGCGAATTACGATTGTGTAGCCTGAATACGCTGGTCGTAGCGCTGCTGGCACTCCTGGATCTCATCCGCGTGGGCGACCGTCCAGGCGTACAAATGACCGAACGGTTCGCGAAGGGATTCGCCGAGATCGGTGAGGGAGTACTCGACCCCGACCGGTGAGGTGGGCAGCACGCGCCGTTCGATCATCCCGTTGCGCTCCAGGCGGCGCAGGGTCTGCGTGAGGACCCGCTGTGTTACGCCTTCCAGGCGGCGCTTGATTTCGTTGAAGCGGCGGGGCCTGTCGAGGACGGCCATCACCATCATCGACCACTTGTCGGCGATCTGGTCGAGGATCGGGCGACTGGGGCAATCGGCCCGGTAGACAATGTCGATGCCGGTATTCGGGTCAGGAGCGGCCATGTCGGTATCCTCCATGATCCTTACGATGCCGAAAGTGCGTTATTGACGCCGGTCACCCGCCGTCCCAGGGTAGGTATACATCAGGAACTTAGGTGCCTGCCAGGCACGATCGGAGATACTCATGCACCACGACGCCTACGCGACCCTGCGAGTGAGCCGCGAGGCCGGCATCGTCCGCGTCACCCTCGACAACCCACCCGTCAACGTCCTGGACGTCGCCCTGATGGCCGACCTGCGTCACGTGCTGACCACACTGCGGGAGGACGACTCGGCCCGGGTCATCGTTTTCGACAGCGCCGACCCGGAGTTCTTCATCGCTCATGTCGACATGTCCCTCGTCGACGCACCGGACGCCTTCGACGAACTCGCCGCCGACGTGCCCGAGGGTGTCAACGTCTTCCAAGCACTTGGGGAACTGCTCCGGCACCAACCCCAGGTGACCATCGTGAAGCTCGCCGGCAAGGCGCGCGGCGGAGGGGCGGAGTTCGTCGCGGCCGCGGACATGGCATTCGCGGCAATCGACCGAGCCGGGATCGGCCAGATCGAGGCCCTCATGGGTATCGTCCCGGGAGGCGGAGGAACCCAGTACCTCGCCAACCGGGTCGGTCGTCATCGCGCTCTGGAGGCGGTGCTCAGCGCCGATCTCTACGACGCGCAGACCGCCGAACGCTACGGATGGGTCAACCGGGCCGTCCCGGCCGATGAGCTTGACGACGTGGTCGACCGACTCGCCCGCAACATCGCCGCATTGCCCGAGGGCGTGGTCGCCGCGGCCAAACGCGCCATCGCCCCGGAAAACCTGGCCGACGGTCTCCAGCGAGAACACGACGCCTGGGCGGGCCAGATCACCCTGCCCGCGGCCGAGCGGTTGATCCGAGGCGGACTCGCCCACGGCGCTCAGACCCGCGATGGCGAGCGCGATCTGGAGGGCCTGCTCCGCAAGCTGGCCGGCTGATCAGCGGGTGATTGTCTCCATGAGAGCCAGTCAGGCGGCCAGGTCCAGGACGGTGAAGTCGCCCCCTTTTTAGGACGCGGTTGAAGACCTCGGGCTGGTGGGCGAGTTCGTCGGGGCGCAGGCGCCGACGCGGCTGATGTGGGCGTGCCGGTAGGGCGGCAGTGCGGCGAACTGGTCGGCGGTGATGGTCTCCCCTTCGACGATCAGGCTGCGGATCACGTCCATGATGTCCAGGGCGTTGTGGAAGATGACCAGGTTGGCCGGCAGGGGTGTTGAGCTTGATCAGCTTCTCCTGCTCGGCCGGGTCGTTGTCGGCGAGCAGGCCGTTGTTGCCGAAGCTCAGCGAGTGGCAGCAACCGTTTCTCCCGCACCACGCTTGATGAAGGCGGGCTCGTTGTGGCGCTCGTCGGTCTGGTCCGGGTCAGCGCCGACAAGCAGAAGACCCAACGCCAGCACGACGCCCTCGAACCGATCTGCCTGAAGGTCTTCCAGTAGAAGATCAGCACAAGCTCGCCACCGAGGACCGGACCATTCGCACTGACGGAGGCGCTCATTCCGCACCTTCCCGACGGTGCGCGCGCGGCGTGGCATGCCGGGCGGGGCTTCCGGTGACTGGCGGCGACCCTCGTCAGTGCGGCACGTCGGTGCGGGGTGTCGACCGGGGAGGAGAACGGCGCGGCGGTGCGGCGCACACGCCCGCCGCCGCGTCGACGCGCTCACACTGCGGGAACGGCAGGTGCTGGCGCTGGTGGGCGCCGGACTGTCCAACGCCGAGATCGCCTCCCGGCTGCACGTGGTGGAAGGCACCGTCAAGGCGTACGTGAGCACTCCCCCGCCTGCAGGCGCCGACGCTGCTGGAGGCGCTGTCTCCCATCCCGACGGGGACATGCTGCCGTCCAGGAGGTTGACCGCCTCGGCCGCGACCTCCTGGACGGGCTGATCACCCTCAACGACCTGTTCCAGCGAGGCCACCCGCTCAGGTTCTGGAAGGGATCGCGGCCGGCGAGCACACCGAACGCTCCCTGATCCTGGACCTGGCCCTGGTGCAGTCGGAGGGCCGGCGCCGCGCCATCGTCCGCAAGACCAAGGACGGCCTAGCAAGGGAGTGTCGTCAAAGTGGCTGCGTCACGGTTCGTGCGTGACGATCATGTGGTGCGTGGTGCGTCGTCATGAGCTGTCCGATGCCGGGTGGCCATGCTGGAGCCGTTGCTGACCAGGCAGCGGATGGGGCGTCCGCGGGCTGATGACCGGCGGGTTGTGAACGGGATCGTGTTCAAGTTCCGTTCCGGGGTGGCCTGGCGGGACGTGCCAGAACGCTATGGCTCCTGGCGGTCGCTGCACACCCGCTTTCGCCGGTGGGCCGCCGACGGGACGTTCACGCCGACGTTGCAAGCCCCCCAGGCCCGCGCCGACGCCGCCGGGAACATCGACTGGCTGGTGTCGGTGGACTCCACCATCGTGCGCACCCACCAGCACGCCGCCGGCGCCCGAAAAGGAGGCGGTGGGCGCTCGGCCGGTCGCGGAGCGGGCTGACCACCCAGATCCACCTGTCCTGCGACGGCAGGGGCGTCCGCTGGGATTGGTGGTGACCGGCGGCAACGCGGGTGACTGCACCCAGTTCACCGCTGTGATGGCCGGCGATCCGGGTCCCGCGGCTCGGACCGGGCCGCCCCCGCGTGCGGCCCGGCACCTGGTCGCGGACAACGGCTACAGCACCCGCGCATTCGCGCCTGGCTGCGTGAGCGCGGCCCCGAACGCGCCGACCAGATCCGCAACCGGCTGCGCAAAGGACGCCGCGCAGCCGCCCACCCGCGTTCGACGCCCAGGTGTACCGGCGGCGCAACGTCGCCGAACGCTGTTTCAACCGGCTCGAGCAGTGGCGCGGCATTGCCGCCCGCTACTGCAGGACCGCCCGCTCCTACCAGGCCGCCGTCACCCTGGCCGCCCTGCTCATGTGGCTATGACATTTTGACGACACGGACTGGAGGCGGCCCGCCGCCGTGGCCGGGTCGGCGGGCGCCGTCCTGTGGTCGACGACGACAAACGTGCCGCAATTCCCCGTCCGCTGCGAGCGCGGAGAGTACATCCGCACCATCGCCGTCGGAGTGAAGGTCTCGGTCGGCGTCGTCCACAAGACCCTGGCCGAAGTTCAGCGAGAGGACCGGGTCAGCTGGCCCGGCCGTCGTTGGCCGCGGGGAGGTCGAATTGGTGTCGGCCGGTGGCTGGGGCGGCGGAGGTCGCTCCGCGTGGGTGGCGAGCGGGGCCGGCCAGGTGTTGGAGGTGGCTCTTGGCTTGCTGCGGCGGTGCGGTCGACGGCCGCCAGGTGTTGCAGAGCGGGAGTGGCGGAGCTGGTGGAGCGTCCACCCGGCACTGTGGAGGCGAGGTTGTTGGGGCTTGACCTTGACACAGTGACAAGGTCTTCACTGAAGCCGAGGAGGTGGTCCCGCTGTCCATGCCGAAAGAGACCACGAACACGATGCGCGCCTTCCAGGGGCTGGAGAACGGCAGTTCGTCGGTGCGGCTGCAGGCAGCGATGGCTGTCGGCACGGCCCCTGACCCGCGGTTCATCGACAAACTGATCGAACGATGCGCGGTCGAGCCTGACTTTTTCGTACGCGACATGCTTACGTGGGCGCTGACCCGCCACTCGTCATCACTGACGGTCCCACGGCTCATCGATGAACTGCGCTCGGAGCGCGCGCAGGCACGAAGTCAGGCGTTGCACACGCTGTCCAAGATCGGGGACCGGCAGGCGTGGCCGGCGATCACACGGGCGCTTCTGACCGACGCCGACGACGAGGTGGCGCGGAGCGCGTGGCGAGCAGCGGTCGTGCTCGTGCCCGAAGGTGAAGAACCCGAGCTGGCCGCGGTGTTGGCGACACAGCTCGGACGCGGCGAGCGTGAGACGCAGTTGAGCCTCAGCCGGGCGCTGATCGCGCTCGGTGACGTGATCATGCCGACCCTGCGCGCTGCGATGACGGGTCTCGACCCTCGCGTGCGTCAGCACGCGATCGCCACGGAACATCTGTTGCGCAACCCGGATGCCGGATTCGAGTTCGCGATCGAGGAGGCGAAGCGGCTCGTAGCCCTCGGCAGGACCGGCCAGGAGGATTAGGCAGTGTTGATCGGGGATGTGGCACGTCGGTCCGGGGTCAGCGCCCGCATGCTCAGGCATTACGAGTCGCTCGGCCTGGTGCGGCCAATGGGTCGTACCGAGGCCGGTTATCGGGAGTACTCCAGCGAGGACATCCGGCGGATCTTCCATATCGAGAGCCTGCGGTCATTGGGGCTGTCGCTGAGTGAAGTCGGGCGCGCGCTGGATGATCCCGATTTCAAGCCCGCGGAACTCGTCGACGACCTCATCCGCCAGACGCGAGAACGCATTGCGCGTGAGACGGAGCTGCTCACGCGACTCCGCAGGATCGATGCCGCGGAGCCCGCCGACTGGGAGGACGTCCTCAAGGTCGTTGCACTCCTCCAAGCCTTGGGGTCGGAGAGCGTTGGAAGGCGCCAGCGCGGGGCCTTGTCCTCAGCCGTGGAGGTTCCGGTGCCAGTGGAAGCTCTGGTCGAGGCAGCGTTGAGCGAGACGGACCCGAACGTCGCCGGAGCCCTTCGATGGGCCCTGGCGCGATCGGGCGATGACGGATTGGCACTGTTGGCGGAGGGCATCGGCTCACCGGTGGCGGAGGTGCGCAAACGCGCCGTCCAGTCCGTCGCCGAGATTCCGGGCGGCAAGGCGACCGCAGTGCTGCAGGACGCCCTCAACAACTCCGACATAGTGGTCCGCAGGTGTGCGGCTCTGGCGCTCGGGACACGTGGCGTGGCCGACGCGATCCCGACGCTCATCGACATGATCGTCGAGGACACGAACGACGCCGATGCAGCCGATGCGCTGAGCGCGCTGGCGAGTGATCCCGCGTTGGCGGAGCAGATCGCTACCAGGCTCGTTGACTGCCTCGCCCACAGCACTATTGGATCGTCTGCCCGTCGACGGCTGACAGAGGCGCTCGCGGGTATCCCGGGAATCACGACGTCACGTGCCCTCGCAGATCTGTCACATGACGAAGACCGCGCTGTGGCGCTTACCGCCACCTACATTCTTGGGCTACGCAACGCACGATAAGAGACCTTTCCTGGGGCACCGTGCGCGGGGGCATCGGCCGGTCACTGCTGCAGGGCCACGACTGGTCGGGCCGATCGCCTCGATGTCGGCCAGCGACGCCAGCCGCTCCTTCAACTTCCCCAGCGACCTACTCCCCAGCGACGCCGCCTTCGCCGTGTCCTTCAGCTGGTCGAACTCGCTGCGCCGACTGACCGGATCGCCCACCGCCAGCCGGGCCAGCCGTGCCCGCGCGGCCCCATCCACCCGCCCGCTACGACCCACGTGTTCGCCTCGTGGCCGAGTGCTTGGCGGGTGAAAGCCATCTCCTCCGACGCAGGACGGCTCACCTGCGAGGACTGACGGCGAGGCTCCGTCGACGGGGTGCTGCCTTGACGACACCAGCCTGTGACGGCGCAGCGTGTACGACACGCGTGGCTTCATCAGGGTGACTACCAGCGAAGAGACGCCGACATGGTGTGAGGTAGGTCCCCGGGGGATCAACCGAGTCGTTCACGGGGGTTGGTAGTGAGAACCTCAGCTGTTTCCATCGGCGCCGTCATCGCTGTCGCGGCCGTGGGCTGCGCGCAGGAGGAGCCCGACAAGACCACGGCGGTGCCACCGGCCGCGTCGAAGTCCGCGGCCGCGCCCGCCGCGCAGACGGAGGAGGCCGTCAAACGAGCCGTGAAGGAGTTCACCAGCGCCTACGCGTCCGGCGACTATGCGGGGGCGTGGGAGTGGTGGGACAGCGCCGCCAAGAAGGTTCTGCCGCAGGCCGAGTACGAGAAAGTGTTCGAGCTGTGCCCGTCTCCGGCGCAGGGCGTGCCGTTCACCGTGGAGGCGGCGCGGCTGTCGGCGGCACGGGACTCGGCGGTCGTGCGGGTGTCCCGCGCAACCTTCCAGTTCTCCTACCGGGTCGTCTATGAGGGCGGGCAGTGGCGGTTCAAACCGGACGCCCAGTCGCTGGCGGAGTACCGGCTCGGGTCGGCGGAGAAGATCGCCGCGAAGCGTCGCGCCGCTGGGAAGTGCGACAAGACGGGGTGACCGGAGCTGTGGCTACGCTCGACGCATGACCAGCGTGAACAGCGTCGAGCAAGCCACTCTGGGCGGCGCAGTCGAGCCCCCGACCCGCGGTGTGATCGGGGCCGACGGCGCCTAGGCGCCCGGAGATGGTGCGTGCGGTGCGGCAGGCGCACTTTTGGGGACGGGGCCGCGGGCACGAGGAGTGGGTGAGGGCGACGCCGCAGATTGTCGGTGCGGCCGCCCACGGCAAGCTGCTTCGGGTCGACGAGGGTGGGCAGCCCGTTCCCGTGGATCGGGTCGCGCCCCGCCAGCCGATGCGCGCGGCCCGCCGAGCACGCGCGCTGCCGCGAATGAGGCCGCCGCGCGGCAGCACCTGCTGCGGGTGGTGGACCCGGTCGACGACACCTACCGGCTGCAGATGAACCGGCAGCTCACCGTGCAGGAGTCCCGGCACAAGCTCGCCCGCGACGTGTGCCACGGCAAGCGCGGCACCATCCACCAGGCGCGGACGCTCAGGGCGTAAATGGGACGGTCGTTGCCGGGCACGGTGCCGAGGTAGAGGTGGCCGGTCAGATGGCACCAGGCCGGGGAGCGGCCGGTCTAGAGCTGATCTTGTCCCCACCTGCCCCCGTGTCCGGGGCAGGTCACGTACTCCTGAACAGCCGGTCCAGATGCACATCGATCGCGGCGAGCGCGTCCTGGGGCTCGATCACGTCGAGTTCGATCAGGGAGGTGAAGCCGGTGAGGGCGAGGAGCAGGTTGGTCTCGGTCGCCGGGTCGCGGCCGGAGTCGATGTGCCCGTCGGCGATCGCCTGGCGGACCACCTGCTCGACGAGGGCCCGCCCTTGGACGAGGCCGCGGCGCGCCTGCTCGTGCACGGCCTCGTCGTGCAGCGCCTCCAGGACGTAGGCGGCGCTCATCCGGCTGGTCGCGCGGGCGTCGGCATGCAGGGGGAGCATTTCCGCGAGCGTCAGTCGCAGCACGTCACGGGGGTGCGGACGGTCACCGAGCTTTTCGAGCCCCTGGTGTACGCGCACCGAGGTCTGCTCGGACGCGAAATCCATGGCGAAGGAGAGCATGGCGGTCCGGGAGGCGAAGTAGTGCTGCAGCTGCCCGAGTGACATGCCCGCCTCCTGCGCCACCACGCGCATCGTCAGCTGTGTGACGCCGCGCTGCTCCACCACCCGCCACAGTGCGCGGGCGATCGCTTCGCGGCGTTCGCGGTGATCCACCTGTTTCGGCATCGCCGGCGCCTCCCTCGTACCCCGGGACTGTTCCAATACAGTTGACATAATACACCTGACCCATAATCCTGGGTCCACTCGAGGGAAGGAATCGTCATGTCCGAACAGCCAAAGGTACGGACCACGGAAGGCGTGGTGCAGGGGCGCCGGCGGCAGGGGCACGCGGTGTTCCGCGGCATCCCCTACGCCCAGCCCCCGGTCGGAGCGCTCCGCTTCGCCGAGCCCGCGCCGCCTCACCGCTGGGAGGGGACGAGGCAGGCGGTCGAGTTCGGCCCCGTGGTGCCGCTGTCCCTGCCGATCGACGTGCCCCCGCAGGGCACCGACTGGCTGACGCTCAACGTCGGCACTCCGGATCCCGGCGCGGCGGGACTGCCGGTGCTGGTGTGGATCCCCGTGGGCGGCTACCTCTCGGCGGCGTCGAGCGACCCGATGTACGACCCGGCAGCGCTGGCCGAGGCGGGAGTCGTCGTGGTGACCATCAACTGCCGCGTGGGCGCGGAGGGATTCGCGTTCCTCGACGACGTGCCGCCCAACCGCGGATTCCTCGACCAGATCGCGGCGCTGGAGTGGGTGCAGCGCAACATCGCCGCCTTCGGAGGCGACCCCGGCCAGGTCACCGTGGCCGGACAGTCCGCCGGGGCGGGCTCGGTCGCCGCCCTGCTGACGATGAAGTCCGCGCGCGGCCTGTTCCGGCGGGCCATCGCCCACTCGGTGCCGGGGCTGCACAGCACCCCCGCGCTGGCACGGCAGGTCACCGCCGCGTTCGCGGACCGGCTCGGCGCGGCGGCCCCCACCGCCGAGGCCCTGCGCGACATCGAACCATGGCACCTGGCCGCCGAGCTCACCTCCTTCAACGCCGGCCTCCACGCGCACCGGGAGAGCTGGGGGCGCCTCACGGAGACCGGCACCGCGCTGTGCCCCGTCGTCGACGGCGAGGTCCTCCCGGAAACGCCCTGGCCCGCGCTGACCGGCGCGCGCGCGAGCGGGACCGAACTGCTCGTCGGCCACACCCGGGACGAATTCCGGTACTTCAGCGTCATGAGCGGACGGTACGGCACCTTCACCAAGGAGGACGCCCACGCAGCCCTGGAATTGCACGCCCCGCAGCCGGACGGCGCGCGGGCCTACCGTGCCGCGTTCCCGCAGGCAGGCCCAGAGGAGCTGGTGGAGACGGTGTACTCCGACGCCCTCTTCCGCATGCCGTCACAGAAGCTGGCCGAGGCGAACGCCGCAGCCGGCGGCACCTCGTACCTGTTCGAACTGGGCTGGGTTGCCCCGGCCCTCGGCGGCATCCTGGGCGCCTGCCACAGCCTCGACGTGCCCCTGGCGTTCGGCACGCTGGACAGCCCCGTCGGCACCCAGCTCATCGGCGAGGAGCCCACTCCCGAGGCCGTCGCGCTCTCCCGCGAACTCCAGGAGGCATGGGTCCGCTTCGTCACCACCGGCGACGCGGGCTGGTCCGCCCACCGGCCGGGCGGGCACCTCACCCGCGTCCTGGACACCGAGTCGAAGACTCTGCCCTACCCCGAACAGGCATCCCGCCAGATCTGGGAAGGCCACTCCCCCGCCCCCTTCGACCTCTCGTAATTGTCCGGGTCGGCTCCTACGACTGCGATGCCGCCTTCACCTGCCCATCGGGCACAGCGCGAATTGGCGTACAGCCAGGCAACACCCGGCCCGCTTGGCATCAGATCCCACCCGAGGGTGACGGACGACATCAAGAGCCGGGAGAGGCCGACGGGAGAGGGCCCAGGTCACGGATGATCCCGGCCAGGGCCCGGATGGGCTCGCTCTCCGCCTCCCTCCGCCACACCAGCGCGTACGGCAGCGGCTCCAGATGCGAACGTCCAATGGCCCCCGCCCAACCAAGGCTTGTCGGCCGCGCCGATCCAATCGGATCCAATGCCCGTTGATGACAGGGTTTGATGACACCAAGGAGCGGTTCACCACGCCCGAGGGGTCCTTGATGGCGAACCTGGTCTACAAACGGGTCTCCATCGCCCGGCAGAACCTCGTCCTGGCCGAGGCCCGGATCGAGGGCCCGGTCGTCTTCGAGGAGCAGGCCGGGACCTCCAGCCGCTTGCACCCGCTCCAGCGCCCCGCCGTCGGCGGGCTGCTCGCCCACGCCCGGCCCGGCGACACCGTGCACGTCTCGGAGATGTTCCGACTGGTACGCGGCACCCAGCACATCCTCGACGTCCTGGCCGTGCTGCACCGCGACCGCCGCCCCGCCATCGCCGCCGACACGATCGGTGCCGTCCGCACCCCCTACTCGGGCGGGGCCTCGATCGCCGCCCTGGCCCCGTCGTACTTGTGCGCCACGTCAGCGAAACCGTCCGGGAAGTTGAGAATGTCCGCGTCGCCGTCGTCAGGCGCCATGACGGGGCGTGAGGAGGCTGAGTGCCGAAATCAGCGGTAGGCGTCAGCGCTCTGGTCGAGGGTGTTGACGCGGGTTTCGTACTCGCGACGGGCTTTGCGTTGGGTGGGGGGTGGCTGCGGTGCCGTCGAGGGGCCAGCAATGGTCCAGGAGTTGGCGATGGACGGCGGGTGTGGCGGTGATGCGCAGAGTGTAGCCCTGGCCGCGCCGCACGGTCTGGCCGTGGTCTAGCGCGGCCCGTTCGGCGGCGTCCAGGTCGACCGTGCGCAGGAAGTCGGCGACCTTGCCGGGCATGTCGAGGGTGGCCGGGCCTCCGGGGCGTTCCGCCAGTCGCCGGTGTGGTCGGGGAGCAGGTCGGCGATGGCAGTGCGGATGGCGCCGCGGCTGACGCGGTGCTGGCACAGGGTTCGGCGTCGTCTCGCACGTGAAGTCCGACACCTCGGCGGACCCGGCCTGCCCTGGCGGCACGGCCTCCACCCCCACCCCGAAACCGACCTCGAGCTGAGCGACGCCCCTTACACCGGCCATTCGCACCTCCGCGCGGGCGGCCACGCGCACCCGCCGTGACCGTGGTGCCGCCCGCGTTCTCGGACGTTCCCTGCCAGTTGGATAACCGTGCGGCCGCCCGGTCTGTCGCGGCGTCCCCATGCCAGCTCTAGTCGGCGGCGGCCTGCTTGAGTTCGACGCAGCATTCGCCGGGGCGAGGAGCGAGCACGGCTTCCACGGCGGTGACGCCCAGCCCTTCGACGTAGCCGGTGAGGAAGGCATGGTTCATGCCGCAGACCAGATCGGGAGCCTGGGCGGCCAGGGGGTGGAACGGGCAGTTGTGCAGCGTCAGCCGGATCGGGCCCTCGCGGACGGGTTCGAAGCCGTGCTCCTCGAGCATGCGTTCGCACAGGGTGAGGCCCCGCTCGGCACCCAAACGGCCCGGCCGGACCCTCGATCGCTCGCTGTCACCGAGCCGACGGCCTCTCTGGTATGCCGCGCGCATCGCCGCCTGGGCGGCGGTTTCGTCGTCCCGCTCGGTGACGACGGCGTCCAGTAGCAGGTCGGCCAGGAGTTCGTGGCGGCGCTCCGGAATGCTGAGACGGATCTGGACGCCGGTGGGCTCATAGACCTTGGGTCGGCGGCCGACCTTGCGGTTCCCCTCGGGGGCGGCGTAGTGCGCGCGCAGTAGTCCCGCGTCGACGAGCTTGTCGAGGTGGAAGGCGGCGAGCTTGCGCGAGATGCCGACGCTGGCGGCCGCCTCGTCGCGCGTCACGGGGCGCCGTGCGCGGCGAATGAATGCGAACATCCGGCGCCTCAGCCCCTCGGCGAGCACACCGATGGAGGAGATCGCGGCGTCGCCGGACGAGTCCGGCGGGTCGTCGGCCGCGCCGTCGGCCAGGTCGTCGGTCACAGGCACACGATAACGCCCAGCACAGTAGGTCAAAACCGGGATCAT
Organism: Actinomadura miaoliensis; assembly: GCF_039536785.1. Classification (NCBI taxonomy): domain Bacteria; kingdom Bacillati; phylum Actinomycetota; class Actinomycetes; order Streptosporangiales; family Thermomonosporaceae; genus Actinomadura; species Actinomadura miaoliensis. Next base: position 126,474 of record NZ_BAAAZG010000016.1, read on the forward strand.
CCGGTTGTTTCTCCGAGGTGCTTGACCCCTCCATCGAATAAGACCAATACTCGTTGGTGAAATGAAGGAGGTGGTCGGCATGGCCGCACCTGTGCAGCGACAGGACAAGCGGCCGGTCAGCGCCGTGCTCACCGGGCCGTACGGGCATCCGTTCCACCCGATGCTGGTCACGGTGCCCATCGGCGCATGGGTGGGCAGCCTGGTGTTCGACATCGCTTCCCAGGTGGTGGACGACCCGGCCGCCGTGTCCCGGGGAGCGCTGTGGCTGATCGCCGTGGGAGTGATCGGAGCGGTGGCGGCGGCGTCGGTCGGCGTCCTGGATCTGTCGACCATCCCGCCCGGGACCCGGGCGTTCCGCGTCGGTGTGATCCACGCGACGCTGAACCTGCTGGTGACCGCCGCCTACGTCGCGGGATTCCTGTGGCGTAACGCCGCAGGCGGGCCATCCGGCAGCGTGGGGACGGGGCAACTGGCGCTCAGCGCGGTGAGCCTGGCCGTGCTGGGCGTGTCCGGATACCTGGGCGGCATGCTCGCCTATCACTACGGCGTGCGGGTCGCCGACGAGGCGACCCAGGCAGAAGGCTTCGTCCGTCCCCTGCAGGAAGACCCCGCCGACGGCATCGGGGACACCGAACCGCACAAGCAGTGATCGCAACCGGTTGAGCCGGCTCGCGACCTGCGCGGGCGGCCTCCGGACGACCTCGGGAGTTGTCATGGACATCGCCGCACTGATCCTGTGGCTGGTCACCGCCCTGGGAGGCTTCGTCATGCTCGGCATGTGGATCGCCCGTGGCGGTCCCCGCGCCGGCACCAGCCGCCTGCCCGTCCCGGTCCTGTTCGGCCACTTCGCGCTCGCGGCGGTGGGGCTGGTCGTCTGGATCATCTATCTGATCAATGACAGCCGGGCGTTGGCCTGGACGGCCTTCGCCCTGCTCGTGCCGGTCGCCCTGCTGGGCCTGACCATGTTCGTCCGCTGGATCCCGGTCCGCCGCGGCCAGGTGGCTCAGCCGGCGGCCGCCGGGGCACGCCCCGCAACCGCGGGGGACGGGAGCACACCACCCGAGGGGTATTTCCCCCTTCCCGTCGTACTCGGCCACGGGGTGTTCGCCGTCATCACCGTGGTGCTGGTCCTGCTGGCCTCCCTCGGCGCGGGAGAAAGCTGACACCACGTCGGTGAGCCGGTACGGACCGGCGTGCCCTGCCGCGCGCCGGTCCGCATCGACAACTCCCCTCAACCGCGACACGGCGCCCGGAACGTCTCGCAGAAACCTGCCCCGCCGTGGGAGCGTGGGGCAACCCGCTCCGGCGGCGTAGGTTCTGAGCTGGGACATCGTCCTCGACGCCCACCCACCCCCGACACCGTCAGTCGGTGCCGCAGGACGAGCAGCGTCCACCTGGAAACGCCTCCCAGCCTCAACGGACCGCCGGGAGCCGGTCACGTGTGGGAGAGCGCGAACGCGGCCAGGAAGCCGAGACGATGATCAGTTGCTCCTGGCAACCTCATGACGAGGTCACTGACAGTGGGTGACGAATCCCAGGTGGACCAGAGCGACGACGGCGCATCCGGCGGCGCCATGTATGTGCAGCTTCCAGCACACGAAGAGTCGCCAGAAGCACGCTCAGCCACTTTGCGGCTGGTGAAACGGACCCGAGTGGGGGTCCAAGGTGAACGCTCGAACCGGACAGGGCGGCACGCCAGGCGCGGCCCGCGCGGGTGTTCATCTAACGCTTCGTTAGATGAACACCCGGCTCCTGCCAGTCTTGTGACGCCGATTGCATCAGCCCCGTAGCCGCCGATGCCGATGGCTATCACGTGCGGGCCGCCGCCGGTTGCTCCTCGGCGTCGGCCACGGGCTCGGGCTGGGCGGCACCTGTCGCGGTGCTTGTCACGGTGTCCGTCGCGGCGGTTGCCGGGACGGCGTCGCTGAGCCCCAGGTTGAGGTGCTCGACGTGGTAGAGGGCCTGGTCGAGGAGTTCGGCGACGTGGTTGTCATACAGCGCGTACACCACTGAGCGGCCCTGGCGGGTGCCGGTCACCAGGCCGAGGTTGCGCAGCAGGCGCAGCTGGTGGGAGCAGGCGGACTGCTCCATCCCGACCTCGGCGGCCAGCTCGGTCGCCGGGAGCGGCCCCTCGCGCAGCCGGGACAGGATGAGCAACCGCGACGGGGTGGCCAGCGCCTGCAGCGTGGTGGCGACCCGAGCCGCCGAAGCGGCGTCCAGCCGCGCGCGCGACGCCCCGCTGGAGGCGCCGCCGGGGGCGCCGCGGGTGGTGCCGGACGGTTGCGGCGCTCCGTGACCCATATAGCCCATGCTACGCCACCCATGAAGGCATGAATTGTTGTTCATATGTTCCTGATACGGTGGATCCCCCGGCTCCGATCCGGTCGTTCCCGGCTCCCTGCTGATGAAGGACGCTGTTCATGACTTCCACCCAGGCCCCGGCTCGCTCCGCCGCTGCGGGTGAGGGTGCAGTGCCACGGCGCCGCACCCGGGTGCTGGCGCTGCCCGAGGCCCGGTGGGCGGCGGCCGCGCTGCTGCTGTTCCTGACCGGGCTGCCGGTGTACCTGCTGGACGGCCCCGCGTGGACGTGGGGCGCGCTGTTCGCCGCGACCTATGCCACCGGCGGCTGGGAACCGGGCTGGGCCGGCTTGAAGGCGTTGCGCGGGCGGAAGCTGGACGTGGATCTGCTGATGGTGGTGGCCGCGCTGGGCGCGGCGGCGATCGGCCAGGTTCTGGATGGGGCGCTGCTGATCGTCATCTTCGCCACCTCCGGGGCACTGGAGGCGATCGCCACGGCCCGCACCGCCGACTCGGTCCGCGGCCTGCTCGACCTGGCCCCCGCCACCGCAACCCGGCTGCACGACGACGGCACCGAGGACACCGTCCCCACCGACCGGCTCACTGTCGGCGAGACCATCCTGGTGCGGCCCGGGGAGCGGGTCGGCGCCGACGGCCGCGTTCTGGACGGCGCCAGCGAGGTCGATCAGGCCACCATCACCGGAGAGCCGCTGCCGGTGGCCAAGCAGCCCGGGGATGAGGTTTTCGCCGGCACCCTCAACGGCACCGGCGCGCTGCGGGTGAAGGTCGAACGCGACCCGGCCGACTCGGTGATCGCGCGGATCGTGGCGATGGTCGAACAAGCATCCGAAACCAAGGCGCCGACCCAGCTGTTCATCGAGAAGGTCGAGCAGCGCTACAGCATGGCGATGGTCGCGGCGACGCTCGCGGTGTTCGCCGTCCCGCTGGCCTTCGGCGCCGATCTGACCGCCTCGCTGCTGCGCGCGATGACGTTCATGATCGTCGCATCGCCGTGCGCGGTGGTGCTGGCCACCATGCCGCCGCTGCTGTCGGCCATCGCCAACGCCGGACGGCACGGGGTGCTGGTGAAGTCGGCGGTGGTGATGGAGCGGCTCGGGCAGGTCGACCAGGTCGCTTTGGACAAGACCGGCACCCTCACCGAGGGCGTCCCGCAGGTCAGCGACATTCGCCCGCTGCCGTCGGCGTCCCTGACCGAGGAGGAACTACTGGCGCTGGCGGCGGGCGCCGAGCATCCCAGCGAACACCCCCTCGCCCGCGCCATCGTCGACGCGGCGCGCGCCCGCGGCCTGACCATCCCCAACGCGACCGACTTCACCTCCACCCCCGGCACCGGCGTCACCGCCACCATCGAGGGCCGTCGCGTCGCGGTCGGCAGGCCCACCCGCCTGTGGACCGGCACCGGCGAACACCCCGCCACCGTGGTCGCCGAGCAGCTGGAGGAACAGGGCCGCACCGCGGTGCTGGTCGAACTCGACGGCACCCCGGCCGGGGTGCTCGGGATCACCGACCGGCTCCGGCCCGACGCCGCGCCCACCGTCGCCGCCCTGACCGCCCTCACCGGCACCAGCCCGGTCCTGGTCACCGGCGACAACCCGCGCGCCGCCGCCCGGCTGGCCGACGAAACCGGAATCAGCGACGTCCGCGCGGCCCTGCTCCCAGCCGACAAGGTCACCGCCGTGCAGGACCTGCACGAGCAAGGCCGCAGAGTGCTGGTCGTCGGCGACGGCGTCAACGACGCACCTGCACTGGCCGCCGCGCACACCGGCATCGCCATGGGCCGCGCCGGATCCGACCTGGCGCTGCAGACCGCCGACGCTGTCATCGTCCGCGACGAACTGGCCTCCATCCCCACCGTCATCAACCTCTCACGGCGCGCACGGCGGCTGGTCGTGCAGAACCTGGTGATCGCCGCGGTGTTCATCACCGGCCTGGTGATCTGGGACCTGGCCGGCACCCTGCCGCTACCGCTGGGCGTCGCCGGCCACGAAGGCTCCACCGTCATCGTCGGCCTCAACGGACTGCGGCTGCTCACCGAGGGCACATGGCGCCGTGCCGCCCGTCCCACGCGCTGATACGCCACGCATACTTTTGGGGCTTGGTCAGCTTCGGGAGTAGGACGCCACTCCCGCCGCATGCCGGGCCCTTCTCCCGATCTGCCCACAAGACTGGAAGAAGCCACGCAGCGGTACGACCGAGCCGTGATCAGTGCGTAGCGGACCCGAGATGTAACTATCAGTTACGTTTCCCCGGGTCGCACGGTCCCGAGCGGTCCACTCGGGAGGCAGAGCCACGGCCTCGCGGGCTCCTCTCGGGCGCCGCTACTGGAACCTCATGACGAAGTCACCGAGCCCTGGCGACGAATCCGCAGCTCAGGCATCTGACGAGTCGCACCTGGCATCGACTCCGAGCCAACTTCCGTCAACGAACATTGTCGTCAGTTAGGGCCTGGCGATTTTTCGAGGTTGTTGTTTTCTGGAAACAGAAATTCAAAAAATGTAGGCTGGCGGTCGTGACTGAGGCGACGGTGGTGGAGCGGCCGTGTCGGTACTGCGGGCGGCCCGTGCCGCAGAGGGCAGGGCGGGGGCGTCCCCGCGAGTACTGCATGGACAGCGACTGCCAGACTCGGGCCAAGCGGGAGCGGGAACTCAGGCGCGCGACGCCGGGGCTGGAGGGAGCGCTCGCCCGAGCGGAGGATCTCTACGAGCGGATGGAGCAGGGGCTGGCCGCAGCCCTGGCTCCCCTGGCTCAAGCGCTCGACGCGGAACTTTCGCCCCGCGGCGTCGAGGCGCGGATCAGTTCGGTTCGAGCCGAAGCCCAGGCCGCGGTGGCGGCGGCGTTGGCCGAGCGGGAGGACGCCGAAGACCGGGCCGTCCGGGCAGAGAAGCTCGCAGAGAAGGCCCAGGACCGCACCCGAGCCGCCCGCGAGCGGGCACAGCAGGCCGAACAGGAACGCGATGAGGCCGTCGAAGCGGCGGCGCGAACACGCGCGGAAGCCGAGGCGGCGATCAAGGCGGCGCAGGAGGAGGCACAACGCGTCAGCGAGGCCGCACGCGCCGAGGTCGCGGAAGCCAGAGCTAAGGTCGCGGAAGCCAGAGCCGAGGCGGACGAGGCGCGTGCCCAGGCGGACCGCGACCGCATCGAAAAGCAGGAGGCGCTGCGCGAGGCAGAACAAGCTCGTCGTGCGGCCGAGTCCGCCGCCGACGAGGCGGCGGAGGCACGCGACGCGGCACAGCAGGCGCGTGACTCGCAAGTGCGCGCGGAGCGGGAGCGAGCCGCCGCGCTCGCACGGGCCGAGGCGGCCGATCAGGCCCGCGAACGCGCCGAACAACGCGCACGCAAAGCCGAGGCACAGCGGGCCGAGGCCATCTCCGGACGCGACGCAGCCCGAGCGGAGGCCGAGCAATCCACGGTGGCCGCCCAGCACGCGCGCGAGCAGGCCCACGCCCTACGCGCCGAGGTCGCCGAGCTGCGGGCCCTACTTGATCGAGCACGGGAGGACCTCGCCACGGCCCGTGCGGAACTACGCGCCGAGCAGGCACGCAACAGCGAACTGGCCCGGGAACGCGATTTCGCACGGGCGGAGGCCACCGCCCAGCGCGAACGTGCGGTCGCCGCCGAGCTACGACGCGAGGAACGTCCGCGTGACACATAAGCCGGGGCCCAGCGAATGGCCCGGCGGCCGACCGTCTCCCCCACCAGGGACGTTCACCAACGAACCAACAATGGCGAGCCGCAGGTCAGCCACGTGCCCGCCGACCTAGGCGTGATGGACCAGCAGCCGAAGCGGTCGTGGTGAACGCCGCCGTCGGCCGGGTTCAGAACCTTCTCGAGGACATCGTCCACCGGAAGCCCGCCTGCCTCCGCTTGGGAAGAACGCGCTGCCTGAGAAGTCCGGGGGACGCCCATCTCGGCGCGGCCGCAGGCCCCGGCGGAGAAATCGATCGAGGGGAAGACGATCAGCTTGCGGGGCGGGTCGTCGCTGCCCCGTTCGTCACGTCGATGTGATCGCGGGCATGACGGACAGGCCGCGGGAAGCGTGACCGGGTCCCGGTGGTCACGTCGAGGGCGTGCGGTCCGTCACCGCTGTGAGTGTCGTCGGGGGCCTACCAACCTTCGGGGGATCAGCCGGCGGACAGTGTGGACCCGCTCCGGGCGATCATGTCGAGCAGAAGCTTCGCGGCCTGCTCCACTCCGTCGGTGCGGACCGTCTCGGCCACGGCGGCCGCGCGGGCACCGGTCTCGGGGGCCAGGGCGATCTTGAGTGCGGCCGCCAGGGACTCGGCGGTCGGCGTCGGACCGTCGTGGCCCGTGCCGATGCCCAGATCGGTTACCCGGCCCGCCCAGTACGGCTGATCCGCGACCTGGGGCACGATCACCTGCGGCGCCCCGGCACGGGCCGCCGTCGTCGTGGTGCCCGCGCCGCCGTGGTGCACGACCGCGGCCACCCGGCGGAACAGCGCCTGCTGGTTGACCTCGCCGACGACGAAGCAGTCGTCCCGGTCGTCGATCAGGGCCAGGTCGGCCCAGCCGCTCCCGAGCACGACGCGGCGACCGCGCGTCCGGACCGCTTCGATGACGGCCCGGGAGACCTCCTGCGTGTTCGCGCCCCGCATCGGCCTGCTGCCGAAGCCCACGTACACCGGCTTCGCACCGGCGGCCAGGAACGCCTCCAGGTCGGCCGGGAGCGGGCGCTCGTCCGGCCGGATCCACGCGCCGGTCTGCGTCACCTCGAGCTCCGGCGTCTCCTGCCACGGGCCCAGGACCGGGTCGGCCGCCAGGAACGGGTGGCCGGTGAAGACGTGGGCGCGGACGCCGCTCACCGGCGGCAGGCCGATCGAGGCCCGGTGGGTGTTGATCGTGTCGCCGAACATGGTTTCCATGTGCTCGGCGTGCAGGTCCCACAGCTTCCGGTTGCCGGTCACCTCAGGCGGGATCACCTGGCCCGGCCGGCGGAGAGGCGGGTGATGCGACGACGGCAGGTAACACGGGGAGAAGGACGTGAACACATAGGGCACGCCCAGCTTCTCGGCCGCCGCCCGCGCACCGGCCAGGGCCGGGAACGAGCCGGTGGCCACCACTGCGGCGCAGCCCTCGGCGACCCCGGCGACCGTCTCGTAGGCCATGGCGGTCAGCTCGGCGGCGATGTCGGACAGGCCCGCCTGCGCCTTGCCGGGGATCGCCCCCGTCGCCAGCGCGCGGATCGGCCAGCCGAGGGGACTCAGCGGCACGTTGATACTGTCCAGCAGCTCCGCGAAGTCCGGCGGCGCACACACCCGCACCTCGGCGCCGAGGGCCCGTAGCCGCAGCGCCAGCCCCGTCATCGGCTCGACGTCCCCGCGCGACCCGTAGGTCACCAACACAACGCGCATTCCGCAGCCCCCATTTTCGGTACGTCCAGCCATGGAAGGGTGATTGTGCAGTACGACCGGGGCCTTGTGGCAAGGCCCCCCATGCGCGATATGTTGGTAGTGGCAAGGGGTTCATATCCCTTGCCTTTTTCGATTCGCCGCCCAGTAGGTAGCCCCTTCACGCCTGAAGAGACGACTCCGCTTAGTTACTTTGGGGTATCGCACGGACCCGCGCGGAGGGCCTGGTCGTGCGGCGCCGGAAGTCTGCTCTGCAGAAGCGCTGCCGCACGTCGGTAGAGGTCCACGTCAGCCGTCGCACCGTCGCCGGGCTCACGCTCGGTCTGGCAGCAGATGCATCAGCACTCCGCAACATGGCCGGGGCGGCCAGGAGCCAGCGTCGTCGTCGGCCTCGGCATCGGGGGCGCGGCAAGGTGGTCGACCACCTTGACCGGAACATCCAGCGAATGGGGCAGGAACCGGCCCACGCACCGCGCCGTCGTCAGCTGCAATGCGAATCCCAGCCGGCCGGCCTCCACTGGTTGGCGATCAATTCACGATCCGCGTCATTCAGGAAGACGAACCGCAGCTCCGACCGCGACGGCGGCCTCAGGTATCGGCCGTAGGCAGCGATGGGCGTCTGCTCCTTTTGGCTGCCGGAGATGCGAAGCCGCCTCGGCCAGCGGCCGGCCGGCGCGTTGACGGCCTTCCGGGCGGCGGAGGCACCAAGCGGGCTTCGTCCGCTCAACCTGCCTCGGGGCTTGGCGGCTCCCCTGGGAGGGCAACTCAGGCGACGACGGCGGGGAGCGAGCGCGCCATTATCTGCGGGGTTGCAGTCACCCCGACGGCGAATCCCGCCAGCGGCTCCTGTCGGTTGTCATGAGTCAGGGCCACTCCACCTCCACGCGGCCGGTCGCCGGATCCCGGCGGATCGGGAAGGTGGGCAGCGCCACCTGCGGGTCGTCCAGGCACGCGCCGGTGCGCAGGCTTGTAATGAGTTTCCTCAGTGATTGAGGAGTCGCCATGTGGTGAGGGCGAGTCTGGCTCGTGTTAGTCCGGTCGGTTGGGTGAGTTCGATGCCGAGGGTCTTGCCGATTTGTTCGAGACGGCGGGCGATGCTGCTGTGGTGGAGGTGGAGGAGGTCGGCGGCTTGGCGTAGGGAGCCCGTCGTGCAGTAGGCGTCCAGGGTCTGCAGGTCTTCTGGGTTGTCGGCCAAGCGAGTGATCGCGGCGACGTCGGTGTTGTCTCGTGCAATGTCGGGGGGGATCTCGGCCAGGAGCGCCAGTGCGCCCAGGTCGTCGTAGTGGACGACGGGCTGGCGCGGGGTGGTGAAGCGGAGGGCGGTGCGGGCCTGCCGCCAGGATCGGTGGGGGGTTTCGGCGTTGCCGATGCCGGCGCGTGCGTCTGCGGGGAACCGGGTCGGGTCCAGGGCGGTGGTCAGGAGGACGCCGACGTCGGCGAGCGGGGCAGCCTTGACCGGGCGGGACGGGGAGATCAGGCCGCCGATCTTGTCGAGCGGGAGCGATGAGCGCACGGCGACGACGCGGACCGGCAGGTCGGCGGCGAACCCCAGCAGGCGCAGTGCCCGGGCTCGGGCGGCCTCGTCGGTGTCGGCGCTGATCGCCAGTTCGACGAGGGCGGGGTCCGCCATGGTGGTGCGGGCCGGGCCGTACCGCTCGACGACCGCCGCGGCGGCGATGGCGAACCGGTCCAGGAGTAGTTGGTCCAGCGCGCCGGGCGGGGCGGGGCGTTCCAGCCACACCGTGCCGATCTCCTCCTCGTCGAGTGTGATCGGTGTCGTGGTGGGCGCCGGTGGTGACGGGGCGGTGGCCTGCGTGCCGTCGGGTGACATGCGGATCACCTGGCCCGTGCCGTGGAGCCGGATCCCGGCCACGCACTCGGCCAGGACCGCCGAGGCTCGGGCGAGGGCCGGCAGATCCACCCGTCGGCGCATCAGCGTGTCGTAGAACATGACGACGCGGATCGCGCCTTCGGCGTGCGCATCCAGTTGCGACAGCCGTAGGGCCAGTGCCTCCATGGCGAAGAGGATAGGCGCCGATCGGTGCGCGATCCCGGTGGGATGCCCGACGGATGGCGGATGATCTCAGGCGTGACGGCCGCGAGGATGGCCGGCATGGATCCCGAACTGGAAGCATTCATCCCGTTGTTCCCACCGGCCGACCTGACCGACCCGGTCACCGCGCGCGACAACCTGGCCAAGCTGGCCGCTGCGGCGCCGGCACCGGACACCGCGGACATGGAGATCGAGGACCGGACGGTGCCCGCCGACCCGGACGTGCCGGTGCGCATCTACCGCCCGCGCCAGGCACAGGGCGCCATCGTCTGGCTGCACGGCGGCGGGTTCGTCATGGGCGACCTGGACACCGAGCACCCGTGGGCCATCCGCGTCGCGACCGGCGCCGGCACGGTGGTGATCTCGGTGGGCTACCGCCGGGCTCCCGAGAACCGGTTCCCGGCCGCTCTGGACGACGTCTACGCCGTGCTGACCTGGGTAGCCGAGCACGCGGCCGAGCTGGGTGTCGACCCGGCCCGCATCGCGGTCGGAGGCCACAGCGCCGGCGCGGGCCTGGCGGCGGCGGTGGCGCTGCGGGCCCGCGACGAGCAGGGGCCGCCGATCCGCTTCCAGCTGCTCAACCAGCCCGAGCTGGACGACCGGCAGGAGACGTGGTCGGCACGCAACTTCACCGACACGCCCTGGATGACCCGCGACAAACTCGCCATGACGTGGCGGCACTACCTGGGGTCCGCGCCCGCCACGCCCTACGCCGCCCCGGCACGGGCCACGAACCTGTCCGGCCTGCCACCGGCCTACATCGCCACCGCGGAGTTCGACCCGCTCCGCGACGAAGGCATCGACTACGCGCTGCGCCTGCTGCAGGCGGGCGTCTCGGTCGAACTGCACCAGTGGCCCGGCACGTTCCACGGATCGCAGGCGATCCCGTCCGCCGAAGTGTCACAGCGGCAGATCACCGAACTCGCCGCGGCCCTGCGCCGCGCCCTCACCGAGTAAGGACATCCAGAACCGTCCAGGCCGGCGCCGCCCACCTGTCCTTCTTTCCTGGCCATCCAGGCAGCCCGTACTGCCCGGCCGAGCTGCGGCGGGCCTGTCGGCGTCGACAACGGGCGCGCCGTCCGCCGGTCGACACCGTCGGGCGGCCGGCCCAGGGAGGACGACCATCGGCTCCGCCACGGGCCTGGTCGCGACGAGACCGACGAAGACAGGAGGGCGATGACCGCCACCGACCTCGCCGAGGCGAGGGAGCAGTCCGCACCACCACCGGATGCCGATTCCGCGGCGGGACCGAGCCTGGCAGGGCTGCTGCGGCCGTATGTCCGGAGTTTCACCGCCGTCGTGATCCTGCAGGTGATCGGCGCTGTCGCGGGTCTGGCGCCGCTGCTGGCGGTCGTCGAACTGGGGCGTGCTCTGTTGTCGCCCGGCCCGATCGATCACGGTCATGTCTGGTTCGTCGTGGTCGCGGGTGCGGTCGGGTTGCTGGTCCGGCTGCTGTTCACGGCCGCATCGTCCGGAATCGGGCATGTGCTCGACGGCCGGGTGCAACTGTCGTTCCGCCGGCAACTGGCCGCGCGGCTGGGACGCGTACCGATCGGCTGGTTCTTCCGTCGCCGGACGGGTGAGCTGGCGAAGGTCGTGGGCGAGGACGTGAGTGCCGTGCACCCGTTCATCGCCCACACCCCCGGCGAACTCGTCTCCGCGTTCGTGGTACCGCTGGTGTCGCTGATCTACCTGTTCACCATCGACTGGCGGCTCACGCTGATCACGCTGATACCGGTGGTGCTGGCAGTGGCGCTGGTCCCCCTGATGATGACTCCGGCCCGGCTGCGCGAGCAGGAGGAGTTCGACGGGGCCATGGGGCGGATCTCGAGTTCGGCCGTCGAGTTCGTGGAAGGCATCTCGGTGGTCAAGGCGTTCGGCGGATCGGAGCGCGCCCACCGTAAGTTCCGCACGGCCGCAGACGACTTCGTCGGCGTCTTCTACCGGTGGGTGCGCGGTGTCTCCGGGATCGCCGCGGGCATGCAGCTGGCGCTGTCACCGCCGTTCGTGCTGCTGGTCGTGCTGATCGGCGGTGCTTATCTGATCACCACCGGTGGCATGGCACCGGCCGACCTGCTGCCCTTCCTGCTGCTCGGGCTGGGACTGACCGCCCCGGTGGCGGCCCTCGGCCACGGCTTCGACGACATGCAGGCCGCGCGGCGCGCGGTCGGCCGGATCCGGGACGTGCTCGCCGTGCGGTCGCTACCGGAGCCCGCGCACCCGGTCGTGCCACAGGGGCACCGGGTGGAACTGCGTGACGTCCGATTCGGTTACGAACCCGGTCGCGAAGTGCTGTGCGGGATCGACCTGGTGCTCGAGCCGGGGACGGTCACCGCGCTCGTCGGGCCGTCGGGAAGCGGTAAGTCAACGCTGGTCCAGCTCTTGCCGCGGTTCTTCGACCCGACCCACGGTTCGGTCGTGCTCGGCGGCGTCGATCTGCGCGAGGTCGGCAGCCGGGAGCTCTACCGGATGGTCTCCTTCGTCTTCCAGGACGTTCGCCTGCTGCGCGCGTCGGTCGCGGACAACATCGCGCTGGCGATACCGCACGCCGACCTCGACGACGTGGTCCGCGCCGCCCGGCAGGCGAACATCCACGATCGGATTCTCGAACTGCCGCGCGGATACGACACAGTGATCGGCCAGGAGGCCAGACTGTCGGGCGGCGAGGCGCAACGGATCGCGATCGCCCGCGCACTGCTCGCCGACGCGCCCGTCCTGGTGCTGGACGAAGCGACCGCCTTCGCCGACCCGCACACCGAACAGGCGGTGGGCCGCGCCCTGGCGGCGCTCAAGGGCGATCGGACGATTCTGGTGATCGCCCATCGCCTGGAGACGGTCGCCGGCGCCGACACCGTCGTCATGCTGGAAAACGGGTCGATCGTCGAGCGCGGTGCACCCGCCGAGCTGCTGGCACGAGACGGAAAGTTCGCCGCGTTCTGGCGATCCCATCGGTCGGTGGCCGCCGATGAGGCCGAACCCCATGGTGGCGTACTGCAAGGAGACGAGCCCAGATGATTCGAATGCTGCTGCGCGTGCTGGGACACCAGTACGCCCAGCCGGTCCGTCGCACCGTGGTCTTGATGACGGTGACCGCGGTGGCCGAGGGTTTGTCCTACGCGCTGCTGGTTCCCGTGCTGCGGGCCCTGTTCGGGAGCACACCCGAAGACGCCCGGCCCTGGCTGATCGCGTTCGGGGTCGCGGTCGCGGCCTACGCGGCGCTGCGCTATGTCAGCGACCTGTCCGGTTTCCGCGTCGGGACGACACTCTTGCGAGGCATGTATCACCGGCTCGGCGATCATTTGGCCCGCCTGCCCATCGGCTGGTACAGCGCGGGCCGCGTCGGGGAGGTGTCGGTCCTGGCCGGCCGCGGGGTCCTGCAGGCGATGAGCGTGATCGCGCATCTGCTGGCCCCGTTCATCTCCGCCTGCGTGACTCCCCTGACGATCGTCGTCGTGATGCTCGCCTTCGACTGGCGCATGGGGCTGGCCGCGTTGGCCGCCGCACCGGTCGTGGCGGCGATCCAGGTCTGGACGGGACGCTCGATGGCCGCCGCCGATACCGAGCGCGCGAAACGCGACCGTGAGGCCACCGCGCGAGTCATCGAATATCTCCAGGCGCAGCCGGTGCTGCGGGCCGGCGGCCGGACCGTCGAACGGTTCCGGTTGCTCGACGACTCGCTCCAGGAAGTGCAGCGCGCGTCCCGCCGCACCGTGCTGTCGGCGCTGCCCGGCACCTTGGGCCTGACGCTCGCGGTGCAGGTGATGTTCACCGTGTTGCTGGTCCTGGGTGCCTACCTCGCGCTCGGCGGGAACATCGGGGCGGCGGAGCTCCTGGCGATCCTGGTGCTGGCCGCCCGCTGCGCCGATCCGCTGCTGTCGCTGTCGGACGTCGGCGGCAAACTGCGCGGTGCGCGTTCCGAGCTGGTGAGACTCGACACGGTGCTGCGCACCGAGCCACTGCCGGAAGCTCGCGAACCGATCCAGCCGGTGGGCCATGACCTGGAGTTCGAGTCCGTTACCTTCCGGCACGGCGACCGCACCGTGCTCGACAACGTGTCGTTGTCCGTGCCGGAGGGGCAGCGGCTCGCCGTCGTCGGACCGTCGGGTGCGGGCAAGAGCACATTGCTGCAGTTGCTCGCGCGGTTCTACGACGTGGACGCGGGCGTGGTGCGCGTGGGGGGCGTGGACGTACGCGCCATCAACACTGAGGTGTTGATGGAGCAGATCGCCATCGTCTTCCAGGATGTCTATCTCTTCGAGGGCACGATCGAGGAGAACGTGCGACTCGGCCGTCCCGACGCCGACGAAGCCGAGGTGCGGGCGGCGGCGACAGCGGCGCGGCTGGACGAAGTGATCGAGCGACTGCCCGGCGGTTGGGAGACGAATGTCGGCGAGGGTGGCGCACTGCTGTCGGGAGGTGAGCGCCAGCGCGTCTCGATCGCACGAGCACTGCTGAAGAATGCGCCCATCGTGCTGCTGGACGAGGTGACCTCCGCGCTGGACCCGGTGAACGAGGCGGCCGTCCACGACGGCATCGAGCGGCTGATGGCGGGCCGGACGGTGGTGATGGTGGCGCATCGGCTGCGGACCGTCCAACACGCCGACCGCATCGTCTTCCTGGACGGCGGCCGAATCGTGGAGGAAGGCAGCCACGAGGAGCTGCTGCGCCACGGCGGCCACTACGCCGATTTCTGGAACATGTCCCTGACAGCGGCGGCGAGTGGGTCGGACATCAGTGAACTGGGACGCGACAGCGGTCTGTGATCATGACCGGTCGCGACATCGGCGGAACCGGCCACTACCGCCTCTTCGCAGGGATGCGTCCCCATGCTTCGCCTTCCGTCATCCGCGCTCGCAGAGGTAGGCCTCCAGCTCGGCGGCCCCGGCCAGCATCGCGCGCCCGCGGGCGGACAGCCGGCCGCGCCAGTCGCGCAGGGCGACCTCCAGCGGCTCCAGCCCGCCGGCCGCCCGCACCTGGGCGATCAGCGGGGCGATCTGCTCCAGCAGGTAGCCGCCCCGCCTGAGCTGGTGGGTCAGCCGGGCGTCCCGCACGGCGGCCTCGTCGTAGACGCGGTACCCGGTCCGCGGGTCGCGGCGCGGGCGCACCAGCCCGGCGCGCTCCCATTTGCGCAGCGTCGCGGGCCGGAGCCCGAGCTTGCCCGCCAGCGGTCCGATGAACGTGCCGCCGGGGTCGGACACCGCGGCCGGATCGGACACCGCGCCGGGATCCAGGTCGCGGAGGGCGCTCTCCACGGCCTGGAGGGTCCGGCGGTCCTCGAGGAGTTGGGCGTGGCTTTCGTCGATGATTCGGAACGCCTCATCGACCGCGCCCTGGTTCACCGCCCGCATGATCGACGCCGCCGTCTGGTGCCCGTGGCCGGACACCAAGGCGAGGAACGCGCTCAGGGCCTGCGCGTGCAGCGGGGTGTAGATGCGGTAGCCGTGGGCCGTGCGACCGGCGGCAGGAAGGATGCCGGCCTCCTCGTAGTTCCTGACCGCCTGCGTGGACAGACCGTGCCCGCGCGCCAGGTCAACCGGCCTGAGCCGCTTACTGTTTTGAAGGTCCCGTCCCATGTTCCTGCCGACATCGCGCTGAAGTCTCAATGATCAGTCCAACGATACCGTCTAGATCATGGCTACTGACATCAAGGACTCCGCCCATGCCGTCAATGTCGCCCGGCCGTGGGTGCTCCCCCGGGGCGAGCACCCGTGGCGAGGTCACTTTGCTCAACCTGCGCAACGAGCTCTTCCGGCAGCTCGTCGGGCAGGAGGGCTGCCGGTGGAGTGCGATCGAGCATGACGGGCCTGGTCGTGGACGACCGCGTCGCCTCGGGCACAGGCACCCTCGAGGAGGTCATGGTGCGCGGATTCAGCTTGGGTGTGACGTGCCGGCGCAGGCTGCGGAGCCGGCGTGCGGCAGAGACTGCACGAGGTCCGGCTGAGCGAACTGCCGGAAAGCTCGACTGGTCCCGGCGTTGATCGACAGCTCCCAGTGCGGGCGCTCAAGGCGCCCAGAACCGGCCGATGCCGAGTCGGCCGCCGCCGGGGCTCTTGAGCGCCATGTCCTGGCCGAGACGATTCTCGCTGTGGCCCATCTCGAACGTCCTGGATCCCTCTCGTCCTGATCAGGGAGCACCCGTGGCTCGGGCACGCAGAAGGTCCAGCACGTCGGTCAGGGCCATCTGAATCCGGCCGTGGATCCGCGGGTTGAGCAGGGTGGTTCCATCGAAGTCCCCTGCGGAGGCGAAGATCGCGACGGGCACGGTCAACGCCTGGAAGAAGCCGAAGAGGGGGCGCAGGGCATGTTCCAAGACGAGCGCGTGGTGCTCGCCCCCGCCCGTCGCAACGAGCATGACGAGCTTGTTGGCGAGCGCGTACTGCTCGACGAGATCGAAGAAGTGCTTGAACATTCCCGGATAGGACCCCCGGTACACCGGCACCGCAGCGATCAGGAGATCGGCGCTCTCGGCCAGCCGGAGGGCGGCTTCGACGTCAGGCGTAACGTCGTCGCGCTCGACTGCCCCCGTGAACGCTTGACCGAGTTCGTAGACGTCGATCCGGGACGTCTCGACGGGAAGCATCTCTGCCAGAGTCCCCAGGACGACGTCGACGAGGCCCATCGTCTTGGACGGGCGGTTCGGGCTGCCGTTGACGACCACGACTCGCAGAGCCGACCCGGCCATGAGGGCGGCCTGAGTCGCGCCAGTGGCGGACGCAGTGGTGGTCATGCCGTCCGCCTCGACGGCACGGCGGCCTCACGGCGTACGACAGGCGCGACCTCGGTGCCGAGGCGCTCGATCGCCTTGAGGTGCTCCTTCTGCGGCATGCCGCCGAAGCCCATCTGGATGATGGCGCGGCTGACGCCGTACAGCTCGTGGTAGGTGAGCAGCTTGTCGATGACCTCCTGCGGGCTGCCCACCAGCAGGCCGGATCCCGGCGACGCCTGCGCGTCGAACGCGGCCCGGGAGAGCGGAAAGCCTGCTCCGCGTTGGTGGTTGTTCTCCGCCATCCCCAACGCGAAGTAGGGGTACATGGTCTCGCGCGCCTCCCGGCTGGTACGCCCGACGTACCCGTGGGTGTTGATGCTGATCGGCAGCGCGGCCGGATCATGCCCGGCCCGCTCAGCGGACGCACGGTACAGCTCGACCGTCTGCTCGTGGAACGTCACCGGTCCCAGCAGGAGGGCCAGCGCCATCGGCAGGCCGAGCCTTCCGGTGCTGATCGCCGACGCGGGCGAGCCGCCGACCCCCACCCAGATCGGGATGGTGTCGCCGTCCGCGCGGGGTGCGATGTCGGCGTCGACCAAGGGGGCGCGGAAACGCCCGGACCAGGTGAGCGGGTTCTGCTCGCGGATCTTGAGCAGCAGGTCGAGCTTCTCGCGGAAGAGATCCGCGTAGTCCCGCAGGTCGTACCCGAACAGCGGGAAGGACTCGGTGTAGGAGCCGCGGCCCGCGATGATCTCGGCTCGGCCGCCCGACAGCAGGTCGATGGTCGCGAACTGCTCCCAGACGCGCACAGGGTCCTCCGAGCCGAGCACGGTGACCGAGCTCGTCAGCCGGATGTGCTCGGTCGCCTCGGCCGCGGCGGCCAGCAGGATCGTCGGTGCCGACCCGACGAAGTCGGAGCGGTGGTGCTCCCCGGCGCCGAACACGTCGAGGCCCACCTCGTCGGCGACCTTCGCCTGCTCGATCGTCTCGCGCACGCGCTGCCGTGGTGACGGCAGCCGCCCCGTGGCGGGGTCCTTCGTGACCTCGCCGAAGGTCATGATCCCGATCTCGAATGTCATCTGTCGTTCCTCTCCGCTGCGTCCGCCTGCCGGGCACCTCCCGTGGCATCTCACTATAAGTTGTCTGCGCAGCAAGCTATTCCGTGGATGTCTGCATGCGCAGGCACCTTTCCTGGGTCCGCAGTGCACGCCGATGCGGTGCCGTGCGAGGTCATCTGCGGCGGCGAGACCCCGACTGGCGTCGCAGCGGAGCTTCAGGACTCATGGAAACCGGCTGGTCGGCCGTTGGTCTCCGGCGTGGGAACACCGGTTGCGGCTGGTGCGGCCGCGGCGTGAGCCGGACGATGTACGACTGCAGTCCCGACAGTCGGAGTTGCTGGACATGGACGGGGATCAGCCGGTGTTGGATGGCGGTGGTGAGGTCACCGGTGTCCGGGAGAAGCAGCACGGCGCTTCCGTCCGGCGTCAGAACCCGTCGCAGTTCCGACCACCATCGGGAGGGGCGCCGGCCCAGGAGCCCGCCCGGAGCCACCTGGGTACCCCACGGCGGATTGCACAGGACGCGGTCGATGCTGGCGTCTCCTACGGGCATGTCTCCGGCGTCGGCCGCCTCGATGGCGACGTCCGAAAGGCCTGCGGCGTTCGCGCGTGCCGCCCCTATCGCGTCCGGATTCAGGTCGAATCCCTGGAAGCGGGCTTGCGGATGCAGACGCCTGCCCTCCAGAAGCAGTGTTCCCGCGCCACAGCAAGGATCGAGCACTGCGTGGCCCGGCCGGATGTCGGCCAGGCGGGCCATGGCGGCGGCGACGGGAGGATGCAGCGTGCCCGGGATCGTGCGGGACTTGTAAGCACGTCGGTGCAGGGGCCGCTCGAAGATCCTCAGCATCAGCGTCGCATGCGTCCCGTCCAGTGACAGCCGCCACGCGCTGTGGCCGGGCGGAGGTGGGGCGTCCCCTCGTCGGGAGTGGTAGCCGACGCCCAGCTTGCGCGCCAGGGCACGCCCGACGGCGTCTTCGGCGTCGTAGCGGTTGAAGTTGCGTCTGCCCAGAAAGGACGCCGACACCTCGACACCTGTCCATTCCCCGGAGCCACCGCAACGCCGTCGATGGCGCAGCAGCGTGTCGGTGTCCGCACGGTCGGCCAGTTCGGCCAGGGCATCGATCGCGGTTCTGGCGGAACCGATGTCCGGGACCTGGGCGGCGAACAGGAACACGTCGTCGGCGGTACGCAACCCGACCACCCCGGGATCGGGCCGCGGCGTGCGGAAACGCACTTCACGATGGCCCATGCCAGTGATCGTGCCGAGTCCGAGCTGGAGGATCTCCCCCACCACGGCGGGCTCCAGGCCCCGTACGCACCGCGCCACCAGGCGCGCCGCCGTCACCAGACGGCGGAGGCGCCGGGACGCGGAATGAGACAAGGCGCGCGAAAGCGCATGGTGTTGCTCTTCTCCCACGTCAAAGCCTCGGAACGGCACAGCGCCGCCCCGCCTCGTCGGCGACGGGGGTTCCTCGCTTCGCCGACGGCCTTTAACGCAGGTGGAAGAAGTACATGGCCCGGATGCTAACAGCCGCCAATAGGGTGATCCACCGCATTCCGGCGTCCCGGACGGCGACCTCCGTGACGGGACGACCACGTCCGCCAGCGGGATTCGGACGACGGCACCATCCGGCCCTGGCCTTGGCGGCGACGATGCCGTCGACAATCTCGGCGGCACGGACCACACGTCGGCGCAGGCCTGGCCGGGTGATGGGAGAACGACGCGGGGATCGCCGGTGCTAAGCGGGACGCCGCGGCCCTGGCCAGGAAGGACGCCGGCAGGACCAGCGGCAGCCCGACGGCGAGGGCGGCGACCACGACCGTCAGGGCGAGGAGGGTCACGGCCGAGCCGGTTCAACTAGCGGACGGACAGCGCGTCCGGTGGTTGTCCGGCCAGCACGCCGACCACCTCCGCGACAGTGAGCCGCATGGCCACAGTCAGCATGGCAGCACCGGGTGAGGCGCGGCGGTGCCCAGCCGCGCCGAAACGCAAGAGCCACGCGTCGACACGTCCGTCGACCGCCCGCGCGGACGCCCGCGTCCAGCCCCGCCGTCGCCCGTGCCAGCAGGGCCGGGCACGCAAGGGCCACGCGTCGGTGCGTGCGTCGGCCGACCGTGTGGACGCCGACGTCCAGCCCCCGTTGTGACCCGTGCCAGCAGGGCCGGGCACGCGAAGGCCACGCGTCGACACGTCCGTCGGCCGACCACGTGGACGCCCGCATCCAGCCCCGTCCTCGCCCGTACCAGCAGGGCTGGGCTTGATGCAGCGCACCGGACACGCCCTGAACCGCCCGCAAGGCGTTCAACCAGCCGACCGCGACGTGCAGCGCCTGCCCCGCAGATCCGTCACTGGTCCATGCCGACCGCTGCCCGGCGGGAGCGCGATGGCGGCCGAGGTCCGCGAAGCGACCAGGCCGCCCGGCAGCTCATAGTCGCAGGCCAACGCCCCGCGGCGGTCCTGGCGAGGCAGATCCGGGTCGTCGCGGCCGGTGACGCGCTCATCGTCCCCGGCGTCACCCGCCGCCTGATCGCGGAGTTCGCCCGGCGCCCGGAACCCGCTCCGCCGCCCGCCGGCCTCACCGGGATCACCGACCGCGAACGCCAAGTCCTCACCCTGGTGGGACGCGGTCTGTCCAACGCCGAACTGGCAGCCGAGCTGCACATCAGCCCGGGCACCGCGAAAACCCACGTCGCCAGCCTGCTCGCCAAGCTCGGCGCCCGCGACCGTGTCCAGCTCGTCATCCTCGCCTACGAGAACGGACTCGTCTCACCGTCTCGGTGACCACGCTTGAGGCTCAGTCCGCTGAGTTCGACCAGGAGCTCAGCGATGACGCCGCGCCTGCACGGCCGCGAATGCCGCGGTGGAACTGGGCGGATGAGAGGGGCGGGGTCGGTGACGAAGCCGTCATGAGGTGCGCGCGTTGACGTTCGCCCCGGCCGGGCCCGGCAGCAGCCGCCGTACGTCCAGGAACAGGTTCGCTGGCCTTGGCGGCCGCTGCCGCAGTCCCGCTCATGGTGCTTTGGGTGGGGCTGTGAGGCGTTCGGTCTGTTCTTGGTGGAGCTGTAGGGCGGTGTGGAGGAAGTCCAAGATGACGGCGCGTTGGTCCTGGTCGTAGCGCTTCAGGGCCTGGGCGCCGGCTTGGCCGACCGGAGCGAACACCTCCTGCTCGACCTGGCGCGCCGCGTCGGTGGCGGTGACCAGCACACGGCGGCGGTTGTCCGGGTCGACAGTACGGGCGACCAGCCCAGCGCGTTCCAGGCGATCGATGACGGTGGTCGTGGCGGCCGGGCTGAGCTTCAGCGCGCTGCTGAGCTGCCCGGCGGCCAGTGGCCCCCCGCCCAGCACGACATCGAGACAGCGCAGGTCGGTGCGGTTGAGGCCGAGCCGGGCCGCGACCGCCTCGTCGAAGGTGTCGAAGCTCTGTTGCAGCCGGCGCAGGCACATGGCGATCTCTTCGACGCTCACATGTTTCGACATTCGAAGCTTTCTGTTAGCGTATGTTTCGTTGGTCGAAACGATAGCAATCGCAGAGGTACCTGTCATGAACGCCATCCCCACGACGACGCCCGCACCCGCTCCCGCCGCCGGCACCGACGAGGCCCAGATCAAGGACCTCTTCCAGAACTTCATGCAGGCCTGGACCGCAGGCGACGCCCACGCCTTCGGCGCCCTGTTCACCGACGACTCCGACTACGTCTCCTACGACGGCACGATCGCCCGCGGCCGTCCGGTCCACCAGCACAACCACGACATGCTCTTCCGCGGCGTACTGGCCGGATCGGCTCTGGTCGGCGAACTGGAATCGATCCGCTTCGTCACCCCGGACGTCGCGATCGTCCACGGCACCGCATCGGTCCTGATGCCCTGGCGCACCAAGCTGCCCAAGCGTCGCCTGTCCCGGCAGACCATCGTCCTGCTCCGCACCCCTGCCGGCTGGAAGATCAGCGCCATCCACAACGGCCGCGTCCGCCCCGTGACCGTCCCCGCGCCCGACGCCTTCCCCTCCAAGATGTCCCGGCTGATGAGCCGCACCGCACGCCGCCTTGGCCTCGGCCGCCGCTGAACAGCCCTGACGGCTGCTGAAAGGATTCCGGTAGCGATCAGCGAAACCCGACAGACCCGCCCCTGGCCTGCACAGACGAATCTGCACCAAGCCCACGAGGCACCCGAGTGTCACAGGGTTTGTGCAGGTCGGCGTGTCATCGTTGAATTCACGGCCGTTGCTGCCGGAACCCCGGCCCCAGGCGCGGCTTCCACGCGAGCTTCGTTATCGAATCCCAGAGAACGAAGGCTCCGCCGGCCGCGGCTGTTCGTGGTCCTGCGCCCGGGTATCACAGGGTTTGTGCAGGTCAGCAGTGCCATCGTTGGATTCGCGGCCGTTGTTGCCGGAACCTCGGCCCCGCGCGTGGCTTCCACGCCGGCTTCGTATTCGGCTCCCAGAGAACGGAGGCTCCGCCGGCCGCGGCTGCTCGTGGTCCTGCGCCCGGGCCGGGCCGTTCGCCAACCGCAGGGGTCCGCCGAGGCGGCGTCGGCCGACCGCGCACCGTCATCTCGGCGGAGGTGGCGGTCGGCACCTGCCCAGCTGGTGGAGCACACCGCCGCGCGTCCGGACGCGTTCGCAGGTGGCCAGCGCCCAGGGCACTGTCACCGTCTGGAGTGCTGGCCGTGGCGTCGCATTGCTCAATATCATCACCCGATGACCTCACTGACGTTCGATCGCTACTGCGCGGAGATAGTCGCCCAGACCGATCTGCTGAGATCGCACGTCAAAGACGCGGACATGACCGCCCCCGTGTCCTCGTGTCCTGGCTGGAATCTCGGCCAGTTGCTACGGCACGTCGGCGGTGACCACCGGTGGGCCGACACGGTCGTACGGACCAGGGCCACCGAGCCCGTCTCCGACGCGCAGGCCAACGACCTTGCCGGCTACACCGCCGAGCATGGAGCGGTGCTGGATCGTTGGCTCTCCGAGGGCGCCGCCCGCCTGGCCGCGACCCTGCGCGCCGCCGGACCCGACGTGATCGTATGGAACCCGTCCGACACCGACTGCAGGTCCGCCTCGTTCTGGGCTCGCCGCATGACGCACGAGACCGTCGTACACCGAGCCGACGCCGCGCTGACCACGGGTGCGGAATACGAACTCGACGACGACGTCACGCTCGACGCCGTTGACGAATGGATGGAGTTCTCCACGGTCCCCGAGGCGTACGAGCCCACGCCGGACGCACCAGGCCTGCTCGGGCCCGGCCGCACGCTGCATTTCCAAGCGGGCACGGCGGCACGGTGGCTGATCGACCTCACCGGCGCCAGGCCGACGTGGCGACGTGACGGTGACGACTCATCCGACGAGCCCGCGGTTGTGGTGCGCGGACCGGTAAAGGACATACTCATGTTCCTCTACCGGCGGCCTACGCCCCACGTCGAGGTACGCGGCGACACGGACCTGCTCGACCTGTGGCTTACCCGCACCGGATTCTGGCTCGAGGCATAGCCCACATAAGGCCAGGACCTAAAGGAATCTCGCCGGCACGGGACTGTCACCGCGTGCGGGCCGCTGCGGCGGCGCCGCGCATCCTGCCAGGTAAAGGAAACTCGCCGGAACGGGACCGTCACCGCCCCGTCCCATATGCCGAGGCGCACACTGCGATGCTCCGGGCCCGGGTCTTCGACCGGCACATCCTGCTGCCCGGTACGCCGAGCGTCGCCGTCCTGCTGCCCGGTACGCCGAGCGTCGCCGTCCTGCTGCCGCATTCCGCGACCAATGAGAGGTTGCCGGAGGCGATCAACGGTCCGGCGTAACGGAAAGAACCGCCAACGCACGGTGCTGGCGCCGGCCTGGCAGGCTTCTTGTGCCGACCACGAACGGTCCGCACTGCGGCCGGGGTGTAAGGCTCCGGCGTGTGCACCGTCCCCGGCGAGACGACGCCGCGTCAGCGGGCGAGGTCGGCCGTCAACTCGACTGCGGTCGCGAGGTCCTTGGCGAGGGCCTGGCGTTCGGCCGCGGTCAGTTCCATCGTTTCGACGTCGGCCAGCACTGCCGCCGCGCCGTCCCGGTCTCCTGTGCGCAGTCGCAATTCGGCCAGGTAGACCAGCGCGGGCAGGCGCTGGGCGGAGGGCGCGTCGGCGTGCCGGGCCAGTCCGTTCTCCAACACGCGGATTCCCGCAGTTTCGTCACCGCGGGCATCGGCCTGCCGCGCGGCCGTGGCCACTATCCGCGCCAGCCGGCCCTCCGACGGGTGGGGCTCGTCGGCGTCGTCCTTGTACCTGCTGATCCGCACCCAGTTCCCGCCGGGATCGACCACCATGAACCCGCCCGCGGTGCCCTGCATGCGCCGTGGCCGGGTCATGCGCGGTATCCCCGACACCGGGATCTTGCCGTAGGCGCGGCGCAGTCCCGCCGCGAACGCCACGTGCAGCGCCTCGGTGTCCGGGACGAGCACGACCACGGTCGCCATGGACTGCACCGGGTCGAACTCGGGGACACCGAAGAAGTGCAGCTCGATCCCGCCGCGAAGGACGGCCGCGTACGGGTTGGGGCGCTCTTGACGGTAGGTCACCTCGAAGCCGAGCGCCTCGTAGAACGGCAGCACGTCGTCGAGGTGGCGGCAGGGCAGGCAGGGGATCACGGTTTCGGCGCGCATGCAAAACATCGTACAGCGTCCAGAGTTTTAGTGTCGGTCGCCGAGCCCTGACGGGCCTTGAGGGGTAGTCGAGGACGACCAGCGCCTGGTGGGTCGGCACCGGCACCAGTGAAACCTCCGCGTGCAGCACGGTGACCAGGGTCGACTCGCTGCCGACCAGGGCACGTGACGCGACCTGCGGGCCCTGCGCGACGCCAACCTGGCGCGGATCCGCACCCGCTACCTGGAGATGCTCGCCCCCCTGACCACGCTGGACGGGCCGCAGCCGACGCTGCCGGAGACTCGCCGCATGCTGGAGGCCACGCTGCGGGCCCTGCCGATACGCCGCCGCGTGTCCGGCTTCAACCTGGACGCGTTGCTGGCCAGATATCGCTCGTGGACATTCCGGCCGGGATGCGTCTGGTCGCGCCAATGCCTGCCGTCGGCACGCATTGGCGACACCCCCGCTACAGCTCGCGCGGAGCGGATTCGCCAGGCCACCACCGGAACCGAACATGAACACGACCCGCTCAGCAGCCGCTGGTCATCGGCGGCGGACGCTCTCTGCTGCCTGCCCGCCAGCAGCATCCTTGCGATGATCGCGATCGCGGCGAAGATCAGGTGGATGTACATGCGCCACCGCCAGGACAGGTTGGTGGTCAGCGCACCGTCGAGCAGCAGCCCCAGGCCCCCGCTGGCGGCCGAGACCGCGCCGTAGACGTCGAATGCCTTGGCCCGATCCCTCTGGAACTCGACTCGTGGTGTTGTGGGCTGACTGGATCGTTCGTTCGCGCGGCGTTCTGACGACAACGAGACGCCGGCGCCCCGCTCCCTGTAACAGCGCGGCCCTGTGACATAGGTCATCCGCCGGGGGTGTTACAAAGCGGTGAGGGCTGGCGTCTTGTGCGTGTGGCAGTGCTAGGAGCGATCAGGCAGGAGTCGGGCATGAGCGAGCGCAGCGAAGGAACCGGGGGCACAGCCGAGCCGCTCGATCACGCCGGCCGCGTGGACTCGGTGGACTCTGCGACTGAGGCGTTCGTCGCCCACCGCAACCTGCTGTTCACTGTCGCCTACGAGATGCTCGGTTCGGCCACCGACGCCGAAGACGTCCTGCAGGAGACCTGGCTGCGATGGGTGGGCGTCGATCAGGCCACGGTGCGGGAGCAGCGTGCCTACCTGGTGCGGATCGTTACCCGGCAGGCGCTGGACCGGCTGCGCGCGCTCGGCCGGCGCAAGGAGTCCTATGTCGGACCGTGGTTGCCCGAGCCGTTGCTGACCGCACCTGACGTGGCCGAGGACGTTGAACTCGCCGACAGCGTCTCGATGGCGATGCTGCTGGTGCTGGAGACGCTCCAGCCGACCGAACGGGCGGTGTTCGTGCTGCGCGAGGTGTTCGACCTGGACTACGACGAGATCGCCGAAGCCGTCGACAAGACCCCCGCCGCGGTCCGCCAGCTCGCCTACCGGGCACGGGCGCACGTCGCCGCACGCCGACCACGCGGCACCGTCTCCCCCGCCGAGACCCGAGCCGCACTCCACGCCTTCCAACGAGCGGTCCAGACCGGCGACCTGCAAAGCCTGCTCGACATCCTGGCCCCGGACGTCGTCGCCCTCAGCGACGGCGGCGGAGTCAAGCATGCCCTGCTGCGTCCCGTCGTGGGCGCGGAGAAGGTGGCTCGCCTGCTGGCCAGCGGATGGAACAAGCACGGCGTCAAAAGGTCAGTCGAGCCGATACAGGTCAACGGCAGCCCGGGCCTGCTCGTCCGGGTCAACGGCGAGATCGACGGCGTGCTGGCGGTGCGGGTCGACAACGGCTACATCACCGGCCTCTACCACGTCCGCAACCCCGAGAAGCTGTCGCATGTGGAGCAGCAGACCGAGGTAAGCCGCTAAGGCAAACGACCTGCAACCGCTACGCCCCCCGCACACCGCCAGTGTCACGAGAGGCTTCCGGCGGACGAGTCGTCGGCGACACGGCCTCGACCGGTGCTCCATGGGGGCGTGGGCGGCGGCGCCGCAGGTCGCGAAGCCGCCCCAGTTGTGTCCGATGACGACCGCGTGCCCGGTGCAGGGTGTTGGCGTCGGTGATCGGGTCGACGATGCGCATGTTGCCGTCCGGCGGGGTTGCGTGGGCGTGAAGCCCCGCGGCCTCATCGGAGCAGGACGACCCGGGGCGTGGCACGCCCACCCGTGGAGCTGATCACCGGCGTGCGTCTTGGGGTTCGCCGCTGCTCCAGTTCCATTGGGTGAGCGTGCTGCGCATCAACCGGGCGGCGGTGGACAGGTGGCTGTCGGCGCTCCAGTAGACGGTGACAGTACGACGGCAGCCGGGGCTGTCGACGGCGATCCAGGCGGCGGGGACGCCCGTGGCGCTGCGGCGGGCGAAGGCGGGGACGAGGCCGATGCCGAGTCCCGCGCTGATCAGCTCCGCGATGGCGCTGGGTTCGTCGCCTTCGCAGACGATGTTCGGGGTGAGGTCTCGTGCGGCGAAGAGCCGATCGAGCAGTCCGCGCAGCCAGTGCCCTTTGCGGGCGGTGATGAAGGGCTGGTCGGCGAGTTCGTCGATGGTCACGGACGTACGGCCCGCCAGCGGATGATCGAGTGTCGTGACCACCTCCACCGCCTCGTCGAACAGCCGTGCCGACTCCAGGCCTTCGGCGTGCAGCGGCTGCGAGGCGACGCACAGATCGACCTCTTGTGCGCGCAGGCGGCGGGCCATGTCCTCGGCCGGCGACCAGTAGAGCTCGATCTCGACGGAGGGATGGGCGCGCTTGTAGGCCGCCAGCGGCCCGGTGAGGGTGAGGAAGGTCTCCGACGCCAGTCTCACGGTGCCCAGGCCGCCGTTGGTGGCTTCGGCGACGGCGCGTCGTCCGGCCTCGAGTTCGCCGAGGGCCCGTTCGACGTGATCGCGGAAGAGCTTGCCCGTGTCGTTCAGCCGGAGCCGACCGCTCCGGTCGAACAGCGGTGTGCCCAGCTCGCTCTCCAACCGGGCGATGGTACGGCTCAGCGAGGGCTGGGCGATGTGAAGCTCGTCGGCTGCCCGGCTGAGGTGCTCCAGCCGCGCCACGACCAGGAACTGCTTGAGCGAGTTCAGCTCCATCATGCCTCCCGCGACATAACCCCATAGCAATATTGATCTTAGACAAGATAACTCAAAAGTCATAATCTCCGGGGGCGTTCACACATGGAGATCACAGTGAGGAGGATCCCTCATGGCCCCCAGCAGTCCGGGATCCGCTGCAGCGCGTCGGACAACGCCGACCGGGTGGGTCTTCCGGGCCGTCGTCAGCGCGCACGTGGTGGCGATCACCGGCCAGCCGGTGTTCGCCGGGGTGTATCTGACCGGCGACTTCGACAGCCTGCGCTGGCACGCGATGGGTGCCGACGTGGTCACCTCCGTCGGTTACGTGCAAGTGATCGCAGCGATCGCGGTATGGGTGCGGCTGCGTCAGCGCTGGCCGTTCCTGGGCACGATGGCGGTGGTGGCGGCCGAGACGGTGCAGTACTTCGCCGGACTGGACGGCGCGCTGTGGCTGCACATCCCGTTGGGAGTGATGACCATCGTCGCGCTCGTCGTGCAGTTCCTCGCCGTCTGGCGTCAGCCTCTGCTGCGACGGGAGGCCCGCGATGCGTGAGCACGAGGAGGGCCGCGGCCTGACCAGGCGGCGGATGCTCGGCGTCGGCGGGGCGCTCGGGCTGGTGGCGGCCGCCGGGCTGTCGACCTCGGCCGCGCTGGCCCGCCGACCGTCGATCACCGGTGCCGAGCTGCGCAGCGCCGTACCGCTGCCGCCGCCCTTCCAGGTGCCGCTGCCGATTCCCGCCGTGCTGAAGCCCGTCAGCACCTCGGGCGGCGCCGACCATTACGAGATCACCCAGCGCGAAGCCAGCGCGGAGATCCTGCCCGCCGTCAAAACGCCGCTATGGACGTACGGGGGCACCTTCCCGGGGCCGACCATCGAGTCACGCCGCGGCCGTCCGGTCACCATGACGCACCGCAACGAGCTGCCCCTGCCGACCGTCGTGCACCTGCACGGCGGACGCACCCCGGCAGCCTCCGACGGATACCCGACCGACCTCGTCCTGCCCGAAGGCTGGCACGACGCCGCCACGCACACGGGGCACGGCTCCGGGCATGGCATGCACGGCATGCACGATCCACGGGCCGTGGTGACCAAGCTGACGCGGGACTACACCTTCCCGCTGGACCAGCGGCCGACGCTGCTGTGGTACCACGACCACCGGATGGACTTCACCGCGCCCGCGATCTGGCGGGGCCTGGCCGGGCTGCACATCGTCCGCGACGACGCCGAGGACGATCTCGGCCTGCCCGCGGGGCCGCGTGAACTGCCCCTCATGATCGCCGACCGTGCGTTCGCCGCCGACGGCGGCCTCGCCTACCCCGCGCTCGACCCCACCCTGCGGGAGCGGCCGGGTGTCCGCGAGGCGTATATCGCCGGAGTCCTCGGCGACGTGATCCTGGTCAACGGCGCCCCGTGGCCCGTGCACGAGGTCGACGCGGCCCGGTACCGGCTGCGCGTCCTCAACGCCTCCAACGCCCGGCACTACGAGCTCGAAGCGGTCACCGACGACGGACGTCGGCTCGATCTCGTCCAGATCGGCGCCGACCAGGGACTGCTCGCCGCCCCGGTCACCCACGCGTCACTGCCGATCGCGCCCGCCGAACGCTACGACGTGATCGTCGACTTCTCCGGGGTCCCGATCGGCGGCCGCGTCAGGATCCTCAACCGGCTCGGCTCGGGCCGTACCCGCGACGTGATGGCCTTCCGCGTCGCACGCCGCGCCGCCGACGACAGCCGCATCCCCCGCACGCTCTCCCACGACCTGCCGGTCTGGAGACGGTCGGAGGCCGTCCGGGTGCGCGACTTCGCCTTCCGCGCCGGGCGCATGCGCGGCGACCATGGCTGGCTGATCGGCGGGCTGCCGTTCGATCCCGCCCGCTCGGATGTCACCACCCGTCTCGGCGACGTGGAAGTGTGGCGGCTGGTCGCCGACGTCCACCATCCCGTCCACCTGCACCTGGTCGGCTTCCGGGTGCTCTCGCGCAGCGGCAGGCCGCCGCTGCCGCACGACGCGGGCCTCAAGGACACCATCTCGCTCCGGCCGGGCGAAGCAGTGGAGATCATCACCCGTTTCGACGGCTACCGCGGCCGTTACCTCTTCCACTGCCACAACGCCGAACACGAGGACATGGGGATGATGGCCAACCTCGAGATCATCTAGAGGCGTCGCGTTGCTTTCCGCTCCCTCGCACGACCGTCATCACCCTCGTGCCCGCACCGCTCCACCACGGGCTGGGCGAACATTCGCGTCAGCCGTGGTGGGGCCGGCGACGGTGTTCCGGCCCGGGACAAGCCGCGTGACGTCTTCGGCGAGGCTTCTCACCGTGGCGGAGAACACCTCCGGGACGCACTCCGCCACATTGTCGTTCGCAGTGCGAACTAATATTGTTCGTTCTACGAACGAGATGTGGAGGAATCATGGGTGCTGTCGTTGCGGTCATCGGTGGAGGGTACGGGGGTGCGGCGGTCGCCAAGGCACTGGACGCCGAGACCGACGTGGTGTTGATCGAACCCAAGGACGCGTTCGTCCACAGTGCCGGAGCGTTGCGTGCGCTGGTGCGGCCCGATTGGGCGGGCAACATGTTCTTCCCGTATGACCGGCTGCTCCGGCGCGGCACGGTGGTCCGCGAGCGCGCGGTGTCGGTGGATCCGGGCGGTGTCACCCTGGCGTCGGGCGGACGTGTCGACGCCGATTTCGTCGTCCTGGCGTCCGGGTCCGGCTATCCCTTCCCCGCCAAGATGGACTCCGACTCGTCCGACGAGGGGCTGGCGCGGTTGCGGGCTGCGCATGACGAGCTCGCGGGTGCCCAGCGGGTGCTGATCGCCGGCGCCGGGCCGGTCGGGCTGGAGCTGGCGGGTGAGATCAAGGCGGTGTGGCCGGACAAGCACGTGGTGATCGTCGATCCGGCCGAGCGGCTGGTGGAGGGCTTCATGCCGGAGCTGCGTGAGGAGCTGCACCGCCAGCTCGACGCGCTGGGCGTGGAACTGAGGCTGGGTACCGCCCTGGCCGAGCAGCCGCCCGTCGAGCCGGGGCGCGCCAAGACGTTCGACGTCGCCACCACCGGCGGAGCGATCACGGCTGACATCTGGTTTCGCTGCTACGGGGTGCGGACCAACGCTGACTACCTGGCCGACGGCCGGGTCGCCGTGCGCACGCCGCAGGGGCGGGTCCGGGTGACCGAGACGCTCAACGTCGAAGGGCACGACCGGGTCTACGCGATCGGTGACGTCACCGATCTGGCCGAGGCCAAGATGGCG
Source organism: Actinomadura miaoliensis (assembly GCF_039536785.1). Classification (NCBI taxonomy): domain Bacteria; kingdom Bacillati; phylum Actinomycetota; class Actinomycetes; order Streptosporangiales; family Thermomonosporaceae; genus Actinomadura; species Actinomadura miaoliensis. The sequence continues at coordinate 156,935 of NZ_BAAAZG010000016.1, forward strand.
GCGAACGCGATGAAGCACGCCGAGGTCGTGGCGCAGAACATCATCGCCCAGGCGCGGGGTGAGCGGCCCACGGCCGTGTACCGGCCGTCTCCCGTCCCGGCGATCCTGTTGCCGCTGGGGCCGAACGGCGGCGTGGGGCAGGCTCCGTCGCCGGACGGTCCCAGCCTGCTGCCGGCCGAGGTGATCAGCGAGTACAAGGGCAGGGAACTGCTGGTCGGACGCTTCGCCGAGCTGTTCGGCACCGCCTGACACAACCCGGGGCGCTCAGCGGTCGGGCGAGGCGGAGGCTTCCTTCTCCCGGGGGAGGAAGACCTCCGGCACCTCGTTCTCCTCGACCAGGCGGCCGAGCAGGTCGGCGAGCGTGGCGCGGCCGGTGTCGTCGAGGCCGGACGCCAGGGCCTCGACGCGGCGGCAGGTCTCGGCGTAGAACTCCTCTGCCAGCCGCGCGCCCTCGGGGGTGAGTTCGACGCGGACCATCCGCCCGTCCTCTAGGGTCTGCGCGCGGCGCACCAGGCCGCGCTGGGCGCTGCGGTCCACCAGGCCGGTGAGGCTCGACTTGGCCAGCCCCAGCACCTGCCCCAGTTCCCTCATGCAGTACGGCCGCGCCATCAGCACGCACAACAGGGTTCGTGACGCGAACTACCTGACTAACGCGACAGCGAATTTTTTCGAAATGACGATGACGAAACGCGGACCGATGTTCGGCATCGGGTCGTAGATTCCGGTCAGCGGCCCGGACAGCAGATCCGGCTGGATCCCGTCCGCCTGCAGGGCCCCCGCCAGGGTCATCAGCTCAGCGGCGTTGCGTGCCAGCCGCTTCATCTCATGCATGGTGAGGGTCACTGGCTGCTCCAGGGCGGCCCGGGGTCGGTGGCCGTCACCGGCAGAGTGGATTCCGGGGCGGGCCGCGGGCTGGTTCAGTGAGCGGTACCGGTCGTCCCGGCCGGTCATCGACGAGGCGGCGGTGGCCGTGGGCCGCTCCCCGCCGACATCGCCACCGTCTACAACCTGCCGGGCGTCATCACCGACGCGCCGGTGCCGGTCACGCGCGACGGCGACGGCTGGTGGAGCGGCGGTTCGGTCGGGCAGTGGGCCGAGGAGCTCACCGGCGCGGTGCTGGAGCATGGCGCGGCCGGCTTCGTGTGCTTCCCGGCCGGCGGCACGCTGCGTGACGTGGCGCTGGGACGCTGGGCCAGGGAGATCGTCCCGGCGGTGCGTGAGGCCGTCGCCCAGTCCGGCCGGGGCGGGACGGGACGGCCGTGATCCCGGTACGCTCCTGGGTTTCCGCACGAGCTTGTTGACCAGAGCCTGGGGGGATGACGGGGCATGACCATCGGCTGGGACGCGGTCGCGGACGTCGACTGGACGCGTTTGTTCCACGCCTATGGCGCGGCGGGTGACACCCCGGGCCACCTGCGGGCGCTGACCGGCGGGGACGTCGCCGCGCGGGGCGCCGCGCTCGAACATCTGTGGAGCGCGGTGATCCACCAAGGGACGCCCTGGGCGGTGACGGCCCCGGCGGCGCTGGTGGTGGCCGGGCTGGTGGCGGATCCGGCGGCCGCCGCGCCGGCCGCCGAGGGCGAGGCCCCGCTACGGGCGCCGCTGCTGGAGTTTCTCGCAGAGGTCGCGGCGGCGGGCCAGCCCGATCTCGGCGACGACGAGCTCTCCGCGATCGCCCATCCGCCCGGCGTCGCCGAGGCGGAGATCCAGGCGGCGTGGAACGCGATGCTCGACGACGACGACACCGAGGCGCTGGCCGATGCCGCGGCCGACGCGATCATCGCGCGGGTGGTGCTGGAGATCCGGTCGGTGGCCCCGGTCCTGCTGCCGCCGGTCGAGGCGGCCATCGCCGACGACGATCCGCGTGTGCGGGTCACCGCGGCCGACGCGGCGGCGTCGCTGCTGGCCCTGCCCGGGCTGGGCGGCGGCCGCGGTCGGGTCGCCGCCCAGGTGGAGCAGGCCGCACGCCGCGCCGCCCACCGGGACGAGCGGGCCGCGCTCGTCCTGACGCTGGGGCACCTGGGGGTGGCGCCGCGCGAATTCCTGGCCGACCCGGACCCGGCGGTGCGCGCCTGCGCGGCGCTCGCCCCGGCGCTGGAGGACGACCCGGCGGCCGCGGCGGAACTGCTGACGGCGCTGCGCCGTCCGGCCGAGGCCGACGCGTGGTTCACCGACCGGCCCCCGCAGTTCGGCATGCAGGTGCGGTTCACCCTGCTGGACGCGGCGCTGCGCCGCGTCGGCGACTTCGAGCGGCTGCTGCCGCCGGCCCTCGCCATCGCCGAGATCACCAGCCCGTTCTGCGCCGACTCCGACTGGGGACGCCTGCTGGCCGCCGCGTTCCCCGACCCGGGCGATCCGCCCGCGCCGCCCGCCCGTCTCACCGACGCGCAGCGCGCCTACCTTCGCGCGCTGGTGGCCAACGAGAGCCTGTGGGACAGCAGGAACGGCAACGCCCATCTGGCGTTCAAGCGCGCCGGGCTGCCGCACGACCGCGACGCCTGCCGCCGTCTGGCCGAAGCGCCGTCCTGAACGTGCCCCCGGTCACATCGGCGCCCCGGTCACATCGGCGCCCCGGGATCCGTCATAGCGGTGACGAACCCGGTGAAGGAACTGTGAAGCATGGACGATCGTGATCTGCTGGCCGCCCGTTTCGAGGAGCACCGCGACCGCCTCAAGGCCGTCGCCTACCGCATGCTCGGCTCGCTCAGCGAGGCCGAGGACGCCGTGCAGGAGGCGTGGCTGCGGCTGAGCCGCACCGACGCCGACGAGGTGGCGAACCTGGGCGGCTGGCTGACCACGGTGGTCGGCCGGGTGTGCCTGGACATGCTGCGGTCGCGCACCTCGCGGCGTGAGGAGCCCTTGGAGCGGGGGCTGCCCGATCCGGTCGTCAGCCGCGCCGACGGGCTCGATCCCGAGCAGGAGGCGCTGGTGGCCGACGCGGTGGGGCTGGCGCTGCTGGTGGTGCTGCAGTCACTGGCGCCCGCCGAGCGGCTGGCGTTCGTGCTGCACGACATGTTCGGGGTGCCGTTCGAGGACATCGCCCCGATCGTGGACCGCACTCCGGCCGCGGCGCGCAAGCTGGCCAGCCGGGCGCGCGGCCGGGTGCGCGGTGCGGCCCCGGCGCCCGATCCGGACCCGCACCGCCAGCGTGCGGTCGTCGAGGCGTTCTCTGCGGCCGCGCGGGGCGGCGACTTCGAGGCGCTGCTCGCGGTGCTGGATCCGGACGTGGTGTTGCGGTGGGACGCCGGGCCGGCGGGCGCCGGCGTGCTGAACGTGATCCGCGGCGCCGCGACCGTGGCCCGGCAGGCGCTCACCTTCGCGCGGCTGGCCGAGTCCGCGCGTCCGGCGCTGGTGAACGGGGCGGCCGGGGCCGTGTCGACGCGCGACGGCCGCCCGTTCTCGGTGATGAGCTTCACGATCCGCGACGGGAGGATCGCCGCGCTGGACATCCTGGCCGACCCCGAGCGGCTGTCCGCGCTCGACCTGACCGTCCTGGACGCGTCGTGACCTACCGCTCGGGTCGTCCGGCGGGCGGGACGTGGCGCAGCGCCCGCGCCGCCACGACCGCCAGCACCAGCGCGATGACCAGGCAGGTCAGCGCCGCGGCGGCCATCCCGGCGGTGAAGGCGTCGCGCGCGGACGCCAGCAGCCGGTCGCCGACCGGCGCGGGCAGCCGCTCGGCGGCCGACACCGCGCCCGCCAGGGTGTCGCGGGCGTCCGCCGGGACGGCCTCGCCGAGCCGGTCACGGTAGACGGCGGTGCCTGCGCTGCCGAGCACGGCGACGCCCAGTGCCACGCCCAGTTCGGTGCTGGTCTCCCCCAGCGCCGACGCCGCGCCCGCCTTGTCCTGGGGGGCCGAGCCGACGACGAGGTCGGTGCCCAGCGCCGTGGCCGGGCTGGATCCCAGGAAGACCAGGGCGAGTCCGGCCACCACCGGCGGCGGCCCCCAGACCGCGTCGGCCTGGGCGAGCAGCAGGAACCCGGCCGCCGCGACCACCAGCCCGGCCGCGACGACATGCCCGGGACGCAGGCGCCGCGCGGCGATCGGGGCGACGAGGGATCCGACGCCGAGGGCGGCCGCGGCGGGCAGCAGCCACAGCCCGGCCGTCAGCGGCGAAAGCCCCTGGACCAGCTGCAGGTACTGCGCGGCGAACAGGTAGATGCCGCCGCCGACGGCCGCGCCGAACAGCAGGATCGTCAACGCGCCGGTCAACGCGCGGTCGCGAAACAGGCGCAGGTCCAGCATGGGGGCGGGCGACCGGCGCTGGCGCCGGACGAACGCCGCGCCCGCGACGACGCCGAGCACGACGGCCGCGACCACGGCGGGACGCGGCCCCTGGACGGGCAGCTCCTTGACGCCGTAGGTGATCGGCAGCGTGGTCGCCAGCGACAGCGCCACGGCGGCCGGGTCGAGCCGCCCGGCACCGGGCACGCGGTGCTCCGGCAGCAGGAAAGGCGCGGCGACCAGCAGCAACCCCATGACGGGCACGGCGAGCAGGAACACCGAGCCCCACCACAGGTGCCGCAGCATGACCCCGCCGACCACGGGGCCGAGCGCGAAACCGGCCGAGAACGTCAGGGCCCACAGGCCGACGGCGAGCCCGCGCTGGCGGGGGTCGCGGAACATCGTGCCGATCAGCGACAGCGTGGACGGCATGAGGGTGGCCCCAGCGACGCCCATGAGCGTCCGGGCGGCGATCAGCATCTCGGGACCGGTGGAGCAGGCGGCGGCGACGGAGGCGGCGCCGAACGCCGCCGCCCCGACCGTCAGCAGCCGGCGGCGGCCGACGCGGTCACCGAGCACCCCCATGGGAACGAGCAGCCCAGCGATCACGAAGCCGTAGACGTCGATGATCCACAGCATCTGGGTGGGGCCGGGCGCCAGGTCGGCGCCGAGCTGTGGCACCGCCAGGTGCAGGACGGAGGCGTCCAGGGACAGCAACAGGGTGGGCAGGGCCAGGACGGCCAGTCCGGCCCACTGCCGCGGGCCAGCGGACGACGACGCGGAAGACGCGGACGGAGCGTGCGCGCACACGGATTGACTCCAGGAAGACTCGACGCGATCAGACGCGATTCGACGAACGGAACCGAACGAGATCGCTTCGGCGTCGAGCACACGGCGTCAGGCGGGCCGTGTGGAGCGCGGCGGCACGGCGCGTCGCGCCGTCACCCGGGGCGGGTGCGGCGGGACGGGCGGAACGAGTCGATCAGGCCGTGGCGGGCCCGGACGCCGAAGCGAACGCGGAGACCACGCCGGAAACCATGATCGTCAAGATCGTCCTCCAGGGCCGCGGGCGGGAACGTCACGGTGACGCTGCCACGTCCGGCCCGCCCGCGCAAGCGGCTGCCGGCGGCGGCTCAGTCGACGCGCTGCGGCCCGGGTGCGACCTCGCGCACCACCACGTACCGGGGGTCGCCGCTCATCCGAGGCTCGGCCTTCCCGGACAACCCCTCCAGCGCGGCGCGGATGGCGGCCATGCGGCCCTCGGTGTCGGAGGTCGCCTCGAAGTGCCGGTAGTCCGCCTCGGTGGCCCAGTGCACGATGTTGTAGACGCGGGTGCCGTCGATGCTGACGTGGAAGCGGGCCGACCGGTAGCCGGGGTAGAACCGCACCCAGCGTTCCTGGATCTCGGCGAACGCCTCCACGAGTTCGCGCTGGGTCTCGGGCCCGTCCACGGTGTAGTCGATGATCGAGTAGAACCCGGGGTCGGTGCTCATGGTGTCGCTCCTCGTCAGGATCGCGGTCCGGATCGGTTGTCTGGATCGTGCAACCTCGACCGCGGTTGAGGGCAAGTTCTCGGAGACGCCGCCCCGGGTGGACGCCGAGAAATTTTTCGGCTGGGATGTCGAGCCCGGGCCGGCCGCTCCGACTCAAGGGGCGACGGTGCCCGTCCAGGGCGCCGGACAGCCCGCAACACGGAGACCGAGACCGGAGACCAGACATGAAGTATCTGCTGATGATCCACATGAACCCGGCGGCGTTCGACGCGCTGACCGAGGAGCAGCGCAACGAGATCATGAACGCGCACGAGCCGTTCCAGCGGGCGCTGAAGGAGTCCGGCGAGTTCGTCGGCACGCACGCCCTCGGCGACCCGTCCACCAGCGCGGTGGTGCGGGTGGAGGAGGGCGGGGCGACGGTGGTGACCGACGGCCCGTTCGCCGAGTCCAAGGAGCACCTGGCCGGGTTCTACGTGGTCGAGTGCGACAGCCGCGAGCGCGCCCTGGAGATCGCCGCGACGATGCCGGAGGCGCGGCTGCTGGGCGTGGAGGTGCGGCCGGTGGTGTTCTCCACCGGGGCGGACGTGTGACCGAGCCCGCCGCGGACGTCGAGGACCTGCTGCGCGAACTGGCGCCGCGGGTCCTCGGCCCGCTCGTGCGCCGCTACGGCGACTTCGGCGCCTGCGAGGACGCGGTGCAGGAGGCGCTGCTGGCCGCCGCCGTGCAGTGGCCGCGCGACGGCGTGCCCGCCAGCCCGCGCGGCTGGCTGATCACGGTGGCGGCGCGGCGGCTGACCGACCAGGTGCGCAGCGACCGGGCGCGGCGCGAACGGGAGGCCGCGGTCGCGGCGCTGCAGCCGCCGGACCGGTTCCTGGCGCCCGCCGCCGACGCCGGGTCCCCGGCCAGGCACGACGACACGCTGACGCTGCTGTTCCTGTGCTGCCATCCGGCGCTGTCGAAGGCGTCGCAGGTGGCGCTGACGCTGCGGGCCGTCGGGGGCCTGACCACCGCGCAGATCGCCCGCGCGTTCCTGGTGCCCGAGGCGACGATGGCGCAGCGCATCAGCCGCGCCAAGCAGCGGGTCCGGGCCGCCGGGGCGCGGTTCGCGATGCCCGGCGCGGCCGAGCGCGCCGAGCGGCTGCGGGCGGTGCTGCACGTGCTGTACCTGGTCTTCAACGAGGGGTACACCGCGACCGACGGCCCCGAGCTGCGGCGCCAGGAGCTCAGCGGCGAGGCGATCCGGCTGGCGCGGATGCTGCGGCGGCTGCTGCCGGACGACGGTGAGGTCGCGGGCCTGCTGGCGTTGATGCTGCTGACCGACGCGCGCCGCGCGGCCCGTACCGACGCCGACGGCGAGCTGGTGCCGCTGGCCGAGCAGGACCGCGGCCTGTGGGACCGGGACGCCGTCGCCGAGGGCACCGCGCTGATCGCCGAGGCGCTGTCGCGGTGCCCGCTGGGCCCGTACCAGCTGCAGGCCGCGATCGCCGCCGTGCACGCCGAGGCCGCACGTGCCGAGGACACCGACTGGCCGCAGATCCTGGGGTTGTACGACCTGCTGCAGACCATCGCGCCGGGCCCGATGGTCGCGCTCAACCACGCGGTGGCCATGGCGATGGCGCACGGTCCCGGCGCCGGGCTCGACCGGTTGAAGGCGTTGGAGGAGGACGGCCGCCTGTCCCGGCACCACCGGCTGCACGCGGTACGCGCGCACCTGCTGGAGATGGCCGGTGACGCCGACGGCGCCCGCGACTGCTACCGGACGGCGGCGCGGCTGACCACCAGCCTGGCCGAGCAGCGCTACCTGGAGCGCAAGGCCGGCGGTCTCACCCGGCCGCCGGCGCCGCGGCGGTGACCCCCGCCGCCGCACGCAGCGAGGCGCGGACGGCGTCGGGCAGCGCGCGCAGGCGGTGCGCCGGCAGCTCCAGCGGCGTGACGTCGTGGGCCCACGGCGCGGTGTCGGCGACCACGGTGCGCGCCTGCCGTTTGGTGAGGCCGTCGTGCAGGGCGATCAGCTGGTCGCGCCAGGCGTTGGCGATCTTCCCGTGCGCCCGGTCCATGATCGCGCGCAGGACGCGGGCCGCGTCGTCGTCCGGGGCGGGCGGTGTGCGCACCGCGTCCACCACCGGGCCGTGGGCGGTCAGCTCGTACACCGGTCGCAGCAGCGCGGCCGCGTCCGCCAGGTCGTCCGGCGGTTCGGCCAGGAACACCCGGACGTGCTCGGCGCGCGTGGCCAGCAGGGTGCGCACCAGCGCCGGTTCCAGTCCCGCGGGCAGCGCGACGGCGGCGTGCCGGACGGTCGCCGCGTACGGCTTGGCCAGCCAGGTCGTCAGCCGGGCCCTGGGCACGCCCGGGAGAACCTGCTTGGGCCAGTCCCCCACCAGCACGCCGGGCCGCAGGTCGGCCAGGTCGTCGGCGGTGAGCCGCAGCGCCGCCCGGGATTCGACGGCCTGCGGGCCCTGGGTGTAGATCGCGGCGCTGAACCGTTCGGCGCGGGCGGTGGCGGCGGGCAGGCTCTTGCCGGTGGGACGCAGCAGGTACAGGTCGGCGGCCGAGCCGATGGCCTCGGCGCCGAAGTACCGGTTGAAGTCGGGGTAGACGGCCTCGGTGACGAGGTTGAGGTCGCGCAGGGCGTTCTGGACCTTCAGCGCGAGCATGGGGGTGCGGTCGCTGGCCCCGTAGGCCAGCAGCACCCGGCCGTGCGCGTGGTCGCGGAGCCCCTCCAGCGCGCGGGCCACGAACAGCCCGACGCCCTCGGCGGTGTACGGCGGGTCGGTGACGGCCAGGTCGGCGTGGCCGGCGGCCGACGGCGGCAGGCCGAGACGCAGGTCGGCCCAGCGGGTCCGCACGTTGAGGCCGAGGTCGGCGGCGCTCGCGTCGATGTAGGCCAGGATGCGTTCGTCGACGTCCACGACGGTGGTCTCGACGTCGGGGTGGATCATGCCGACGGCCAGCGAGGTCAGGTCGTGGTCGCCCACGCACAGCAGCCGCGTGCCCGGCAGCCAGAACCGGGCGCCCAGCAGCAGCGCCCGGCGCACGACGGTGTCGGGCGTGGCGGCGACGTGGTCGAGGACGTGCCGGCCGCGCGGCGCCCGCCTGATGAGCGCGTCCATCCGCTCCACCACGGCGGCGTGCTCGGGCAGCAGGTGCGCCACCGGGTCGGCCGGTTCGAGGGGGCGGTGCCCGGTGCGCAGGGCCCCGGCGATCCGCTCGGCCTGCTCGGGCGTGAGGCGGAACCGGCCGTCGCCTGCGCGTTCCAGGGACAGCGCGGCCAGCAGGGACTCGACCGAGCGTCTGGGCGCGGCCGTTTCGCGGATCAGATCGGCCAGTGTCCACCATCGCCGGTCGGCCAGCAGGCTGAGCGCGGTGTGCGCCCGCCTGGGGTCCATGTCGGCGACGACCGGCAGCCCCGGTACTCCCCCTTCGCCCATCCGCAAATGCTATCGGCACGGTTCGAGCGGTCGCGGAGCCCCGCGGCGCGGCCCCGAGGGGGAAATTCGGTTGGTCGGCCGTCGCTGGGTCGGTTAGAACGGTCGGCATGATCCGCAAATATCCCCGTACTCCTCATATCGAGGGGTCCCGGCTGCAGCCCGGCGACCACGACGTGGCCGCCGTGCCGTTCCGGGAGATCGCCGGGCGGTACCTGGTGGTGGAGGAGAAGCTGGACGGGGCGAACGCGGGCATCAGCTTCGGTCCCGACGGGGAGCTGCGGTTGCAGAGCCGGGGGCATTTCCTGACCGGAGGGCCGCGGGAACGGCAGTTCGGGCCGCTCAAGGCGTGGGCGTCGTCGATGCAGCAGGTGCTGTGGCCGCGCCTGCGCGACCGTTACGTGCTGTACGGGGAGTGGCTGTACGCCAAGCACACCATGTTCTATGACGCGCTCCCCCACTATTTCTGCGAGTTCGACGTGCTCGACCAGGAGGACGGGACGTTCCTGTCCACGCAACGCCGCCGGGAACTGCTCGAGGGCACGCCCGTCGTGTCGGTGCCCGTCCTGCACACCGGGCCGTTGCAGCGGGTGTCGGAGCTGACGGCGTTGCTGGGGCCGTCCACGTGCCGTACGCCGCGCTGGAAGGACGCCCTGCGTGAGGCGGCGCTGGCGGGCGGCGCGGACCCCGGGCGGGTCGCGTCCGAGACCGACGGTTCCGAGTACATGGAGGGCCTCTACATCAAGGTCGAGGAGGACGGCCGTACCGTGGGCCGCTACAAGTGGGTGCGGCCCAGTTTCCTGACGACCATCCTGGACTCCGGCTCGCACTGGCAGGACCGTCCGATCGTCGCCAACGGCCTGGCCGACCCGGAGGTGATGTATGCGGGTCTTTGAGGAGCTGTGCCCGGCGCCGCCGCACTGGACGGTGCCGTGGCCGGAGATCCGTGAGGCGTTCGACTGGGTGCGCCGCATGGCGGGCGTCCCGCAGGACCCGGTGCACCACGGCGAGGGCGACGTCGAGACGCACACGCGGATGGCGTGCGAGGCGCTGGCCGAGCTGCCCGGATGGCGCGCCCGCCCGGCCGGCGAGCGGGTCCGGCTGTTCGCGGCCGTGCTGCTGCACGACGTGGCCAAGCCGCACTGCACGCAGATCGACGCCGACGGCCGCATCACCGCGCACGGGCATTCGCGGCGCGGTGACCTGATGGTGCGGCGGATCCTGTGGGAGCTGGGCGCACCGATCGCCTGGCGCGAGCACGTGGCGGCGCTGGTGCGTCACCACCAGGTGCCGTTCTGGGCGTTGGAGCGTCCCGACCTGCAGCCGATCGCCTTCCGGGCGAGCCTGCTGGCGCGCAACGACGACCTGGTGCTGCTGGCCACCGCCGACATCCTCGGCCGCGTCTGCGGCGACACCCGGGAGGTGCTGGACAACATCGCGCTGTACGAGGAGTACTGCGCCGAGCAGCGCTGCCTGGACCGGCCGCGCCGGTTCCCGTCCGACCACGCCCGGTTCTGGTACTTCCGCAAACCCGGCCGCGACCCCGACTACGCCGCCTACGACGACACGCGCGTGGACGTCACGGTGCTGTCGGGTCTGCCCGGGGTCGGCAAGAACCACTGGATCGACCGGCACCGTCCCGGCTGGCCGGTGGTGAGCCTGGACCGCCTGCGCGCGGAGCTGGGCGTGGACCCGGCCGGCGACCAGCGCCGGGTGGTGGCCGCGGCGCACGAGCAGGCCCGCGAGCACCTGCGTGCGGGCCGGTCGTTCGTGTGGAACGCCACCAACGTCTCGCGCATGCTGCGCGAGCAGTGCACCGGCCTGATCGCGGGGTACGGGGGCCGGATCGAGCTGGTGGCGCTGGAGGCGCCGCCGGACGTGCTGCGCGCACGCAACCGGGGCCGTCCCGCCCCGGTTCCCGACGCGGTGATCTCCCGGCTGGTGGACCGGTGGGAGACGCCCGACCCCACCGAGGCCCACCGGGTGCGCTGGCTGTCGACGGCGTAAGAACGGGTTCCCGGGAGCCTAGGCGGCGAGCAGGCGGTCGAGCAGTTCCCCGACGGCGGCCTGACCGTCGGTGATGGCGGCCGCGTCGCCGTCCCTGGCGGCGATGAGCAGGGCGACCTCGTCCCCCACCTGCGGCGCCACTGGGACGCCCACCCCGCCTAGAGGCCGCGCGCCGGGTCATCCGGTTCTGTCGGCGTGGGCGCGGAGGGTGTCGGCGAGACGGCGTACCGCGTCGCGCAGCTCGGCGGGGCGGCGGATGACGAACGGCCAGCCCAGCCCGGCCAGCATGCGCGCCATGCCGTCCAGGTCGTCGGCGCGGGTGGTCATCAGGACGCCGCCGTCCACGCGCGACAGCGTGGCGGTGGAGGCGGGGACGCGGCGCCGCGCCTCCTCCAGCGTGGTGTCCAGCACGACGTCGACCTGGTGGGCGTAGGGGACGCGCGCCAGGGACCGGGTGACGTGCTGCACGGGATCCAGGTCGTCGGGGACGTCGTAGGTGTCGGTGCTGGGCTCGGCCGACAGCACCCGGTCGACGCGGAAGGTGCGCGTCTCGCCGCTGCGGTGGTCGTGCCCGGTGACGTACCAGCGTCCGGAGTGGAACACCAGCCCGTACGGGTCGAGCTGACGTTCGCTTTCGGTGCCCTGCCAGGAGCGGTAGCGCAGCAGGACGCGGCGTCGCGCGCGGGCGGCACCGGCGAGGGTGAGCAGGGCCGCGGTGGCGGGCGCGGCCGCGTCGCGGGGCGCGAGGGTGAAGTCCAGGGTGTCCTGCAGGGCTTGCACGCGTTCGCGCAGCGCGGCGGGCAGGACGCGCTGCACCTTGGCCAGGGCGCTTTCGGTGGCCTGGCCGGGGAGGCCGACGCGTCGTCCGGCCAGCAGCCCCAGGACGACGGCGGTGGCCTCGTCGTCGTTCAGCATCAGCGGCGGCAGCTTGTATCCGGGCATCAGCCGGTAGCCGCCGTAGCGTCCCCGTTCGGCCACGACGGGCACGCCCAGCTCCTCCAGGCGGGTGGCGTAGCGCCGGACGGTGCGTTCGTCCACGCCGAGCCGGCGCGCCAGTTCGGCGCCGCCCATGCGGTGGTTGGCCTGCAGCAGCTCCAGCATGGCCAGCATGCGGGTCGTGGGATGTGACATAAGGCACCCGATTAATCCGGACGTGGTCTGACCGGATTTGATTCTACGGTGGAGACTCCAGACAACAGGGAGGGCTTGACCATGGCGACGTTCGTGTTGGTGCCGGGCTACTGGCTGGGCGCGTGGGCGTGGGAGGAGGTGGCGCGCGACCTGCGCGCCGCCGGGCACGAGGCGATCACGGTGACGCTCACCGGCCTGGCCGAACGCGCGGACGAGGCGACACCGGAGGTCGACCTCGACACCCACGTCAACGACGTGCTGACCGTGCTCGACGGCCGCCGCGACGTGGTGCTGGTCGCGCACAGCGGGGCGACCATGCCGGTGACCGGCGCCGCCGACCGTGCGCCCGAGCGCCTGGCGCGCGTGGTGTACGTCGACAGCGCCCCGCTGCCGTCGGGCTGGGCGCAGCAGGACTTCAACGAGCCCGAGCAGCAGGCCGCGATCGAGAAGCAGGTCGCCGACGAGGGCGACGGCTGGCGCATCCCGGTGCCCGCCTTCGACCCGGCCGAGGACCCGCAGAGCCTGGAGGGCCTGTCCGAAGAGCACCTGGCGCGGATGCGCCGCCGCGCGACACCGCAACCGTTCCGCACCGCCGCCCAGCCGCTGGTGCGCCCGGCGACGGTCCCGCCGACGCCCAAGGCGTTGATCGCCTGCACGTTCCCGCTGGACACGGTGCGGCACCTGGTGGCCGCCGGCAACCCGGCGTTCGCGATGCTGGCGGGGCCGGAGTGGACCTTCCACTCCCTGCCGACCGGCCACTGGCCCATGTTCTCCCGCCCCGCCGACCTGGCGGCCCTGCTGAACGAGCTTCGACCGTCGGCGGCGGCGTGATGTGACGTCGACGGCCGGATCCCCGGCGGCCTGTGGCCTGCCGGGGTCAGCGCAGCAGGGAGTAGGCCAGGGCCGCGGCGATCGCGAGGGCGTAGGCGGCCGACGCGGCCGCGACCGCGCGTGTGCGGCGCGCCTCGTGCCAGCCGGTCAGGGACAGCACGGCGGCCAGGGCGGGCAGGACCAGCACGCCGTGCAGGCTGACGGCGTGGACGGGCTTGAGGAAGCCGGCCACCCGGTAGGCCTCCTGCTGGTGGCCCGCCGACGCCTCGATCACCCCGCGGGCGATCATGGCGGCACCGGTGGCGAGCCCGGCCATCAGCGTCGCGAACCCGGCGCGCACCGCCAGCAGCATGCTGGGGGTGACGCGCGGGTTGGGCCGCAGGGCGGCGACGGCCATGGCGGTCAGCACCACGATGAGCACGCCGCCTCCGGCCGCCAGCACCGTCGACACCGCCGAGTCGAACGACGTCTCCCGGTTGAGATGGGACGGCACGCCCCGCCAGGCCTGCAGGGTGATCCCGCCGACCTCGACGACGCAGTCGGCCGTCAGCACGCCCAGCAGCACGGCGCGGGCGCGTTCGCCCAGCGCCAGGTGGGTGGCGACCCAGGTCACCGTGATCAGTGTCAGGCCGAACGACAGCCCGAAGGTGACCGGCTTGCGCCAGGACACCGGCCCGTCCCACGGTCCGCCGTCCACCGCGAAGACGACCAGGTGGAACAGGCCCGAGACGATGAGCGCGGCGCCCACCGCCACACCGGCGCGTTCGACGCGGCGCCGGAACGGCGCTGCCGCCGCGTGCAGTCTCGGTCGTGGCGGGTGGGCTGGACTCGTCGTCGGAGCAGGCATCGGACCGTTCCTTCGGGGCGTCGGGCGCTGACCCGTTCATCGTGGTGTCCGGTTCCTGCGCGGGCGTCGTCCGTGGGGCTACATCCGCACTACGCGAATCCGCGTACGCCGGGGGCCTGCGCGTACTCCCCCGCCGCGACGGGCGCGGTCACACGGCTTGGGCGAGCGCCATGCCGCAGTAGGCGGCGCCCAGTCCGGCCGCGATCGAGGCGGCGGCGTTGAGCACCGCGTAGGTGCGGGCGCCGTCCTCGGCCAGGCGCAGCGTCTCGTAGCCGAGGGTGGAGTAGGTGGTGAGCGCTCCGCACAGGCCGGTGCCGGCCAGGGTCATCGTCCCGTGCCCGGCGGGCAGGGCGGCCAGGAAGCCCAGCAGCGCCGACCCGGTGATGTTGACGGTGAAGGTGCCCCAGGGGAAGACGCCGTCGTGGCGGGCCTGCACGAAGCGGTCGGCCAGGTACCGCAGCGGCGCGCCCACCGCCGCGCCCAGCGCGACCAGCAGCACGGCCGGGACGCTCACCGCTCGTCCCCGCGGCCGGCGTAGCGGATCACCTCGACGGGATCGATGATGACCAGGCCCTCGGCGACCAGCTCGTCCAGCTGGGGCAGGAACGCGCGGATCCTGTCCTCGGCGTCCACGATGATGATCGCCAGGGGGAGGTCTTCCGACAGCGACAGGATGCGGGAGGTGTGGATGCGGCTGGACGCCCCGTAGCCCTCGATCCCGCGCAGCACGCTGGCCCCGGCGAGCCCGGCGGCGTGGGCGCGGTGCACGATCTCGTGGTAGAGCGGCCGGTGGTGCCAGGTGTCGCTCTCCCCCACGAAGATCGTCAGGCGGAGCGCGGAGCCTTCCAGCTTCATGGTCGTCCTTCCGTGCGCGGGCGGTCCTCGCGGCGGCGCGCGACCGCGCGGGCCAGGGCGCGCGTCAGGTGCACCCCGGTGAACACCGCGGCCAGCGCGGCGGCGGGGGTGGCGGCCAGGTAGATCAGCGCGGTCCTGGGCGCGCCGGCCTGCAGGGCCTGCTGGGCGTCGACGACGTAGGTGGAGAAGGTGGTGAATCCGCCGAGCACGCCCACGCCCAGGAACGGCCGGACCAGCCGGTGCGCCTCCCGGATCTCGGTGATGGCGACCATGAGCACCCCGATCAGCAGGCATCCGGCGGTGTTGACGCCGAAGGTCGCCCAGGCGAAGCCGCCGGGCGCGTGGGGGAAGGCCACGGCGACGCCGTGGCGGGCGAGCGCGCCCGCCATCCCGCCGATGGAGATGACCGCGAGCGTCGCCCACGGCACGCGGCGCCGGGCGGGGGGCCGGTCGGCGTGCAGGTCGACCTGCGCGGCGGTCCGGGCGTCGGGCATGCGGATCTCCTACCGGTATGACGACGTCATCGGTAGGGACCGTTGGCGTCCCTGTTCACAAGGACGCGGTTGCCCCGCACGTGGGCGGGGGCGGTGGGCCCCACCACCGCTCCCTCGAGGGTCGTCCTCGGGGCTCGCCCCAGCATAGCGACCGGCCGGTCCCGGCTGGACCACGGCCCGGCGGGACGACCGGCCCCGGGTCAGGGGGCGGTGAACGTGCAGGGCAGGCGTTTGATGCCGTTGATGAAGCTGGACAGCAGCAGGTCGGGCTCGCCGTCGGCGCGGATGTCGGGCAGCCGGGTGAACAGTTCCTGGAACATCACCGTGATCTCGCGGCGGGCCAGGTTGGCGCCCAGGCAGTAGTGCGGTCCGGGACCGCCGAACCCGACGTGCGGGTTGGGCGAGCGGGTGATGTCGAACCGGTCGGGGTCGGTGAAGACGGCCTCGTCGCGGTTGGCGGAGTTGTAGAACAGCATGACCTTGTCGCCCTTGGCGAGGGCATGGCCGTTCAGCTCGTGGTCGCGGGTGAGGTTGCGGCGGAAGCAGATGACCGGGGTGCTGTAGCGGACGATCTCGTCCACGGCGCCGGCGATCCGCGCGTCGAAGTCGTCCAGCAGCAGGTCGCGCTGGTCGGGATGGTCGGTGAACAGCTTGAGCCCGTGGGCGATGGCGTTGCGCGTGGTCTCGTTGCCCGCCACCACCAGCAGCAGGAAGAACGTGCCGAACTCGCGGGCCGACAGCCGCTCGCCGTCGACGTTTGCGTTCACCAGCGCGGAGGTCAGGTCGCCGGTCGGCGCGGCGACGCGTTCGCGGCCGAGGCGGGCGGCCAGGCGGTGCAGCTCGCGGGCGGCCCAGGCGACCTTGGCCAGGCCGAGGCCGGTGCGCAGGCGTCCCATCTCGGGCGTGATGCCGGTGTACTCGGGGTCGGTGTTGCCCAGCACGATGTTGGTGAGCCGGACGACGCGCGGCTGGTAGTGGTCGGGGATGCCGAGCATGTCGCAGATGACCTCGACCGGCAGCCGCACGGCGACCTTGGCGACGAAGTCGCCGGGGCCGGAGGCGATCAGGTCGTCGACGATGCGGGCGGCGCGGCGCCGCACGTCGTCGTCGGTCTTGGCCAGCATGCGCGGGGTGAAGGCGCGGGACACGATGCGGCGGATCTTGGCGTGCCGCGGATCGTCCATGTTGATCATGGAGTCGACGTAGCGGTTCAGCCAGCTCGGCGAGTCGATGACGCTGGTGGCGTTGGGCTCGCTGCTGAAGATCTGCGGGTTGCGGCTGGCCTCGGTGACGTCGGCGTGCCGCACCAGCGCCCAGAAGCCGTCGCCGCGCCGGGTGAACGGGACGGGCGGGTCGGGATAGCGCACCGGCCCGGGCTGGGCGCGCAGCACCGCGAACGCCGCGGCCCGCTCGCGCGGTGGACGGGCCCAGAACCCCATGTCGCTCAGATTGATGGCGTCGATCGCCGGACCGGTCCGCTCGGTGGTCACCGCCGCGTCACCTTCCCTCGTCGCTGCCCCCCATGCTCAAGTAAGCGATCATTTACGTCAATGCCTCGAATGTCCGGTGTGACCCGATAGACATCGATGCCGCGTCAGTGCACGAGCACGATCTTGCCGCGGGCGTGGCGGGTCTCGCTCAGTTCGTGTGCGGCTGCGATCTCGTCGAGGGGGAACGCCGCCGCGACCGGTACCCGCAGCCGGCCCGCGTCGGCGAGGGTCACCGCCGTCGCGAGGCCGTGCACTGCCAGCGGGTCGGCGCCGGCTCCCAAGGCCGTGCCCGTCCGGTCGGCCGGCGCGCCGTGCGACAGGTGCACACCGTGGGCCGCGGCGGTGAGGTCGGCGGCGATCGTCACCACGCGCGCCGCGTCCCCGACGATTTCGATCAGGTCGGGCAGCGCCCCTCCGGCGCAGTCGAACACCGCGTCCACCCCGTTCGCCGCCAGCCCGCGGACCCGGCCGGCCAGCCCCGGACCGTACGTCGTCGGCACGGCGCCGAGGGAGCGCAGGAAGTCGTGGTTGTGCTCGCTCGCCGTACCGATGACGGCGGCACCGCGGGCGACCGCGAGCTGGACGGCGATCGTGCCCACCCCACCGGCCGCCCCCTGGACCAGCACGGTGTGGCCGGCGCCGACCGCGAGCCGGTCCAGGACCCGGGTGGCCGTCTCGACACCGCCTGCGGCGCCGCCCGCCTCCTCCCAGCTCCACGCGGCCGGTCTCGGCGCCCAGGCCACCAGGACCGCGTAGTCGGCATTGGCGCCGCGCGCGGACGGGTCGGTCATGCCGAACACCTCGTCGCCGACGCCGACGCCCGTGACGCCGTCGCCGACCTCGTCCACCACGCCCGCGGCCTCCATCCCGGTCCGGTGCGGCAGCGTCACGGGCACCACGTCCCGCAGCGCCCCCGAGCGGATCAGGGTCTCCCCGGTCGAAAGTCCCGAGGCCCGGACGGTGATGCGGATCTCGCCTGGTCCGGCGTGCGGCTCTTCGACCTCGGCGACGTGCATGACACCGGGTGGACCGTATTGCGAGAATTGGGCAGCTCTCATGTGCCGGACCGTAACGGAGCGCCCTGTCCGTCTCCCTAAAGTGAGAGCGGTGACGGCCCAAGTGGTTCAGAAACTGCGCTCGGACGCCCGGGACAATCGGGAACGGATCCTGGACGTGGCCCGCGCCACCTTCGCCGCCGAGGGCCTCGACGTGCCGATGCGGGAGATCGCCCGGCGTGCGCAGGTCGGCGTGGCCACCGTCTATCGACGCTTCCCGACCAAGGAGGCGCTGCTCACGGCGGCTTTCGCCGAGCAGATGGCCACGTGCGTCGCGGTCGTCGAGGAGGGCTTGGCGGCCGCCGACCCCTGGCAGGGGTTCTGCCAGGTGATCGAGGGGTTGATGGCGGCGCACGCCCTCGACCGGAGCCTTGCCCGCGCTCTCGCCTCGCAGTATCCCCAGGTGTTCCACTTCGCCGAGAGCCGCGACCGCGCGCTGCGCGGCCTGGCCGAACTCGTCCAGCGCGCGAGAGAGGCGGGCGGGCTGCGGACGGACGTGGGGGTGGAGGACATCGTGCTGGCGCTGATGGCGAACGAGGGCCTCCGGGCCGCGTCACGGGAGACGAGGGTCGCGGCTTCGCGCCGCTTCGCGGCCCTGATGATCCAGTCCTTCCGGGCGGACCCGGTCCCCGCGCCCCTTCCCCCGGCGGTCCGGCTACCTCTCCCCGTGCGCCCATGAGGCATGCGCACGGCCCAGGGATCAGCGATCAGCCTCCAGCCGACCGACCTGCGGTGACCGGTCTCCTTTCCGCGGGGCCGGCACGGCTGGACCGTGGATGCGGCGGACGGTGATCGGATTTCGGCTCCGCCGGAGGGCGCGCAGGTGTATTCATGTACTTAGCCAAGTCCCTAAATGCCCTGGGGGGAACGTGTCCGACCTGCGTACAGACGACCGCGGGGCCACCGCGTCCGACGGCGGCGGCGACGGTGGCGGTTCGGCCTATGACCGGCTGATCGGCCTGCTGGAGGGGGGCGGCGCCCGCTACCGGCTCATCGACCACGCTCCCGAGGGCCGCACCGATCTGGTCAACGCGATGCGCGGCAACGATCCGGCGCAGGCGGCCAAGTGCATCGTGGTGATGGTGAAGCTGGACAAGAAGACGCGGCGCTACGTGCTGGCGGTGGTGCCCGGGGACCGGCGCGTGGACCTGGGCGCGGTCAAGCGGCTGCTGGGCGGCGGCTACGCGGGGTTCGCGGCCACCGAGGTCGCCGAGCGGCTGGCGGGCAGCGTGAGCGGGACGATCCTGCCGTTCTCCTTCCATCCCGACCTGGAGCTGGTCGTGGATCCGGCGCTGCTGGAGCACGCGGAGATCTTCTTCAACGCCGCGCGGCTGGACCGGTCGATGGCGCTGGACACCGCCGACTACCGGCGGCTGGCGCGGCCGCGGCCGGCCGCGATCGCCGAACCGCCCGCCGACGCCTCCACCGGCACGTCGGCGGACGGCTCGGCGGGCGGTGCGTCGGCGGGCGGTTAGGGGGCGGTCAGCGGGTGTAACCGAGGCCGTGGCCGAAGGGGTAGAGGGTCTGGCCGGAGTCGCCGCCCACCGGGATCGTCACCGGCAGCCTGCCCGACGGCGCCAGCTCACCGAACAGCACCTTGGCCGCCGACCGCAGCGCCTCGGCGGTGTAGGAGTAGGTGGCCAGGTAGGTCGGCGCCTCGGTGAAGTAGGCGATGTCGTACGGGTCGCGCACGGCGATGACCACGACCGGCTTGCCGGTGGCGACCAGCGCCTTGACCAGGTTCGCCTGCCCGGGGCCGTTGTGGGGTTCGGTGGGCGTGGACGGCTTGACGTCCCACGCGCGGTTGGTGACGGCGACGACCAGGTCGGCGTCGCGTGCCGCGGCGACGGTCTCGTCGATGCGCTGCGGGGTGGGGCTCAGCCCGGTCTCGCGCACGGTGGCGGCGGCGCCGCGGCGGGCCAGCTCCTCGCCGAGGGTGCGGGTCGTGGCGGCGCCCCATCCGGCGACCAGCACGTTGCGGGCGCCGGGGCGCAGCGGCAGCAGCCCGGCGTCGTTCTTGACCAGCGTGGTGGTGCGGTCGGTGGCGCGCTGGGCGGCGGCCAGGTGCGCGGCCGCGCCGACGACCCGGTCGACCTTGGACTCGTCGGCGAACGGGTCGCGGAACAGGCCGCGCTTGCGCTTGAGTTCCAGGACGCGGTAGACGGACTCGTCGAGGCGGCGTTCGGTCAGCTCGCCGCTGTTGACGGCCTCGACCACGGCGCGCAGCTGGGTGGGGAACTGCCCGGTCCCGGCGGTGTCGGCGGGCGGTTTGAGCAGCATGTCGGCGCCGGCCTTGAGCGCCAGCACGGGGACGCGGTCGTCGCCGTACTTGTCGCGCACGCCCTGCATGTCCAGGGCGTCGGTGACGACGACGCCGCGGTAGCCGAGGCGCTGGCGCAGGATGCCGGTGAGGATGGGCCGCGACAGGGTGGCCGGGTCGCCGGACGGGTCGAGCGCGGGCACGACCAGGTGCCCGGTCATGATGGCGTCGACGCCGCGTGCGATGGCCGCGCGGAACGGCGGCAGGTCCAGGCGCTCCCACTGCTCGCGGGTGTGCTCGATGCGCGGCACGCCGGTGTGGCTGTCGGTGCGGGTGTCTCCGTGGCCGGGGAAGTGCTTGACGGTGGGCGCCACGCCGCCGGTGCTGTACCCGTCGACCTGCGCGGTGACCATGCGCGACACCAGTGCCGGGTCGGAGCCGAACGACCGCACCCCGATGACGGGGTTGGCGGGGTTGACGTTGACGTCGGCGACGGGGGCGTAGTCGGCGTTGACGCCGATGGCGCGCAGCTCCCGCGCGGTGACGGCGGCCAGGGCGCGGGCGTCGGCGGGGCGGCGTCCGGCGGCCAGCGCCATGGCGCCCGGCGACTGGGTGGCGGGCGGCTGCACGCGGGCGACGATGCCGCCCTCCTGGTCGATGGAGATCAGCGCGGGGACGGGGACGCGCTGGGCCAGGGCGGCGCGCTGGATGCCGTTGGAGAAGGCGGCCAGCTGGCGGGGGTTGTCGACGTTGGCGGGGTCGGCGCCGTAGTAGATGATGCCGCCGGGTTTGTAGCGGGCGATGACCTGTGCGGCGTTGTCGACGCCGTACAGGCGGCGGTTGCGGGCCACGTCCGCGGGGTCGGTGGTGTCGGCGCTCTTGCCGTACACCTGCAGCACGAACAGCTGGGCGGCCTTCTCCTCCAGGGTCATCGCCTTGATGATCCGCGTCAGCCGCGGGTCCTTGCCCGGGGCGGCGAGGGCGTCGGTGACCGGGGTCACCAGCGTGGCGGCCAGGGTGGTGGCGGCCAGGAGGGACAGGCGTCGGCGACGGTGCATGACGGCTCCCTGCGGTGGCATCGTCGCCGCCCCCGGACGACCATGATCATGTGTGTTCCCCCGGCACGCTAGACATCCGCGCGGGGCCCGTCAACGGCAGACGTCCACGACGTCGCCCGCTCGCCGGTCGCGTTCGCCGTGTCACCGCGCCGCCGTCGCCGGCGCCGCCGTCGCGCGCCGTCGCCCGGCGCCCGAGGGAGCGCGCGGAGCGGGGGTGAGAAGGCGGGACGGGCGGCCGGCGCGTCCACCAGAGTTGTGACCGTTTCTCAGACGGTTAATGCCAGACTTGGAATCTGGGGTCCGTCTGGTGCGCCCGGCTCAGTTCCCGCTCGTCATTCAAGTGGGCGCGGGCCCGTGAAGCAACCGGTTTATGCCGCTGCCTCACGCGCCGCGGCCCCGCCGCCCATGCCGTGGTTCGGCCCGTGCCCGGCTCACTGCGCGGTGTCGCCGGGCCAGGGGGCGAACAGGGAGGCGTACACGGCGCGGTCCCCGTCGGTGACGACCTGCCCGGCCAGGTGGGCGCCGGTGACCGTGGACAGCCGCAGGCCCAGGTAACGCTCCTCCTCGGTGACCTCGACGGGGCCGGTGGGGACGTCGGCCAGCCATCCGGCGACCTGCGCGATGCGGGCGGCCCGGTCGCGGTCGAGCGCGGCGCGCAGCTCGGGCAGGCTGGTGGCCGGAAACGGCCGCGCCTCGGAAGGCGGCCCGGCCTCGGCGTGCCGCTGTTCGGCGTGCCAGGCGGCGACGCCGTAGGCGAAGCAGACCAGGGCGGTCCACACGTCGGCGAAGTAGCCGGGGTCGGGGGCCAGCTCCAGCCCGGCCAGCCGTCCGTCGACGAAGAACAGCGCGCCCAGTTGCCCGGGTTGCAGTTCCAGGCGGCTCTGGAACTGGGTGAGCACGGGACGCTTGCGCGACAGGATCTGTTCCAGGTGCCCGCGCGCCGGCAGCCCGTAGCCGCGGTTGAGGGCGGCGATGTCGTCCCACAGCTTGGAGAAGTCGTGCACGCCGCGCCGCTGCAGTGCGCGGGCGCGCAGTTCGACGGGCAGGACGAAGAACCACTGGTCGCGTTCGGTGAGGTAGCCGCCCTGGGACGCCTGGACGCAGGCGGCGTCCTCGAACATCAGGCTCTGCCCGGCGGCGATGAACGCCGAGCGGCACAGCGCGTGGTTCTGCGCGGCGTCCTGGATGTAGCCGATGTGCAGCGGGACGATCGCCACGCCGTCGGCGGCGCCGTTGTGCAGCTCGACGCGGCCGTAGCCGTCGACGCGGGCGAGTTTGAGGCCGCGGCGGGGCGGGACGATGCCCGGGTAGGCGGGCCCGGAGATGGGGACCATGGTCAGCGCCCCGGCGCGCTGCGGGGTGCCCAGGCGGTGCCCGGCCAGGCTGAGCGGGCCGGGCATGAGGGTGTCCAGCGTGGTGGTGGCGGCGCCGGACGTCGCGCCGGGTGTGTCGCGGATCGTCATGCGGCGATCCCTCCGATCTGTGCGGCCTGCCGGTCCAGGGCGTCCAGGCGGGTGCGCAGGGCGGTGCGCAGCCACGGCTCGCCGGCGGCGCAGTGCCCGAACATCCAGGGCAGCAGTTCGTCGAAGTCGTCCTGGTGCCAGAACCCGCGTTGCGGCAGCGCCGGGGCGGGACGGCGCAGGGTCAGGTCGTCGGTGGGCGTGAACATGGCGTGGCAGAACAGCACGGGGGTGGTGACGCCGACGTGCGGCAGGGTGGCCGCGACGCGGGCCAGGTCGCCGGGGAAGACGTTCTCGTAGCCGTCGGACACCACGGCGACCAGGTCGGGGCCGGCGGCCAGCGCGTCCAGCACGCCGGTGGCCAGGTCGGTGGCGCCGCGCGGGACGCGTTCGTCGCCGCCGACCTCCACGACCTCCACCCGGTCGCAGACCTGCGACAGCACCATGCGCAGCGCGGCGGCCTGCGACATCAGGGCCCATTGGCGTTCGCCGTAGCCGCGCATGGACGCCGAGGCGTCCAGCACGAGCGCGACGGTGCCCGGGAAGCGGGGGTAGGCGGCGACGGCGGCGGCCAGGTAGCGGCCGAGCGCCACGTACAGTTCCTCGGCGGGGCCGCCGCGGTACAGGTGGACGAGGGTGGCGGCGATGTCGCCGCGGTTGGTGGCGGTGACGGTGCCGGGGTACCGGCGTGCGCGTTCGACGGCGAGCACGGGTTCGTGTGGGGCGGTGGCCTCCTGCGGGCCCGCCGCGTACAGCGCGGGGACGCGCCGGAGGGCGTGGTGTGGTGCGGTCAGGAACCGCAGCAGCCGTCGTTGCAGGTAGTCCGAGCCGGTGTCGCCGTCGGCGATGCGGCGGGCGCAGCCGCGTGCGGTGGCCTTGCCCAGGGCGTGTTCGAAAGAGTCCAGCAGGGCGGGGCGGCGCGCGGCGATGAGGGCGTCGGCGTCGGGGTGCTCCAGGACGAACCGCAGCGCGGCGCGGGTGGTGTGCTTGTGGTTGGCGCGCAGGCGGCGCAGGCCCAGCAGCACGGTGATGACGTGGGCGGGCGGCAGCGCCAGGGTCAGGACGCGGGCGAGGCGGGCCAGGGTGGCGCGGGTGGCGTCGTCGAGCCCGGCCTGGGAGGCGGCCAGCACCTGCAGCAGGACGCGGGCGCGCTGCCAGGGCCGCACGCCGGGGGCCAGGGCGAGCAGCGCGTAGCCCTCGGGGTCGGCGGTGTAGGCGGCCCTGTGCAGGTCGGCGTCGTCCCAGCACAGGGTGCCGCCTCGGGGCAGCGTGAGCGGGACGGCGTGCGTCTCCAGGTGGGTGAGGAGTGTGGGGGTGTCCATGATTGCCTCCGCACCCACGGAGTGTAGGAACGCGGGCGATCACCCCGACACCTATTTTTCGGTGTCGGGCTCCGGCGCGGACGTCTCGGACGATCCGTGCGGCAGGGCCGGCGGCGCGGTGCCGCCCGGGAGGCCGCGGCCGGGGGCGGCGGGTTTGGCGCCGTAGCCGCCGATGCCGCGTTCCAGCAGGTCGTAGGCGCGTTCGGCGGCGGCGTAGACGTCTTCGCGCATCTCCTCCAGCGACTCGCCGGCCATCTTGCGCTGCAGGATCTGCTCGACGAGCGTCCGCTGCACGGCGAAGATCATGGCGGCGGCGGCGCGGGCGGTGATGTCGTCGGGGTCGGCGTCGGTCTCGTCGGCGAGAACGGCGGCCAGCCGGCGCTGCGCGCGATGGGCGATCTCCAGTTGCTTGGCGGCCAGGGCGGGGCTCTGGCGGACGGTGCGAGCCCAGGTCTCCGAGCCCTCGTGGAACCCGGTCTGGTAGGCGTTCTGGTCCAGGCCTTCGATGAACAGGCGGCGGAACACCGCGGCGGCCGACTCGCCGGGAGCGCGTTCGGTGAACGCGCGCGCCGCCTGCTCGACGATCTCCTCCTGCCGGTCGAAGAACAGGTCCTCCTTGGTCCCGAAGTAGTTGAAGACGGTGTTGACCGACACGTCGGCGGCGCGGGCCACGTCGGCGATGGTGACGTTGTCGAAGCCGCGCATCATGAACAGCCCTGTGGCGATGTCGGCGATGCGCCGCCTGGTCTCGCGCTTCTTGCGTTCACGCAACCCGAGCCGTTCGGTGTCGCGCGCCTCCCCTCCCCCGGACCCGGCCTCGAATCCGGCCTGGGTCCCGGTCCCGGTTCCGGCCGGCGTCCCGGCCCCGCGATCGTCCGCCATGCCAGGAATTCTAGTCGCGATGGCGTCACTGAAAACTTGGTGCGACTCCAAATTTGTGGTTACTCTATCGACGTTTCCCCCATCCGATCCTGGAGGCAGACGTGATCGAGGCGAGCGGGCTGGCCCGCACCTTCACCACCAGACGCGGCACCGTGGAGGCGGTGCGCGGCGTCGACCTGTCCGTGGCGCCCGGCGAGATCGTCGGGTTCCTGGGCCCCAACGGCGCGGGCAAGACCACCACGCTGCGGATGCTGACCACGCTGCTGGCGCCCACGGCCGGCACCGCCACGGTCGCCGGGCACGACCTGCGCACCGACGCGGTGGGCGTGCGGCGCCGCATCGGATACGTGGCGCAGGGCGGCGGCGCCGGTCCCGCCGTTCCGATCGGCGAGGAGCTGGACCTGCAGGCCCGCCTGTACGGCGTGGGCGACCGCGCCGAGCGGATCGCCAAGCTGTGCGCGCGGCTGGAGCTGGAGGGGCTGCTGGATCGTCCGGCGCAGGCGCTGTCGGGCGGGCAGCGCCGCCGGCTGGACATCGCGCTGGGGCTGGTGCACCGTCCGCCCCTGGTGTTCCTGGACGAGCCGACCACCGGCCTGGACCCGCACAGCCGCGGCAACCTGTGGGAGCACATCCGCCGCATGCGCGACGAGGACGGCACCACGGTGTTCCTGACCACGCACTACCTGGACGAGGCCGACGCGCTGTGCGACCGGATCCTCATCATCGACCACGGCCGGATCGTGGCCGAGGGCACGCCGGACGAGCTCAAGCGCCGCGTCTCCGGCGACGTGGTGATCCTCGAACTGGCCGACGCGCGGCCCGGCGGCGGGCCCGACGCGGACACCGCCGGTGAGACCGGCGGAGGGGCAGCCGGGGAGACCGGCGGGGCCGCTCGTGCGCGCGCCGCGCTGGCGGGCCTGCCGCAGGTGCGCGAGGCGGTGGTGACGGGATCGTCGGTGCGGCTGACCGTCGACCAGGGCGACCGCGCGCTGCCGCAGGTGGTGCGGGCATTGGACGCGGCGGGGGTGGAGATGACGGCGCTGCGGATGGCGCGTCCCACCCTCGACGACGTGTTCCTCACCATCACCGGCCGGTCGCTGCGCGAAGCCGCCGCCTGAATTTCCATGACACCGACGAGGAGGGGTTCCCGTGGATCTGCGACGTACCGTGCGTGACACGCGCCTGCTGTACATGCGTCATCTGCGTGCGACGCTGCGCGCCAGGGTTGCGGTGGTGTTCGGTGTGCTGCAGCCGCTGCTGTACCTGCTGCTGTTCGGGCCGCTGCTGACACGGCTCAGCGGCGTGCGCGGGTTCGGGGACCACGACGCCTGGCAGGTGTTCGTGCCGGGCGTGCTGGTGCAGCTGGTGCTGTTCAGCGCGGGCTATGTGGGGTTCGGCCTGATCGCCGACCTGCGCGCGGGCGTGGTGGACCGGCTGCGGGTCACGCCGGTCAGCCGGGTGGCGCTGCTGCTGGGCCTGGTGCTGCGCGACACCACGATCCTGGCCGTGCAGGCGGTGCTGCTGCTGGCGGCCGGGGTGGCGTTGGGACTGCGCGCGCCGGTGGCCGGGCTGGCGATCGGCGTGACGCTGGTGGTGCTGCTGGCGGTCGGCATCGCCTCGCTGTCGTACGTGCTGGCGCTGGTGACGCGGCGGGAGGACGGGTTCGCGCCGCTGCTGGGGGCGGTGGTGCTGCCGCTGATGCTGCTGTCGGGGATGCTGCTGCCGATGAGCATGGCGCCGGGATGGCTGGACGTGGCGTCGCACTTCACTCCGTTCCGGTACGTGGTGGACGCGGTGCGCGCCGCGTTCGTCGGCGACTACGCCTCGGCGACCGTCGCCGAGGGCGCGGCGGTGACGGCCGTGCTGGTGGTGGTGTCGGTGACGTTGGGCACCCGGCGGTTCCTGCGCGAGAACGCCTGACGCGGGGCCCGGCCCGGGAGGTTCAGCGGCTGAGGGCGTGCGCGGCGGCCGCGTCCCCCGGGTCTTCGGGGCCGCCCGCAGGGCCGGGACCGCCTGCGGCGACGGGGGTGACGGGGCCGCCGATGGCGGAGGCGGGGTCGGCGGGCACGGCGGTGTCGGCGGTGGCGCGCTGGGCGAGGAACGCGCCGGCCAGCACGATCGCGCCGCCCGCCAGCTGCACCGGTGCGAGCCGTTCGCCCAGCGCGGCCCAGGCCAGGAGGGTGGCGGCCACCGCCTCGGTGTAGCAGATGGCGCCGGCGACCTGCGCCGACAGCCGCTGCACCCCGGCCACGCCGGTCAGGTAGGCCAGCACGGTGCTGACGACGATGATCCAGGCGGCCAGCAGCCAGCCGGGGGCGGCGTGGTCGCCGACGGGCACGGTGGCGGGCAGCACGTCCCAGGGCAGCGCCCAGGGCGCGGCGGGCACGACCAGCACGGCCGCGGCGACCATCGTGCCCGCCGTGGTCATCACCAGCGGGTCGACCTGGCCGGTGAGGCGGTCGACGAGCAGGAAGTACCCGGCCTGGCAGGCGGCGGCGCCCAGACCGGCGGCCAGTCCCAGGGCGTCCAGCCGCAGGCCGGTCCACACCTGCACCACCATGGTCAGGCCGACCATGGCGACGGCGACGCCGGCGACGGCCGAGCGGTGCACCGGCGCGCGCCGCACCAGCCGGGTCCAGCCCAGCACCAGGATGGGGCCGCAGAACTCCAGCAGGATGGCCACGCCGACGGGCAGCCGCGAGGCGGCCACGAAGTAGAACGCCTGCGCGCCGGCCACGCCGGTCAGGCCGTACCCGACCACGTACGGCAGGTGGGGCCGCACCGAGCGCGCCGCGCCGCGGCCGCGCAGCAGCAGGGCCAGCGGCACCAGCACCAGGGTCGCTCCGGCGATGCGCAGCCACACCGCCTGCCAGGGGGTGAGCCCGGCGTGGATGAGGGCCTTGCCGAACGGTCCGGACGCGCCGAAGCACACCGACGACAGCACCGCCAGCGACAGCCCCACGGTGCGCGTACGCGCGGCGTCCCGCATGGTCCCTCCCCTCACGCGAAGTACATGAGCATCCTGCCATAACGCTCCTTACAGCGTCGATGTCCGGACTCGTTCCGGCTCGTACCGGCCGGGTGGCGTTCGCCGGAACCGTCGGGCGCGTCATCGGGGAGGACTACTATTCGCGGGGTGAACTGGCACGCGGCCGGGGCGGGACTCGGCGGAACTGGGGGCGGAACGGCCGGCGACCTCTTCACCGCGGTGGAGGCCAACGTACGGGAGCTGGTCGCCTCGCCCTGGTGGCGCACCGCCCCGCCGCAGCAGCGCGCCGAGCAGGTCGTGGCGCGGATGCTGTGGGGCTCGGGCGAGTGGTGGCTGTTCGGCGCGTGGGGGCGCTGGTACCGCTGCGGCCTGGACGGCGTCTGGCACCCGTGCCCTCCCCCCACCGACCCGGCGGAACGACGCGTCGCCCAGCCGGCGCCGCGCGGCGCGGGCACTCCTCCGGTGCCGCCGCAGCTGTTCCCCACCGGCCCCGACCTGACCGCCGGACGCGTCGCCTCGCTCGGTTTCCTCGGGGCGCCGCCGGAGACGGCGGTGGTCGCGCGCATCCAGCAGGCGCTGACCACGGCGTGGGCGGTCAACCCCGCGCAGTTCGCCCAGCAGGACCCCATGTTCCAGCCCGGCACCCCCAGCACCGTGGTGGCGGCCTGGAGTGCGCTTCTGTGGTGCGCGGGCGCTCCGGTGGTGCTGACGGAGAACCCGCTGATCGAGTCGTTCATCCCGTTCCTGACCACGCCCGCCGAACGGCTGCACTGGATGATGCCGCCCGACTTCGGCACTCTGGCCGGGTACTACATCAACCGGCTGCAGGCCGGCGACGGCGCCGGGGCCGCGCACATCGCGCGGGTCATGTACGAGGTGGCGGCGGGGTTGCAGGCCGACGCGCGGTTCCGTCCCGGCGCCGACGCGCTGGCGGCGGTGACGGCCGCGTCGCTGCGGCTGGTGCAGCAGGACATGGCCACGGCCCGGTACGGTCCCGCGGCGATGCTGCAGGAGTGGCGGCGCCGCTGCCCCGCCGAGTTCGCCACGCCCATGGTGCGCGACGCCGCGCCCGGCGAGTACCTGCGGCTGGCGTTGTACGACCTGCAGCAGGTGGTGGCGGCGCTGACGGGGGCGCGCGCGCCGGTGCCGACGGGGGGCCGTCCGCATGACGACGTGCGCCGCGCCGGGATCGCGTTGCTGGCCGCCGACCTGCAGGCCGCGCCCAACGCGGTGCCCGCGCTGCACCGCTGGCTGGACCCCGACAGCGCCCGCACGCTGCACGCGGTGCTGACCGACCCGGCCAACCCGTTGCGGCAGCTGTGGCCGCGCGACGGCCGCCTGCCCGAGGCGTTGCGCAGTACCGACGCCGACGCGCTGTCGTGGCTGCTGGCCACCACCTACACCATCGGGCTGACCTGGTGCCGTCTGGCGCAGGTGCCGCCCCCGGCCACGGGGTTCGCGGTGCCGCAGGCGGTGGCGGCCGAGCTGACCAGCCCGGCGCTGCACTCCCCGCCGTCCACCGACGAGCTGAGCGCCTGGGACATCATCAAGGCGGCGCGTGCGCACCTGGCCGCCGAGCGGCAGGCCGCCGGGGAGTCGGCCGACCAGCCCGTCGCCCCGCCTCCCCCCGAGCCGCCGCCCACACCCGCGCCCCAACCGCCGCCCCCCGAACCGCCGCGTTCGTCGGGCGCGCCCGGTGCGCCAGGTGGCCCAGGTGGATCGAGCGCGCCGGCCTCGCCGCAGCCCGAACCGCCGCTGGGGATGCAGCCCGCGCCGGCGCCCTTGCCCCTGTCGTCTCCGGTGCCGCCGCCGTCGTCTCCGTCTTCCCCGTCGTCCCCGTCGTCCCCGGTGCCGCCGCCGTCGTCTCCGGTGCCGCCCGCGCCGCCGACCGCGCCGGTGTGGCCGAGCGCCGGCCCGAACGCCGCGCCCGGGGCCGCGCCGGGCGCCGTCGCGGGGGGTGTGCAGCAGGGCGTGGGCGGCGCCGAGGTGGAGGCCACGCATCTGGATCCGGGGCCGTTCGCCACGCAGGTCGACCCGGAGGCCACCTCGCGTGATCCGCTGCCTCCCCCGCCCGCGCCGGTGTCGGATCCGCCGCCGCCGGTGCCTCCGGCGCCGTCGCTCGAGGCCGGTCCGCAGATCGCCGAGGCGTACGGCATCCGGTTCCTGTGCGGCGCCGACGACATCGAACGCGTCGTGACCGAGGTGCGGCGCCGCGGCAAGTGGGCGCAGCGGCTGCGCGGTCAGGAGATGTCCACCGCGTCCATGCCGGCGCTGCTGCTGATCGGCGCGCCGTCCAGCGGGCAGCGGCGGCTGGGGCGCATGGTGTCGCGTGCGCTCGCCGACGTGCGGGTGTCCAGCGGAGAGGTGCACGGCGTGCACGCCGAGGAGGTCCGCGGCCGCGGTCCGGCCGGGCTGCGCGGTGTGCTGGACGAGCACGCCGGGCACACGCTGCTGCTGGACGGCCTGGACGCGCTCGTCCTCGACGACCCCCAGGGCGCCGCCTACGCCGAGCACCTGTACGAGGCGCGTCTGGAGGGCGTCAGCGACACCACGCTGCTGGCCACGTGCGAGCCGGCGCGGGTGGCCGAGCTGTCGGCGGCGGCGCCGGAGCTGATGGCCGACCTGCGCGCTGTGCGGCTGCCGGACATGAACGATCCGCGTGTGCGCGCGGGCCTGCTGGCGTTGCTGGCCGAGGAGCGGCGGCTGCGGCTGGGGCCGGACGCCTGGGAGATCGTGCACCGTGACCTGGGCGGGCTGCGCGGCCGGGGGCGGCTGACGGGGGCGCGGCTGGTGGAGACCTATCTGGACCGCGCCGTCACCCGTCACCTCGGCCGGGCCGACGCCACGCAGGCGCTCGACAACGCCGACACCCTGACGTTGACCGCGGCCGACGTGGAGGGGCTGGCCGCGGAGCTGTCGCGCTGACGGACCGGGCCGCGGCCCGGTCCGCCGGGGCGGCCGGCAGCGGCCGCCGGTCAGGCCGCGACATGTGGCGCTTGGGGGCGTGTGCCGCGGCCTGGCGTGCGGTCAGGCGCGCGCGGTTTCCAGGTGCAGCGCGGCGATGCCGCAGTCGAACGTCCGCGAGCCGGCCAGGCGGAGCCGGTGGTAGCCGTCGCCGTCGGGGAACACGGGCATCCCGGAGCCGAGCGCGACCGGGTTGACGAACAGGTGCAGCTCGTCGATCAGTCCCTGGGCGATGAGCGCCCGGGTGAGCGTGCCGCCTCCGCAGACCATGATGTCGCCGCCGGATTCGGCCTTGAGCTTGTTGATGGTCGCGGCGACGTCGCCGCCCGCGACGACGGCGTTGTTCCAGGGAGACTCGGTGAGGCTGTTGGAGATGACGACCTTGGGCGTGTTGTTCATCTTGTCGATGCCCTCCTGGGTCTCGCCCTCGGGGCCGGACTCCCAGGCGGGGATGAACCCTTCGGCGAGCCTGCGGCCCAGGACGATGCAGTCGACCGGGTCCCAGATCTTCTCGACGTAGGCGTTGATGTCGTCGGTCCAGGGGCCCGTCACCCAGTCGAGTTCTCCGTTGGGGCCGGCCATGTAGCCGTCGACGCTGATCTGGAGCTGCAGCTTGACCGTGCGCACGAGGCGGTTCCTTTCGGTGTTCTGGCGTGTCTGTTGTGGTGTGTCCATGCCCGGTGCGGGTGCGGGGCCGGGTCGTCAGTCGGGTGACTCGGTGAGCAGGGCGTCCATCCGGCCGATCGACTGGGCGAAGATGTCCGTCGCGCCCAGGCGCACCAGCTGGTCCATCTGCTCGCGGGAGTCGAACACCGAGTGCACCAGCATGCGGGTGCCGCCGTCGTGCTCGGTGAGGCGCACCCGCACCTGGGTGGTCGGGATGTCGGGGACGGGCACGCCGTCGTCGGCGAAGCCGTCGGTGAACTCCAGGGACGTCGGCGGTTCGACCGAGTCGATCCGCCACCAGCCGCGCGACGTGCGGCCGTCGGGGCCGGTCATGAGGTAGGTGACCGTGCCGCCGGGGGTCAGGTCGTGCTCGTCCACGGCGGTCGTGAAGCCGGGCGGCCCTCCCCACCAGCGCTCCAGCCGGCGCGGGTCGGACCACAGCCGCCATACCCGTTCGACGGGCGCGTCGAAGTCGGCGACCACGGTGAGGGTCAGGGCGTCGTAGTCCTTGTCGACGCGGGTCACGGTCATGTGTTCCGTCCTTGCGTGGTGGTGTCCGCCGCCGGGCCGGGGTCCTCGGCGAGCAGCCGCGCCATGCGGTCGACGCGTCCGCGCCAGGTGGCCTCGAGCTCGTCGAGGGCCTGCCGCGCACGGCGCACGGCGTCCAGGTCGGTGCGCACGAGCTGCTCCCTTCCACGGCGCTGCTTGGTGACCAGACCGGCCCGCTCCAGCACCGCGACGTGCTTCTGCACCGCGGCGAAGCTCATCGGATAGGCGTCGGCCAGCCGCGACACCGACAGCTCGTCGCGTACGCAGCGGCGCACGATGTCGCGGCGGGTGGCGTCGGCCAGCGCGTGGAACAGGTCGTCCACGGCCTCGTCGGTCGATCCATCTACAACCATTTGGTTGTACGTTAGCGGAGTCGTCGGTGCCCCGGCAACGTCGACGCCGGAACGCGCGCGGACACAGGCGGACACGGACGGATCAGCGCGTTCGCGACGGTCCGGGAAACGCGCCCGAAGGGAAGGAATAATGTCGGCGGCGTCGGTGACCATGGAGGCGTGGATCGCGTGGACCGGCTGCTCGCCCTCATCGCCGAACTGCGCGCCGCCGCCCCCGACCCCCTGACCGTCGACGAGCTGGCCGAGCGGCTGGGCGTCAGCGCCCGCACGGTGCGCCGCGACCTGGAGCTGCTGACGCACGGCGGCCTTCCGGTGCGGTCCGAGCGGGGCCGCGGCCATGTCCTGGCGCCCGAGCCCGCGCCGCCCCCGATGAGCGAGGTCGCCTCGCTGGTCGGCCCGGTGCGCGACACGCTGGCGGCAGCGGTGCGCTCCGGCCGCGTGGTGCGCCTGGCCTACACCGACCAGTCCGGTGCGCGCAGCTTCCGCGACGTCGAACCGCAGGGCCTGGTGGTGGGCCCGCACGCCGACTACCTGGTGGGCTGGTGCCGCATGCGCGACGGGCCGCGGATGTTCCGCGTCGACCGCATCGGCGCCGCCTACCTGGCCGGCCGCGCCGCCGCCGCACGCGACCTGGACGAACTGCTGGCGGCGCTGCGGGTGCCGCTGCCGCGTCCGCCCGCCGACGACGGCCCGCACGGCCCCACCGGCGCCGGACGCGCCCGCGCCTGGACGCTGGACCGGCTGGAGTACGTGCGCGCGCGGCTGCGCGAGGCGACCGCCGAGGCGCGCGACGGCGGGCCGGGCGCGGCGGCCCTGCGCACGGTGCTGGCGCACCTGGCGCGATGGACGCGCTGGCAGGTGGCGGCGATCCGGTCGGCGGCCACCGGAGCGCCCCCGCCGGAGCGGGACGTGCCGCCGGGGTTCGGCCGCGCGATGCCGGCCGAGGAGCGGGAACGGGTCATCCAGGACGCGATGGCGCTGCGGTCGCTGGGCGAGCTGGCCCGCGACCTGCAGGAGGTGCTGGCGGGCCTGGGACACTGGGCGGCCGGGTGCGACGACGCGCTGTGGGAGCGTCCCGTCGCCGACCCTCGCCCGTCCGGGCCGCCGGGCCCGCGGCGGCCGCTGGCCGACGTGCTCGCCGGGTGGCGCGGCCCCCTGGCCCACATCGAGTGGCACCTGGACCGTCTCGCCGAACACCCCGAACGCCCCGTCGACCTGGACGAGGACGACGAGCTATGGGTCGTCGACCGCTGCCCCCTGCAGGCCTGACGGCTCGCGCGGCCCCCCGGCAGGCCCGCCGGCCGTCTCAGGCTCTTTGGGCTCGCGCCGTTCTCCCAGCCCTCAGGGAGCGGACGCGGCGCGGTGCCCGTTGACGCCGCGCAGGACGCGGGTGAACCACACGACCTTCCCGGGCGGGTCGGGACGGCAGCCGAACGCGGTGGCCAGCGCGGCGACCAGCAGCAGCCCGCGGCCCTCCTCCGACCAGCGCGGCGCCTGGCCGCACGGGCGGGCCGGCGCCGCCGGGTCGGCGTCGGTGACCTCGGCGACCAGGCAGGTGCCGTCCAGCCGCAGCCGCAGGCGGACGGGCGGGGCGCCGTGCACGACGGCGTTGGCGACCAGCTCGTCGATCATGAGGACGACGTCGTCGACGTCGGTGGCGTCGGTCACCCGCCACGAGCGCAGCGCGCGTGCAGTGAGGGCGCGGGCGTGGGCGGCGGCGGGGGTCTCGGGGGCCAGCTCCCAGGTCGCGGCCCGCGCCGCCCTGCGTGCCGGTCCGTCGGTCTCCATGTCGGTGTTGGCGGCCACTGCCGGACTCCTCACCTGTGGCGGTTCCCGCGTCACTCCAGGTCGTTCCCGTTCCGCCCGCCGTACGACTCGTGCGATGGACGGATCTGGCCGTGCCGCGAGCACCCCGTGTCGGCGGCGGTCAGGGACGTTCGCACCCCGGCCGTGCACAAGGTGGGACGCCGCCCGGACCGGGCGGGTGCACGCGCCTCACACAACCCTCACTGCCGGGTCAGGTGGCCGTGGCGCACCCCGATGGGAATGAGCACTCCCCCGATGCCGTTATCGTGGTGGGTGTCGGTGTGGCATGTGTCCCCCGGGCTCTACCCTTTGCCTTCGAGGAATACCGCCGGGCCGTACGGCTCGGGCAGGAGCTTCGTTGTGCCTTTCGCCGCGAGGCGACCACCACACCGGCCTGAACGTCAGGGCCCCGGCGGGCGATACGCCCGCCGGGGCCTCTCATAGCAGGGCGGGTGTGACGAGCGGAACCCGCCGCAACACCCGTCCTGCTACGAGATCGCGGTGAGCACCGCCGCGGCCACCGCCGTCAGCACCGCGAACACCGCGACCGCCACGGCCGCGATCAGGCGGATCCGGCGGCGCCGCCGCGCCCGGCCCACCTTCGCGCCCGCTTTCGACAGACGATGGGCCAGCCGCGGGTCGTCCTCGCTGAGGCGGGTCTCGATCTCGGCGAGGATCCGCTGCTCCTCCATCGACAGCGCCATGCCATACCTCCGGGGGCGGGTTGAAGTGCCTTGTTCTTGCCCCGGCAGCAAGATCATTATCCCCGTCGGGCGGTAACCGTCGCGCCCCGTGCGGGAGCGCTCTCACGCTGCATCCGGTCCAGGGCCGTGACGTAGTAGGTGTAGGTGCGGCCGGCCTTGGCGGTCGGGTCGAGGATGCCGCCGCCGCGCACCGCCGTCAGCAACGTCCCCGCCGTGACGGGGGCGCACGCGGGACGCTCGCCGTCCACCCGGTACACCGCGTAGCCCACCGCGTCCTCGGAGGCGCCCCACGTGACGCGCACACCGCCGTCGGCGCCCTCGGCCCGCACACCGTGAGCGGGCGCGGGGCCGTCCCCCGCCTTGCTCTTGTCATCGGCCGCGGGCGCCACGGGCGGCAGCGCGGGAGTCCCGTAGTGGTCCTTACGCAGGCGGGCGGCGAACCCGTGCCGGTTCTCCGCCAGGTCCGAGGCGCTGAAGAACACGTCGCCGCGCACCTGCGGGTAGCGGGCGTTGAGCTTCAGGTGCCGCGACAGCTCCTCGGGCTTGCGCCAGACCGCGTCCTCCCCGACGCGGTAGGCGGCTTGCCCGATCGTCAGTTGCACCTTGGTGCCCCGCACCTGGCGGGCCCACCACTCCACCAGCTTGGCGTAGTCGGCGCGCGCGTCACCGATCGTCCAGTACAGCTGGGGCGTGACGTAGTCGACCCACCCTTCGCGGATCCATTTGCGGGTGTCGGCGTGGATGTCGTCGTAGCTCTGCAGCGCGCGCGTGGGCGACCCGTCGGGGTCGCTGCTGTCGTTGCGCCACACCCCGAACGGGCTGATGCCGAAACGCACCCACGGCTTGGCCTGGTGGACGCGTTCGGACACGGTCCTGACGAGGGTGTCGACGTTGTGGCGGCGCCAGTCGTCCTTGCCCATCCCCTTGCCGTAGGTCTTGTAGGTGGCCTGGTCGGGGAACTCCCCCGCGCCGGCCTCGGGGTAGGGGTAGAAGTAGTCGTCGAAGTGGACCGCGTCGATGTCGTACTTGCGGACCACGTCCATCACGGCCTTGACGACCAGGTCCCGCACCTCGGGCAGGCCCGGGTCGTACCACAGGCCCTTGCCGTACTTGCGCACCCAGCCGGGGTTGCGGCGGGCGGGGCTGTCGGGCGCGAGCTTCTTCAGGTCGCTCTGGCGGCTCACCCGGTAGGGGTTGAACCAGGCGTGGAACTCCAGGCCGCGGGCGTGCGCCTCGTCCAGCATGAACTTCAGCACGTCGTAGCCGGGGTCCTTGCCGGGCGTCCCGGTGATCCACTGCGACCACGGCTCGTACGGGGAGTCGTAGAAGGCGTCGGAGTTGGGGCGGATCTGCACGAACACCGCGTTGAGGTTCATCGCGCGCGCGTTGTCCAGCAGCCGGCGGAAGTCGGCCTTCTGCTGGTCGGCGGCGCGGCGGCCGTCCCTGGGCCAGTCGATGTTGCCGACGGTGGCGATCCACATGCCGCGCAGCTGGCGTCCCTTGGACCCGTCGGGCGGCGGCACGTCGGGGCATTCGGCGCCCGCGATGCCCGGTGCCCTGTCGCCCGCCCTGCGTTCGTCGGCGCCGCCCAGCACCGGCACGCAGCCGGCCGACGCGGTCAGCGTTCCCGTGGCCAGCGCGCCCGCGGTCAGCGCCCGCGCGAGCGCACCCGGCGTCCCCTTGTTCGTCCAGACCATGACGAGCCATTGTTACGCACCCGTTGCCGTGCTCGACGCCAAACGCGAATGCGCGTGTGATGCCCGGACGTCCCGATCGCCCCCGATCGTCCTCCGAGCGTCCTTTCTATCGCCGACCGTGCGGTGCGGGCGTCGTCCGCGGGCGGTCACGCAGGGTTGCGATCTTCGAACGTCCGTTCTATCGTCCAAACGTTCGATGGAACGGGGGTGGGGCCGATGCGCTGGGACAACCTGCGGCTCGACGACGGTGCGGAGCCCGGCCCGGTGGCACCGCTGATCGAACGGCGCGCGATCGCCCGCACGTTCGACACGCCCGGTTTCCGCGGCATGACCTTCTACGAGGTGCAGGCCCGTTCGATCATCAACCGTGTTCCGCCCGCGTCCCGCATGCCGTTCCAGTGGACCATCAACCCCTACCGCGGATGCTCGCACGCGTGCGTCTACTGCTGCGGCGGCGACACCCCGATCCTCATGGCCGACGGCCGCACCAAGCCTCTTCGGGAGGTGCGCGTCGGTGACCGCGTCTACGGCACGCGCCGCGAGGGACGCCACCGCCGTTACGTGGTGACGGAGGTCCTCGACCACTGGCAGACGGTCAAGCCCGCCCACCGGGTCACGCTGCGGGACGGCACCCGGCTCGTCACCAGCGGCGACCACCGGTTTCTGACCGGCCGCGGCTGGAGGCACGTCACCGGCGGGGAGCCCGGGGCCCGGCGGCGTCCGCACCTGGCACCGGGCGACGACCTGGTCGGCACCGGGCGTTTCGCCACGCCGCCGAAGGTCGACGACGACTACCGCCGCGGATACCTGTGCGCGGTCCTGCGCGGCCGGGGGCACATCGGCCCGCACCGGGTCCGCCTGCCCGCGGGCGAGGCCGACGTGCTCGCCAGGGGGCGCCGGTATCTGGAGCATTTCGGCGTCGCCTGCGACGGCGCCCGGCCTGTCACCCGCGAGCGGGTGCCACGTGGGCCGGCGGAGCGTCACGCCGAGGGGATCGGTGTCCGCGGCGCCGTGGCGGTGGCCGCCGTCGAGCGGCTGACACGATGGCCGCGACCGCCGTCGCGGTCGTGGCACACGGGTCTGCTCGCCGGGCTGTTCGACACCGGCGCCGACGGTGATCACACGGTGTCACGGATCGCCGTCGCCGGCACCGAGATGTTCGGCGGGCTGAAGGACGCCCTGGCCGAGCTCGGCTTCACCTTCACCGCCGACGCTTGCGCCGGGGCGGCGCCGCGCGGTGTCCGCCTCACCGGCGGGGTGCGGGAGCGGCTGCGGTTCCTGCACGCGGTCGACCCGGCGGCCACACGCAAGTGGCCGGTCGAGGGCGCGGCGGTGGCCAGCGACGCGTCGCTGGCGGTGGTGTCGGTCGAGCCGCTGGGCCTGGAGGCGCCGCTGTACGACATCACCACCGGCACCGGGGACTTCATCGCCGACGGGGTGGTGTCGCACAACTGCTTCGCGCGCCGCTCGCACGAGTACCTGGACCTGGACGCGGGCGCCGACTTCGACTCGAAGATCGTGGTGAAGGTGAACGCGGGCGAGCTGGTGCGGCGGGAGCTTGCGGCGCCGCGCTGGCGCGGCGAGCACATCGCGATGGGCACCAACGTCGACTGCTACCAGCGCGCCGAGGGACGCTACCGGCTGATGCCGCCGATCCTGGAGGCGCTGCGGGACGCGGCCAACCCGTTCTCCATCCTGACCAAGGGGTCGCTGATCCTGCGTGACCTGCCGTTGCTGGTGGAGGCGGCCCAGCGCACCGAGGTCAGCACGGCGGTGTCGGTGGGGTCGGTCGACCGGGAGCTGTGGCGGCTGGTGGAGCCGGGCACGCCCGCGCCGGACAAGCGGCTGGAGGTGTGCGCGGCGCTCAACGACGCGGGCGTGCGCTGCGGGGTGGTGATGGGGCCGGTGCTGCCCTACCTGAGTGACTCCCCCGCGCAACTGGAGGAGGCGGTGCGCCGGATCGCCGAGGCGGGCGCCACGTCGGTGACGGCGATCACGCTGCACCTGCGGCCGGGGGCGCGTGAGTGGTACCTGGCGTGGCTGCGCGAGCACCACCCCGACCTGGTGACGCCGTACGCGCGGCTGTACCGGGGCGGCGCGTACGCGCCGCGCGAGTTCCAGCAGCGGATCTCGCAGCGGGTGCGGGAGCTGGCGGCCAAGTACGGCATCGACCGCCGTTCCCCCGGGCACCGCGGCTCGGCCCCGGCCAGGCCCCAGACCTCCGGCGAGCCGTCGTCCAGCGAGCCATCGCCTGGCGAGCTGTCGCCTGGTAAGCCCTCGTCTGGCGAGCCGGAGCAGCTGTCACTGCTGTGAGCCTAGGGCGTGTGGAGTTCCAGCAGCCGCGCGGTGACGTCGGCCAGGCGGGCGGCGTCGGCGGGTGAGAACAGGCCGTTGCCCACGCTCATCTCGGTGTGCAGGTGGAACGCGGTGAGCGGCTGGGCGGGCGGGTGGTCCAGGAGCCGCAGCAGGGGCGGGACGACGTCGGTGGCGGGCTTGGCGAGGGCCTTCTGGCGTTCGATGAAGGCGGCCGTGGCGGGGTCGTAGTCACCGGCGAACCCGGTCGCGGTGGTGCCGGGGTGGAACAGCACGTAGCGGACCGTGCGGCCGTGCTCCTGGGCGAAGGAGACGCCGAGCAGGTCGTTGAGCCGCCCGGTCATGAACATCGCCTGCACACCGTCGTAGCCGCGGGCGCTCTGCAGGTCGTCCCAGGCGATGGGAGTGTCGTGGCCGGGTCCGGCGACGTTGACGATGACGGGTGCGCCCGCCTCGCCGAGGACGTCGCGCTGCCCGTGGCCGAGCAGGAAGCGGCTGAGGTAGAACAGCGCGAAGTTGTCCTCGAACCCTTCGGGGGTGACACGCCGTCGCGACCGGAAGAACCGCGCGCACAGCACCAGCCCGTCGATCGCCGTGTGGGCCGCGGTGATCTCCTCGATGACGCGCCGGGTGTCGGCGACCAGGCTCAGGTCGGCGGGCAGGAAGGTGCAGGCGCCGGGCGCGTCCGCGGCCTCGCGGGTGAGCCGGTCCCCCTTGTCACGGTCGGTGCCGATGACGACGGCGTGGTCGCCGCGCGCGAACAGCGCCCGGGCGAGCGCCGCCCCGATCCCGTCCGTCCCCCCAGTGATCACCACTGTCTTCCCCACTGCCGCCTCCCCTGCCCGTCCGGGCGTCGCCCACCATCAAATCTGAATCGAAACGATAGCTTGATTGAACCTGTTAGTTCAATCTGGGTGCCTCTAGAGGCTAGATGAGGGTTCTGCGTGAGGGCCCGGCAACGTGGAGAGGGAGGAGAACTTCGACACGGCCAGCGGCAAGGCCGGCGGCCTGACCGGTGCCGACCGCGAGCACGCGGAGGTGCTTCCTTCAGCTCAGCCAGACCGTCCTTGCGCGGTCTGGCCTGGCAAAGCGGCTCTGGTGCGGCCTGTCGGCACCGTTGCGGACCCGGCCGATGCGTTTGACAGAGGATTTGGGGGTTGCTACAACGCTTGCCAGCGTCGCGGTGTACCCGGCAAGGAGATCGCCGAGGGCATGGAGGCGCCGGAACCATGGACTGAACTTGGTCGGATCCCACGGGCGCCTGGTGGCGTTCGGAAACCAGTTGATCGAAGTGCACCTCTGGCTCCGCGAGGAGCTGGCGCTGCTGCGTGAGGGCGTCGATGCCTATCTCGCCGGCGGTGCGCGGCTCGGCGAACTGCGGTTGCACTGCCTGACCTTCTGCTCGGCGCTGAACCGGCACCACACGGGTGAGGACGACGGCGCGTTCCCCCAGGTCGCCGAGCAGTTCCCCGAACTGCGCCCGGTGCTGGAGGAGCTGCGCCGCGATCATCGGTTGGTGGAGGACTCCCTGCGACGGCTCCAGGCGCTGGTCGCCGAGCTGGACCAGGCGGCGGACCCCGCCGCGGTCCGGCGCGAGCTGGACAGCCTCGCCGCGCTGATGGAGACGCATTTCCTTTACGAGGAAAAGCGGATCGTCGCGGCGCTCAACGCGCTGAACGTGCCGGGCTGGGACCAGTCCCCGCCCGCGTTCCTGCTCACCGCCGACGCGGAGAGCTGACCCGCTCCAGCACCGCACCCTCCACCGCACCGGGACCGTCTCTGGCCGCGGTCACCCTGCCCGACGACCTGCCTGGTGCGTCCGAACGGTGCCCCATGACGAGCGTCCTCGCGCGGACGGCGTGTGGCACGGCGACCACCTGGCCACCGGCGCCCCCGCCCTGGACGTGACCGTGGCAGGCGGCCTCGAAGCGGGTGGGGGTGACGTCGCGGGCCATCATCGACGGGGAGACGTCGACGCCTTCGATGGGTCTGGCGAGATGTGGCCGCTGGATGTGCGGGTCAGTTCGACAACGTCCGTGAGGGGCCGGACGGTTCGGCCGTGCCGCCTCCGGGGGCGTCCTCGTCCGTGCGGGTCGCTCGTTCGGTGAGGGCCTCGAGTTCGGCGACTGCCCGGTCGGTGGCCGTCTCGGCGGCGATCTCGGCTGCCAGTCGCTGCGCCTCGCGCCGGTAGGACGGGTCGTGCAGGACGCGGTCGACCGCGCGGGCGACGGTGCGGGGTGAGGCGCTCTTGCTCACGGTGATCCCGGCGCCGGCGAGTTCCACATGCCGTGCCACCTCGCCCTGGTCGCGTCCCAGCGGCACGCAGACCAGGGGGACTCCGGCGGCCAGGGACTTGACGGCCGTTCCGTGGCCGGCGTGGGTGATGGTCACCGCGGCGTGGCGCAGCGCGATGCTGTGCGGTGCCGTCGCGGTGACCAGGACGTTGCCGGGCGCGCGGACCGTCGCCGGGTCCACGGCCGGGCCGGTGGTCAGCAGCCCGCGCACCGGCAGTGTGCCGAGGGCTTCGGCGATGCGTTGCAGCAGTGTGCGCTGGTTCACGAACGATGAGCTCAGGCTGGCCAGCGCCAGCGGCGCGTCACCCTCGGGCAGTTGCGGTTCCCCTGCCCAGGCCGGGTCGTCGAGCCGTGGGCCGACGTGCCGCAGGTAGGCGGGGAAGCGCCTGCCGGGGTAGTCGAGGGCGCGCGGGGACAGTACGAGCAGGCGGTCGACGCGGTCGAACGCGTCGATCACCGAGTCCAGCGGGGGCAGGCCGACCGCGTCGCGGGCGGCGTTGAGCGCCGGCAGTCCCTTCCCCCACGGTTTGAGCATCAGCTGGGTCATGACCCGATCGCGCAGGCGCCCCAGCGCGCCGGTGGCGGGGGTGAGGCCCGGGCCGGGCGGTGGCGCTCCGGGGGTGGGCAAGGGATAAATGGTCGTCACCAGCGAGGCCAGCGGGATCCCGGCGGCCTCGCCGCCGGTGAACGCGCCGAGCAGCATGTGCTCGGCGACCAGCGCGTCGGCGGGGCGGGCGCGCAGCTCGGCCAGCGTGTCCCGGGCGTATTCGGCCGCGGGGCCGCAGACGATGCGGTCTCTCAGCCGCGCGAACGCGCCCAGCGGCGTGCGGGCCTCGAAGTCCTTGATGAGGTCCTTGGCCGGATCGGTGGTGTCGCCCTGGGGCGCCGTGGTCCAGGCGATCGGCTCCGCGCCGGCGGCGGCGACCTCCTCGTGCAGTGACCTGTCGGCCAGCACCCGGACGCCGTGGCCGCGTTCGCGCAGCGCGCGGGCGACCGACAGGACGGGCGGCACGGCTCCGCCGCCGGCCCAGACGGCGAACAGGAAGTTCTTAGGCATCGTGTCT
Organism: Actinomadura miaoliensis; assembly: GCF_039536785.1. NCBI lineage: Bacteria > Bacillati > Actinomycetota > Actinomycetes > Streptosporangiales > Thermomonosporaceae > Actinomadura > Actinomadura miaoliensis. The sequence goes on from NZ_BAAAZG010000016.1 coordinate 199,169, forward strand.
GTTTCGGGGATCGATCGAGGTCAACAGGTCGCACATGGCGCGTTCGGCGTCCTGGCGCGACAGGCCGAGGTCGCGCCGCCACAGCTTCCACAGGTAGACGTCCGTGGCGGCGTGGTGCAGGTTCAGCGCATGCTCGCGGGCGGGGCCCGGGGCGGGGAGGCGGTCGGCGAAGACCTGCTCCAGCCATGCCCGATGCTGGCTGCGCGCGTGAGCGGCCGCGCGGGCGATCGCCGGGACACGGTCCATCTGCGCGGTCCACAGCACGTTGGCGTCGCCGTGCCGCTCGTAGTCCGCGAACAGCACGGCCACGATCGCCGCCACATCACCGGTCGGCGCCTGACGGTTGACCGCCGTCTGCGACGTCACCCAGTCGGCGACGGCGTCGGCCAGTCCCTCCTTGCCGCCGAAGTGGTTGACGATCGTCTGCACCGACACACCCGCCTCGTCGGCGACGTGCTGCAGCGTGACGTCGTCGTACCACCGCCGCATCCACAGCGCGGCCGCCGCCTCCAGCACGCGCGTGCGCGTGACCTCCATGGCCGCCGCGCGGGCACCCATGCGGTACGGACGCCTGGACCCACTTTCCATGGAGCCAACCATCTATTCAATTGAGCAGTAAGTCAAGCGAAAATCGCGCGCCATCCTGGCCCCGAGCGACCTCCTCGGCGACCGGGATTCAGCTCAAGGGACATGACTGCGCGGAGCGGACGGCTTCCCCGCGCGGCGATTGGTGGCGACTGGTCGGGCTGGCCGTGGCCCAGGGTGAGGCGCGGTGTCCTCACCCTGGGCCGGGGGTGTCACTCCCTCCACTGCTCGGCGGGTGACAGGCCCGGGAGCGGCTTGCCGATGACGGCGAGGGGGATGAAGAAGCAGACCTGGCCGATCGCCATGACGAGGGTGGCGAGCGCCTTGTCGTCATAGTGCGCGGACGCCTCGGCATACAGCTCGTCGGGGACCCGCTCACCGTGAGGGTTGGGTGTCAGCACGGCCTCCACCAGGGCCAGCGCGACACGTTCGGCGTCGGTGAAGTAGGGCGCGTCGCGCCAGGACGCCACGGCGGTGATGCGCTCCTCGCGCTCCCCGGCCTTGCGGAGATTGCCGGTGTGTAGGACGGTCAGGTAGGTGTTGCCGGCGATCTGCCCGGCGCGCAGCTGCACCAGGCTGATGGTGGTCTGCGGGATCGAGCCGTTGCCGGTGGCCTTGAACAGCACACCGCCGATCTGTCCCAGTTCGGGGATGAGGGCGGCGGGGTTGGGCAGCCGTGATCGCAGACCGTCCTGCTGGGTGTCGGTGTCGGTGGCGGTGGTCATGGTGTGGTTCCCTTCATGTTCGGGTGTCGTGCCGCTGCTATGACGGGTGCGAAGCGGTGGATGTGACCGGCGGCCGGGATCGGTTTCGGCGCGGTGACGACTGCCGTGCCGCGTGGGCCGGTCACGTGCGGGTGCTGGGCGTCCGCGGGGTCGCGGACGGCGCTTGAGGCTGGGCGTCCGGGGTCGCCGCGCGGGGCCGCAGGAGGACGGCGGCGGCCAGGACGGCGATCAGGTAGAACGCGCCGGCACCGAGCAGCCCGGTGGCGTAGCCGCTGATGAGCGCTTGCGGCATCGCCGTTGCGGGTGGCTGGTTCTCGGTGGCGGTGACGGCGACGCCGGCCAGGATCGCCAGGCCCAGCGCGCCGCCGACCTGTTGGCTGGTGTTGATGAGTCCCGAGGCGATGCCCGAGTCCTGCGGGGCGACGTTCTGGACGCCGGCGATCGTGGCGGCGACGAAGCCGACGCCCAGGCCAACGCCCGCGACGAGCTGCGCCGGCAGCAGAGTGACCAGGGCGTTCTGGTCTCTTGCTCATCGTCGCTGCTCCGTTCGTCACGTCGATGTGATCGCGGGCATGACGGACGGGCCGCGGGAAGCGTGACCGGGTCCCGGTGGTCACGTCGGGGGCGTGCGGTCCGTCATCGCTGTGACCATCGCGACGAAGGGGCGGGCATGAGTGAGCGTGATTTCCTGGCCGAGCGGTTCGAGGAGCACCGGGCGCATCTGAAGGCGGTCGCCTACCGGATGCTCGGTTCTCTGGCCGAGGCCGACGACGCCGTCCAGGAGGCCTGGCTGAAGCTCGCGCGTACCGAGGCGGGCGACCGGGCCGGTGACATCGACAACCTCGGCGGCTGGCTGACGACGGTCGTCGGGCGGGTCTGCCTGGACATGCTGCGGTCACGCCGGCTGCGGCGGGAGACGCCGCTGCCGGTTCGCCTGCCGGATCCGGTCGTCGGCGAGCAGGTCACCGATCCCGAGCAGCAGGCGTTGATCGCCGACTCGGTCGGGCTGGCGCTGCTGGTGGTGCTGGAGTCGCTGAATCCGGCCGAACGGCTGGCCTTCGTCCTGCACGACATGTTCGGGATGCCGTTCGAGGAGATCGCCGCGATCGTGGACCGCACACCGGCGGCGGCCAGGAAGCTGGCCAGCCGTGCGCGCCGGCGGGTTCAGGGCACGGCGTGGGAGCCGGACCCGGACCCGGTGGCGCAGCGGCGTTTGGTGGAGGCGTTCCTTGCGGCCGCGCGGGGCGGGGACCTCGACGGCCTGCTGGCCGTCCTCGATCCCGACGTGGTGCTGCGCGCCGACAGCGGCGGGACGTTCCCGGGCGGTGTGCGGACGCTGCGCGGCGCGCGGGCGGTGGCGGGGCAGGCCGCCACCTTCCGGCGTATGGCGACCGCGTCGGTGACCCGTCACGCGCTGGTCAACGGGATGGCGGGGCTGGTCAACACCATCGACGGCAGGCTGATTTCGATCATGAGTTTCACCGTCGCCGACGACAGGATCGTCGCGATCGACATCCTGTCCGACCCCGACCGGCTCGCCCGCCTCGACCTGTCGGGCCTGGAGCCCTGACCACGCCTGCTGTCCGTTGCCTGCTGTCCGCTGCCCGGTGCTCGTAGGCCGTGGCTCGAGGGCCGTGCCGGGTCGAGCACGCGCGCGGTCAGACGTCCCCCGCCGTGGGGGATGCCGGGCCGGGTCTTTCGGGTGTCAGGGTGGGCGGGTGCGCCTGGGGCCGCTCGCGGCGGTGGTTGCGCCGCCTGCGTGCCGCCGGGGATGTGCCGGGGTGACGCTTCGGGCGCCTGTCCCCGGCACGGTTCCCCGTGTGCGCTAGTGGGGCGTTGGGGTCGTGGTGGCTGGCGGGGTTGCTTGCGGGGCGGGTGCGGGGGCGGCTGGTGTTTCCGACAGGCCGATGCGGGTGTGCAGGCGGCGCAGCGGGGTGGGTGCCCACCAGTTGGCGGGGCCGGCCAGGCGCATGAGTGCGGGGACGAGGACGCCGCGGATGACGGTGGCGTCGACCAGGACGGCCAGGGCCATGCCGATGCCGAGCTGCTGCAGGAACACCACGCGTCCGGTGGCGTAGGCGGCGAAGGACACGGCCAGGATGACGGCGGCGGCGGTGACCAGCGGGGCGGAGCGGGCGATGCCCAGTGGCACCGAGCCGGTGGGGTCGCCGGTGCGGTCGTATTCCTCCTTGATGCGCGACAGCAGGAACACCTCGTAGTCCATGGACAGGCCGTAGGCGACGCAGAACATCAGGATGGGGATGCTGGGTTCGATCGTTCCGGTGGGGGTGAAGCCGATCAGGCCGGCCAGGTGGCCGTCCTGGAAGACGAACACCAGGGCGCCGAACATCACCGACAGGCTGAGCACGTTGAGGACGGTGGCCTTGAGGGGCGCGATGACGCTGCCGGTCATGACGAACAGCACCAGGAAGGTGACGGTGACGATGAGGGCGGCGACCAGGGGCAGGCGCGCGGTGACGCCGTCGCGGTAGTCGGCCAGTTCGGCGGGGTAGCCGCCGACGGTGACGGGTGCGGGCGCGGGTTGGGCGCGGACCTGGCGGACCAGCCCGATGGCGTCGTCCTCCAGCCGCTGGGAGGACGCGACGACCGACAGCCAGGTTCCGCCGCCCGGCCGGTCGGGGGTGAAGCGTGTGCCGGTGGGTGCGGGGGCGGGGCGTCCCTGGGTGAAGGATCCGGCGGCCGAGTCGACGCGGACGACGCCGTCCAGCCGTGACAGGCGGGCGGCGTAGGGGGCGAGGGCGGCGGGGTCGGTGCCGGGGGCGGCCACGACGGTGAGGGCGTCGGCCTCCTCGGCGGTGAAGTTGGCGCGGATCTGGTCGTACATCTGGCGTGCGGGGGCGGAGGAGGGCAGGACGCGGTCGTCGGGCAGGCCGAACCGCACGCCGAGGAACGGCGCGCCGAGCACCAGCAGCAGGATCAGGGCGGCGCCGCCGAAGGCCAGGGGGCGGGCCATGACGCGGGCGGCGGCGCGGTACCAGAAGGTGACGGTCTCGGGCCGGTGCGGGGCGGTGCCGTGGCGGCGTTGGACGCGGTGGCCGAGCAGGACGAGCGCGGCGGGCAGCACGACGGTGGCGCCGAGGACGGCGGCGGCCACGACGGCGATCCCGGCGTAGGCGAAGGAGGCCAGGAACGGGAAGGGGAAGGCCAGCAGCACCGACAGGGCGGCGGCGACGGTGCCGCCGCTGAACAGCACGGTGCGTCCGGCGCCGCGGACGGTGGCGGCGGCCGCCTGCGCGACGTCGCGGCCGCGGGCGAGTTCCTCGCGGAAGCGGAAGATGACGAACAGGCCGTAGTCGACGCCGAGGCCGATGCCCATGACCAGGGCGATGTTGGAGGCGAAGGTGGAGATCTCGGTGAGGGCGGTGACGCCGCGCAGGGCGGCCAGGGATCCGGCGACGGCGAACACGCCGACGGCGAGGGTGACCAGCGCGGCGGCCAGGCGCCGGTAGACCGCCCACAGCAGCAGGAGCACCAGGGGGACGACGAGCAGTTCGGCGCGCAGGAAGTCCTGGCGGGCCTGTTGCATGACCTGCCGGAACACCTCGTCGCCGCCGCCGGCCTGGACGGTGATCAGGTCGTCGGCGCGGGTGAAGCGGGGGGCCAGGCGGGGCAGGATGTCGCGGCGGACGTGGTCGGCGTCGCCGGGCACCCAGGCCAGGACGAGGGCTTGGCGGGCGTCGGTGGCGCGCAGGGTGGCGGGGGTGCCGCGGCTCCAGTAGGACCAGGTGTCGCCGACGCCGGGCCAGGCGGCCAGTTCGCGGGTCAGCTCGCGGCCGGCGGCGGCGACGCGGGGGTCGTCGACGGTGCCCTGGCGGGCGGTGACCAGCAGCGCGACGTTGGGGCTGCCGGTGCCGAAGCGGTCGGCGAGCTGGGCGCGGGCGGTCATCGACGCCGAGCCGGGTGCCTCGAAGCGGTTGAGCGACAGGGCGTCGATGGTGCCGGCGCCGATGGCCGCGGCCAGGATCGTGCCGATGATCGCGGCGGTCACGATCCACCATGGTCGGCCGACGATGGCCCGTGTGAGCATGCGGTCCCCCCGGGGAGAATGGGTATATGCGAGCATTGGCTCGCATTCAACTGGGGAGAATACGAGCGGTTGCTCGCGTTTGCAATACTCCTGCGGGAGTACGCGCCCCTCCCCCGGGGCCTCGTGGACGGGGCAGGGGCGGCGCGGGGCGCGGTGTTGGGATCGGGAGGCGCGACATGCAGGACGGGCGGGCCACGCGCGAGGACGGCCAGGCGGCGCAGGCGGCGCGGGAGGGCGCGGGCGGGGGCCGGGGCGATCGTCCGCGCAGGCGTCAGGCCCGGGGCGAACGGCGGATCGAGCAGATCCTGGCGGCCGCCGCCGAGGTGTTCGCCCGCTCGGGATACGAGGCGGCCACGACGAACGCGATCGCCTCGCAGGCGGGGATCTCGCCGGGGTCGCTGTACCAGTTCTTCGCCAACAAGGAGGCGATCGCGGGGGCGCTGGCCGACCGGTTCGTGACGCAGATGGGCGCGGCGCACCGGGAGGCGTTCGAGTCGGTCGATCCGGCGGCGGTGCCGCTGCCGGAGATGATCGACCGGATGGTCGACCCGATCCTGGCGTTCAACGTGGCCAACCCGGGGTTCAAGGCGCTGTTCGCGCGTCCGGACATGCCGACGGGGCTGGCGGACGCGGCGCGTCCCATCCAGGCGGCGCTGCTGGGCCGGGTGGAGAAGATGATCGCGGTGCGGGCGCCACGGCTGGGCCCGGCCGAGCGCACCCGCGCGGCGCGCGTGCTGATCCAGGTGTTCCAGGCGCTGGTGCCGCTGGTGACCTCCACCGACGACGAGGCCGAACGGGCGGCGCTGGTGGTGGAGATGAAGAAGGTGCTGCACGGCTACCTGCTGCGGATCGGCGCCGGAGACGTACAGGCCGGCGACGTGCAGGCCACCGAGGGGCAGGCCGGGGGCCCGCCCGCCGGGTGAACCGCAGCCGCGCCCGCGGGGGGCGCGCCGACGGGCGCGCCCCTCGGGGGCTGCGGCTGGAGGTGCGGCGGGGCTACCGGTCGGGGTGGGCGCCGACCAGTTCCACGCCGCGGGTGCCGGACGTGGCGCCCTCGGTGTCACGGCTGGTCTCCGCCCAGTTCAGCAGGGCGGTGCGGCAGGCGTGGTCCAAGTGCCGCAGGCCCGACAGGTCCAGTTCGATCCGCCGGTCGTGCGGCAGGCCCTCCAGGGTGTCGAGCATCTTCGGCAGCCGCAGGAAGGTCGCGTTGCCGGTGAGGCGGACGCGGATGGGGCCGGTGCCGTCGTCGTCGACGTCCAGGTGCACGTGGGAGGTCTCCCAGGCGGTCTTGAGCACGGCCAGCAGCAGTCCCAGCAGCACGCCCTCGAACAGGTTGAGGGCGACCACGGCGACGGCGGTGCACACCAGGATCACCGCCTCGCCGCGGTGCTCGCGCCACAGCCGCGGCATCTGCGCCAGCGGCATCAGCTTCCAGCCGGCGTGCACCAGCACCCCGGCCAGCGCGGCCAGGGGGATGGCCTGCAGGACGGCGGGGAAGGCGGCGGCGAACACCAGCAGCCATACGCCGTGCAGGACGCGGGAGGCCTTGGTGCGGGCCCCGGCCTGGACGTTGGCGGAGCTGCGCACGATCACCGCGGTCATCGGCAGGGCGCCCAGCGCGCCGCACACGGCGTTGCCGGTCCCCTGGGCGACCAGTTCCCTGTCGTAGTCGGTGCGGGGGCCGTCGTGCATGCGGTCGACGGCGGCCGCGCTGAACAGGCTCTCGGCCGAGCAGATCAGCGTGAACGCCACGACGGTGCCCAGCACGGCCACGTCGGCCAGCCGGGACAGTTCGGCCAGGCCGGGCGGCTGGATCGCCTCCACCAGTCCCTGCACCCGCAGCCGGTCGACCGGCAGGTCGAACACGGCCACGGCGGCGGTGGCCAGCGCGACGGCGGCCAGCGGTCCGGGCACGGCGCGCACCGGGCCGGGCAGCCGCCGCCAGCCGGCCAGCACGGCGATGGTGCCGGCGCCCACGCCCAGCGCGGCCAGCGCGCCGGGCGTGGTCAGGGCGCCGGCGGCCAGCCCCGGCAGTCCGGCGATCTTGGCGGGGCCGGAGTCGGGGGCGGGGGTGTCGGCCATCGCGTACAGCTGCCCGGCGATGATGGTCAGGCCGATGCCGGCGAGCATGCCCTCGACGACGGCGACGGAGATCGCGCGGAACCAGCGGCCCAGGCGCAGCGCGCCCAGCAGGATCTGCAGCAGCCCGGCGGCCAGCACGATCACGCCCAGGGCCCGCAGGCCGAACTGCTGGACGGCCTCGTACACCAGGACGGTCAGTCCGGCGGCGGGGCCGGAGACCTGCAGGCTGCTGCCGGGCAGCAGCCCGGCGACCAGGCCGCCGACGATGCCGGTGATCAGGCCGAGTTCGGCGGGGACGCCGGAGGCGACGGCCACGCCGACGCACAGCGGCACGGCGACCAGGAACACCACCAGGGAGGCGGGCAGGTCGTGGCGCAGCACGGCGGCGCGCCCTGCGATGCGCCCGCCGAGTCGCCCGCCGAGTCGCCCGCCGAGTCGCCCGCCGGGTCGCCCGCCGGGTCGCCCTCCGCCGGAGTCTCCTTTGGGGCCGGCGGCGGTGGCGGTCGCGGTCGCGGCGGCGTTGTCACGGGCACCGGCGGCGGTGTCGGCGCGGGTGCCGGAGTGGGTGTGGTTCACGTGGTGGGTGGCGGTGCGGTTGTCGGTCACTGGCTTCTCCTTCACAGCGGTGCGAAGGTGCCGTCGGAGGGGCGGTGGGCGTGCACGGTTCCGGTGTGGACCTGGTAGTACCAGCCGTGCAGGGCAAGGGTGCCGTCGGCGAGGCGTGCGCGGACGGCGGGGTAGCCGCGCAGGCGGTCCAGCTGGGCCAGGACGTGGCGTTGCACGGCGGCGGTGAGGACGGCCTCGGCGTCCTCACCTGCCTGCTGCCTCGTGGGCTGCCTCGTGTGCTGGTGCCGGGTCTGCTGTGGCGCGTCCGGTGCGTGGTCGCCGGTGTCCTTGGCGGTGGTGTCGGCGAGCCAGCGGGCCAGGGCCGGGACGGTGGTCAGGTCGTCGCCGCGGACCAGGGCGCCGACGGCGCCGCAGTGGGAGTGCCCGCACACCACGATGTCGGCGACTCCGAGGACCTGGACGGCGAACTCGATGGTGGCGGCCTCGCCGGTGGGCCGGTCGAGGCTGTAGGCGGGGACGATGTTGCCGGCGGTGCGCAGCTCGAACAGTTCGCCGGGCTGGGCGCGGCAGATCAGCGACGGGATGACCCGTGAGTCGGAGCAGGTGATGAACAGCGCCTGCGGGGACTGGCCCGCCGCCAGGGGTGCCAGGTGGCAGCCGTCGGCGTCGGCGCGGGCGGGGAAGGCGCGGGCGTGTTCGATCAGGGAGCGCATGCGAAGGACCTCCAAGGTGCGCCGCCCGTCTGCGGGCGTGCGCCATCGATGGAGCAACGGTCGGTGAACATTGGCGTGACGAACGGTGCGCACGCGGCGGCGGCCCACGTGCAGGTTCGTGTGGGCGGGCGTGTGCGTGTGCAACGTGATGCGGCCGGCGGCGATCACCTACGCGCGGGTCGCGGGCCGGGTGGCCGGTGCGCGGCGGGTCACGCCGCGCGGGCGGTGCCCGGTCGCGGTTCCTGGTGGGCGAAGGTGTGGGCGGTGAGGGATGGTGTCACCGCACGGGTGCCGGGTGGGTCGGTCCCACGGCGGTGGGGCCGCCGGTGAGGCCTGTCAGCAGCGGAACACCTGCAGCAGCGTGGAGGTCTGTGCGGCTGTTCTGCGGGTGAGGCAGCGGGGCCGGGCGTCGAAGCCGTGCGGCCGGTGGACGGTCAGTGTGAGGTTGCCGTCCAGGTGGGGCACGAGGACGCAGTCGGGGCCGTGCAGGGGGCGGTTGTCGGTGGCGATGCCGCGAAGTCTCAGGTGGGAGACGTGCAGCGGGCCCTGGACGGGTTCGTGGTTCTGGCAGGACTGCCCTGCGCCGACCCGTTCGGCCATGGCGGCAGTGCCGGCGGGTTTGGCGGCGGCGCTGGGGGCTTTCCGGCTCGGCGCGGATGCGGTGACGCGTTCCTGGACGCGCGTGTCGCTTGCCTGTGTGTCGCTTGCCTGTGTGTCGCTTGCCTGTGTGTCGCTTGCCTGTGTGTCGCTTGCCTGTGTGTCGCTTGCCTGTGTGTCGCTTGCCTGTGTGTCGCTCGCCCGGGTGTCGGTGATGCGGGTGTCGGTTGCGCGCGGGGCGGCGTGCGCGGTGTCGGCGCGGGTGTGGGTGGCGGGGTGGGCGGAGGCGGTGGCGTGCGGGGACAGGCCCGCGATGAGCACCATGAGCACGGCCAGCAGGCATGACAGCACGGCCGACGCCCGTGTGAGCGTTCGCGCCAGTGTCACCGCCGGCCCCCTCATCGTGTCGGCCCCGGGTGTGGTCCCCGGATGTCGGCATGGTGCGTCCGGTCGCGTGGACCGGTTCCGAACAGTGATCTGATGGTGACGATAAGGCAGCGTCGCCCGTGTGAGGTTATCGCCGTGTTAAACATGTCGGAAATCACATGTCGGACTCCGGTCGCCTCTTGCGGCCCGGGGTGGCGGAACGCGCAGGTCACCGCCCGTGCGGGGGTGGTCGGCGGCGGGTCGGCGCGCCGGCGCGGCCGGTGCGGGCCGTGTCGGCGGGGCCAGCGAATTCAGGCCGGCGGGTCAGGTCCGGGCGGCGTGTCAGGCGGGTTCGGCGCGCAGTTCGACGGGTTCGGCGATGACGTCGACGAGGGCGCCGTTGCGCAGGACGGTGATGGGCAGGGGGCGGCCGATCGCCTCGGCGAACATGAGCCGCTGCAGGCCCTGGGCGTGGGTGACGGGGGCGCCGCCGGCGGTCAGGACCAGGTCGCCGGCGCGCAGCCCGGCGCGGGCGGCGGGGCTGGCGGGCACGACCTCGGCGATGCGCACGGCCTGCCGCTGCGCCAGGCGCGGGCGCAGCGCGGCCGGGACGGGGACGGGTGCGGCCACGACGCCCAGGTAGGCGCGGCGGACGCGGCCGTCGCGCATGAGCGCGCCGATGATGCGGCGGGTGGTGGTGTTGATCGGCACGGCCAGGCCGAGGCCGATCCCGGCGACGGCGGTGTTGACGCCGACGACGCGTCCGGTGGAGTCGGCCAGGGCGCCGCCGGAGTTGCCGGGGTTGAGGGCGGCGTCGGTCTGGATGACGTCCTCGATCATGCGCACGGCGCTGCCGCTGCGGGCGGGCAGGGACCGGCCGAGGCCGCTGACGACGCCGGCGGTGACCGATCCGGCCAGGCCGAGGGGGTTGCCGACGGCGACGACGAGCTGCCCGACGACCAGGTCGTCACTGTCGCCGAGGGTGACCGGGCCGGGGGTGTCGCCGTCGGCGCGGACGACGGCCAGGTCGGACAGCGGGTCGGTGCCCACGACGGTGAAGGAGGTGGTGGTGCCGTCGGCGAAGGCGGCCTGGCCGCCGCGGGCGCCGCCGACGACGTGGGCGTTGGTGAGCAGGAATCCGTCGGAGGTGAAGGTCACGGCCGATCCGGCGCCGTCGCGGCCGTGGTGGCGCACGTGCAGGCCGGCCACGCGCGGGGTCAGGTCGCGCGCCACGGCGGACACGACGCGGGAGTAGGCGTCCAGGGGCCCCTCGTCACGCGGGCCGAGTCCGCCGGGACCGTCAGGACCGTCGGGGCGGTCGGGGCCGGGGTGGGGGCTGGGTTCGGAGACCATGACACCTCCCGCTGATTACATCGTTACACGGCAACACCGGTTGTCGGTGGCCTGTTCCCGGCCGTGGGTGCGGGCCGTCCGGAAGATCACCTAGGCTCGGGGCATGCGGGGGTTGGCGCGTGAGCAGGAACGGCCCGTCGTCGTCGAACGCGCACGGGGCGGGGACGGCGAGCTGGTGCTGCGCAGGTGCGGCGAGCACCACGAGATCATCAGCAACGGGGTGTTCCTGATGGACACCCGGGACGGGCGGTCCGAGCGGCTGCTGGTACGCGCGGCGGTGGCGGATCTGGACCCGCCGGCGCGGGTGCTGGTGGGCGGGCTGGGCGTGGGGTTCTCCCTGGCCGAGGCGGTGACGCTGCCGCAGGTGGCCGCGGTGACGGTGGTGGAGAAGGAACCCGCGGTCATCGCCTGGCACCGCACGCATCTGCGTCACTGCTCGGCGGGGGCGCTGGATGATCCGCGGGTTCGGGTGCACTGCACCGACCTGCTGGAATGGCTGGCCCCCTCCCCCGGCCGGGAGCCCGAAGCGGCGGGCGACGAGGCGGGCCACGGGGTGTTCGACGCGGTGTGCCTGGACATCGACAACGGGCCGGACTGGACGGTCACCGCGTCCAACGCGCGCCTGTACGGGGCGGCGGGGCTGGATCTGGTGGCCGCGCGGATGTCGCGGCGCGGGGTGCTGGCGGTGTGGAGCGCGGCCGCCGCTCCGGCGTTCGAGGAGCTGCTGCGCGGGCGTTTCGCCGACGTGCGGGTGCGGCGGGTGCCGGTGCCGCGCGGCGAACCCGATGTGATCTATCTCGCGCGCGGCCCGCGCGAGGCCGCCCCCGCCGGCGTATAGCCGACGCGCCCCGGGGGGGCGACGGCCGCCCGCAGACGGCGCGGCGGGTGGTGTGGCGGGAGGCGACAAGAATCCGGGGGTGGATTCTGTAGGGGTGCCGGATCCACCACCTCGTGCCCGGTTCGCTAGGTTTCGGGCTGTCGTTAAGCGAGGGAGGTTCTGTGGCTACCGCTCATGTGGCCCGGCGGCGTGCGGCCGTCCTGGGTGATCTGCTGCCCGGTTCGCTGGCACGGGACGCGGCGCTGGTGGTCGGCTCGGCGGCGCTGGTCGGTGTCGCCGCGCAGGTCGCCGTGCCGATCCCGGGGACGCCGGTGCCGGTCAGCGGGCAGACGTTCGCCGTGCTGCTGGCCGGGGCGGCGCTGGGCTGGGGGCGCGCGGCGCTGGGGATGGTGGTGTACCTGGCGGCGGGTCTGGCCGGGATGCCGTGGTTCGCCGAGGGCGCCTCGGGTACCGGGTCGCCGTCGCTGGGGTACGTGCTGGGGTTCGTCGTGGCCGCGGCCGTGGTGGGCCGGCTGGCCGAGCGCGGCGGTGACCGCACCCCGGTCCGCACGGTCGGCACCATGCTGGCCGGCACCGTGATCATGTACGCGGCGGGCGTGCCGTACCTGATGGCCGCGCTGGGCGTGGACCTGGGCCGGGCGCTGGAGCTGGGCGTCGCCCCGTTCCTGGTCGGGGACGCGCTGAAGGTGCTGCTGGCGGCGGGGCTGCTGCCGGCGGCGTGGCGGCTGGCGGGCACCCGCCGCGACGGCTCCGCCTGACCCTGCCTGCCCCTGCCTGACTCCGCCTGGCCCGTCCGATCCTGCACGGTTCGTTCGGTGCGCCGGGCCGATCCGCCCGTCCCGGGTGCCGCCCGGGGCGGGCGGTCGCCTGTCCGGGGGCCTTGCCTGGTGATGGGATTGGCGGCGGGTCCGGCGGTGGCCTGCGGGTACCTGTCCGGGGCACGGGTGCGGGGCCGGGCGTGTGGCGTACGCCTCAGAACGACCACCGGTCGCCCCTGTTTGAACGGGTTCAAATCTGCCGTACAGTGGGCGGCGTGAGGCTCGCCGTGTCCGCGCCGGACCGTCTCGACGTGCGCACCGTCGAGATCGACGATCCGGGCGATTTGATCAGTTGTCTTCCGCATCCGTCCGCGCTGGCGTGGGTCCGGCACGGCGAGGGCCTGGTGGGCTGGGGGGAGGCGGCGCGGCTGTCGGTCCCGGCGGGGCCGGACCGGTTCACCGCGGTGCAGGACCTGCTGGCCGAGCTGTTCGGCGGGGCGCGGGTGGACGACCCGCTGGGCGTGCCGGGGTCGGGGCCGGTGGCGTTCGGCAGTTTCGCGTTCGACCCGGACTCGGGCGACTCGGTGCTGATCGTGCCGCGGCGCGTGGTGGGGCGGCGCGGCGGGCGGGCGTGGCTGACCACGATCGGTGAGGCGTCGGGCCCGGTGGCGCGCCCGGTGGAGTCGGCCGACCCGCTGACGGCGCCGTCCCGGCTGAGCTGGAGCGACGGCGCGCTGAGCGCGCCGCGGTGGGAGCGTGCGGTGGCCGCGGCGGTGCGGGACATCCGCGCCGGGCGGCTGGGCAAGGTGGTGCTGGCCCGCGACCTGTTCGCGCAGGCGGACGAGCCGATCGACGCGCGGGTGCTGCTGGCGCGGCTGGCCGAGCGGTTCCCCGCCTGCTACACCTTCGCGTGCGGGGGGCTGGTGGGCGCGACGCCGGAGCTGCTGATCCGCCGGACGGGTGACGAGGTGGAGTCGCTGGTGCTGGCGGGCACGACGGCGCGCGGCGCGGATCCGGATGAGGACGCCGAGCGCGCGGCGCGCCTGGTGGCCTCGGCCAAGGACCGTGAGGAGCACGCCTACGCGGCGCGGATGGTGCGGGAGGCGCTGGCGCCGTTGTGCGCCGAGCTGAGCGTGCCGGACGACCCGCGGGTGCTGACGCTGCCGAACGTGATGCATCTGGCGTCGCCGGTGCTGGGGCGTCTGCACGGTGAGCGGTCGGTGCTGGACGTGGTGGAGGCGTTGCATCCCACGCCCGCGGTGTGCGGGACGCCCACCGACCGTGCCCTGGAGCTGATCGGGCGGCTGGAGGGCATGGACCGGGGCCGTTACGCGGGCCCGGTGGGGTGGGTGGACGCCCGCGGTGACGGCGAGTGGGGCATCGCGTTGCGGTGCGCGGAGCTGGACGGCACGCGGGCACGGCTGTTCGCCGGGTGCGGGATCGTGGCCGATTCGGATCCGGCGGCGGAGCTGGCCGAGGCGCAGAGCAAGTTCCGCGTCATGCGGTACGCCCTGGAAGGCTGACCCCGGAGGGGTTCAGCTGGCGGGTTGGCAGGTGGGGCACCAGAACAGGTTGCGTCCGGCCAGGGTGCGGGCGCTGATGGCGGTGCCACAGATCAGGCAGGGCTGGCCGGTGCGGCGGTAGACGTAGACCTCGCCGCCGTGGTCGTCGACGCGCGGGGGACGGCCCATCGCCTCGGGGGTGTGCTCGGGGCGGACGGTGTCGATGCGGCCGGTGCGCACGCCGTCGTTCATCAGCAGCACCAGGTCGTCCCACAGGGCCTGCCACTGGGGGCGGGTGAGGGCGCGTCCGGGCAGGTCGGGGTGGACGTTGCCGCGGAACAGCACTTCGGCGCGGTAGATGTTGCCGGGTCCGGCGACCACCGACTGGTCCATCAGCAGCTGGGCGATGGGGGCGCGGCTGCGGGTGATGCGGCGCCAGGCCCGGTCGGGGTCGGCGTCGGCGCGCAGCGGGTCGGGGCCCAGGCGGTCGCGCAGCAGTTTCACCTGGGGGGCGTCGAGCAGTTCGCAGGCGTTGGGGCCGCGCAGGTCGGCGTGGTCGCCGGTTCCGGTCAGGCGCAGCCGGACCTGCCCGACGGGGGCTGGGGCGGGCAGGGGCCCGAAGGTGTACTTGCCGTAGATGCCCAGGTGCACGTGCAGGACGCGGTCGTGAGCGAAGTGCAGCAGCAGGTGTTTGCCGTGGGCGTCGGCGTGGTCGAGGACGTGGCCGTCGATGAGGCGGGCGCCGTCGGCGAAGCGTCCCTGGGGGCTGTGGGCGCGCACGGGCCGGCCGCCGAACCGGTTGCGGTGTTCGGCGGCCAGGCGGTGGATGGTGTGTCCTTCGGGCATAGCGCGCCCAGCATAGGCGGGCGGTGATCTCCGCCGTGCCCGAATCGGCCGCGCCCCGGCTGGGGCACGGCCGATGCGTCCGTGCGGGGACGCCGCGCGGTGGGTCAGCCGCGGGTGGCGGCGCCGACGTCGTGCATGTGGCGCAGCGCCTGCCGGTAGGAGTCGACGAGGCCGGTCTCGGTGTAGGGCAGGCCGACCTGGGCGCAGTGCGCGCGGACCAGGGGCTGCAGGCGGCGCAGGCTGGGGCGGGGGGCGCTGGGGAACAGGTGGTGTTCGATCTGGTAGTTCAGGCCGCCCATCAGCCAGTCGG
Organism: Actinomadura miaoliensis; assembly: GCF_039536785.1. NCBI lineage: Bacteria > Bacillati > Actinomycetota > Actinomycetes > Streptosporangiales > Thermomonosporaceae > Actinomadura > Actinomadura miaoliensis. The sequence continues at coordinate 214,459 of NZ_BAAAZG010000016.1, forward strand.
TGAGCAGGCCGCCGCGCACGTTGCGGGAGGTGAGCACCTGGCGGCGCAGGTGGCCCCAGCGCTGGCCGGGGCCGGGCATGGCCATGCCCTTGTGGTTGGGGGCGAACACGCAGCCCAGGTGCAGGCCGAACAGCGCGTGGTGGATGAAGATGAACGCCACCGCCTTGCCGGGGGACATGAGGCTGAACACCAGGGCCAGGTAGCCGGCCAGGTGCGCGGCCAGCACCCCGGCCTCCAGGAGCCGCCCGCCGCGCCCGTCCCGCCAGCCGGTCTGCCCGCCGCGCCGGTCGCCGGGGCGGGAGCGCAGGTGCAGGACGCTGCTGATCTTCAGGTTGAAGCCTTCCAGCAGCAGCAGGGGGAAGAACGCGCCGGCCTGGTGGCGGGCCAGCCATGCCCAGGCGCCGCGGCGCCGCTCGGCCTGCTCGGCCGTCCACACCAGGACGCCTTCGCCGACGTCGGGGTCCTTGCCGACGTGGTTGGGGTTGGCGTGGTGGCGGTTGTGCTTGTCGTTCCACCAGGACTGGCCCATGCCCAGCAGCAGGTTGCCCAGCAGCAGTCCCAGCCACCAGCCGGAGCGGGCGGTGCGGGTGATCTGGTGGTGCCCGGCGTCGTGGCCGAGGAAGGCGGTGCGGGTCGACAGCACCGCCAGCGGCACCGCCAGCGCCAGCACCCACCACGACGAGCCCGCCCAGGCCACCGCCGCCCACGTCAGGGCGGTGCCGCCGAGGGTGATCACGATGTCGCGCACGTAGTAGCCGGTGCGGCGGTCCAGCAGGCCGCTGGCGCGGACCTTGCGGGCCAGCGGCGCGAAGTCGCTGCCGGACGAGCCACCGGCGCCGGCGGCGCCGGCGGCGTGGTCCGCGCCTGAGCCGGCCGGTGCGGCGGCGGTGGCGGTGGCGGGCAGGGCTGCGGGCATCAGTCCTCCGTGGTTCGCGGATGGGAAAGCGGGGTGCGCGGCGTCGTCCGCCGTGGTGATCACCTGGTGGCGACGCTATGCGCGCGGGTGCCGGACGGTCGCCCCGCCGCAGAGCCAAGCGCGGTATGGCTCCCAGGTCTGAGGTGGGACGGCCCGACCTGCACCTGAGGTACGGGGTGATCACCGGCACCTGTCAGCCTGCCGCCGCCCGGCGCGGGGCGCACGGGGGCCCGCTCCCCTGCGGGGGTGGTGCCAGCCCCCCTTGCGAGGGGGGACAATCCTCCCCTGGAGGTCTCCCTGGGCTTTCCCCGGGGCGTCTCCCCCGTCCCGCGGGCACCTCCGCACGCCGGCCGCCCCCTGCCCACCGTTGGGAGCACATGCGGCATATAGGGTCGTAAGTCATGAACGCGAGCACTCGGTGGATCGAACTGGACGGTGCGGTCAACGTCCGCGACCTGGGCGGGCTCCCCACGCTCGACGGGCGCGCGACACGGCGGGGACGGGTGCTGCGCGCCGACAACCTGCAGGATCTGTCGGTGAAGGACGTGCGGGTGCTGCTGGACGAGCACGCCCTGAAGAACGTGATCGACCTGCGCAGCGAGGCCGAGGTGCGCCTGGAGGGCCCAGGGCCGCTGACGCGGGTGCCGTCGGTGCGGCTGCACCACCTGTCGCTGTTCGCCGAAGGCGGCGTGTACACCGACGTCACCGCCGACACCCCCGACGGCCAGACCCCCCGCACCGGAGACCCCGCGGACGCGGCGGACGCGGTGGACCTGGACAAGGTGCTGCCCTGGCAGAACCGCGCCGACGGCGGACCCGAGCACGAACGTTCCATCGCCCACTACCTGGGCTACATGCGCGACCGGGCCGACTCCATCGTGGCGGCGCTGCGGGTGATGACGCGCACCGACGGGGCGGCGCTGGTGCACTGCGCGGCGGGCAAGGACCGCACCGGCGTGGTGTGCGCGCTGGCGCTGGAGGTGGCGCAGGTGACGCGGGAGGCGATCGTCGCCGACTACGCGATGACCGGGGAACGGCTGGAGGTGATCCTGGCGCGGCTGCGGGCCAGCGACACCTACGCCGCGGACCTGGACTCGCGTCCCGCCGACAGCCACCGGCCGCACGCGTCGATCATGGAGAAGTTCCTGGCGCGGGTGGACGAGGAGTTCGGCGGGACGCTGGAGTGGCTGGCGCGGCACGGCTGGACCGGCGACGACACCGTCGCCCTGCGCGACCGCCTGCTGACCTGACCGGGTTCCCGGCTCTGACGGCTCCCCTCACGACCTTCCGGCCCCCTCCCCGATCACCCCGCCCGGCCGCACGCCTGGCCTTGCCGCGGCCTGCGGCGCGGGCCGGCGTTCGTTAGCGGCGACGGCGAGCGGGTAGCGACGGCTCGACATCCGCCGATGGGAGGAGCCGTTCGATGCCTCTGACGCTCAAGCCGCCGCTGACCGCCCGGGTCACGCCGTCGCGCAGGCTTTCACGCAAGCCGCCGCGCCTGCCCGCACAGCTGTCCGCACGCCTGCCTGCACGCCTGCCGGAGGGGTTGACGGCACGCCTGCCGGGGCGGGGTCCGGGGCGGGGTCCGGGGCGCAGGCCGCCGCGGACCCTGCGGGCGGCGTTGCGGGCGCCGGACCGTTCCGCCCTGGCCGACCTGCTGACCCGCCGTCCGGTCACCGTCCGCGACGTGCGCCGCAGCCTGGGCGTGGAGACCGCCACCCGCCGCTGGCTGATCGCCGGCGTGCTGCCGCTGTGGCTGGGCGCGGGACTGGCCGACTGGTACGCCCACCGCCGCACCCATATCGAGGACACCGCCGGCGCCCGCGAGTCGCTCATCCACGCGGTGATGATGGCCGAGGCGGGCGTGCCGGTGACACTGGGCCTGTTCTGCGAGGTCAACGCCGGGGTGCTGGCCGGGTGCGCCGCCGCCTACGGCGCGCACACCGCCACCGCGTACTGGGACGTCACCTACGCCGAGCAGCGCCGCCGCGTCACCCCGGCCGAGCAGCACGTGCACAGCCTGCTGGAGATCGTCCCGCTGATGGCCACGGGGTTCTTGGCGGTGCTGCACTGGGACCAGGCGCGGGCGCTGGTGACCGGCGGCCGCTCGGCCGACTGGGCGATCCGCGCCAAACGCCGCGACCCGCTGTCCCCGCGCACCCGCGTGGCGCTGGTGGGGGCGATGCTGCTGTTGGGGGCGCTGCCCTACGCCGAGGAGATGCGCCGGTGCCTGCGGGCGCGGCCGACGCTCAGGGCGCAGCCCGAGGCGCCCACGCCGCCGACCCGCACGCTGGCGATCCCCGCCGATCCCGCCGGGTCCACCGGGTCCACGGGGTCCGCAGGTTCGTCCGGGTCGTCCGCGGCCTTCTGACACCCCTCACCGCACCCGCCCGGGGTGATCAGCCTGCGGCGGTGCGGGCGCGGGCCTCGGCGATCCACCGGTCGGCCTGCTCGGCCAGCCACTCGACGCCCGCCTCGGCGCGTTCCCGGTCGCCGGTGTTGAGGAAGTCCAGCTGCAGCCCGGCGAACGCGGCGTTCTGCACGGTGGCGTAGTGGCGGGCCAGGTCGGCCGGGACTCCGCGCACGCGGAACGACTCGGCGACGAACTCCACGCGGTCGGCCAGCAGCCGGGTCACCTGCCCGGCCAGCCGCCCGCCCGCCGCCAGGCCCTCGATCTCGTGCACCAGGCGGATGAACGGCAGGTTGTCCTCGCGCAGCTGCCAGCGCCAGGTGTCGCGCACGATGTCGCCCATGGACCGCTCGCCGTCCCAGCCGGGCAGCGCCCGCAGACGCTCGCGCTGCTGCTCGTCCAGCCGCGCCAGAACCTGCCCCAGAAGGTCCTGCTTGTCGGCGAAGTGGTGGGTGAGCACGCGGGTGCTGTGGCCCAGGTGCTGGGCCAGCGGCCGCATCGACAGCGTCGACAGGCCGTGGTCGGTCAGGTAGGCGACGACGGCGTCCAGCAGCTCGGCGCGGCGGCGCGGGTCACGGGGCCGGGCCATGGCGTGCTCCTCGGGCTCCTCGGGGGCTGACCGGGTGGCGTGGTCGACCCCCACCCTATTAAGGTAACAGTCGTTACGTTAATTCGGTGTCCCCACCAGGAGCCCACCCATGCCCACCACCCCCACCCCGGCCACCCCAGCACGCCCCCGCACCGGCCGCCCACCGGCCCGCCGCCTGCGGGCACGGCTGCCACCCGGCTGGCTGCTCGCCCTCACCCTGACCACCTTCGCCTTCTCCACCGACGACTACGTCATCGCCGGCGTCCTGCCCGCCATCGCCACCGACCTGCACGTCACCGAAGCCACCGCCGGACAGCTGGTCACCGCCTTCTCCCTCACCTTCGCCCTGGCCTCACCCCTCATGGCCGTCCTGGCCGCCACCTGGCCACGCCGCCGCCTGCTCACCGGCGCGCTGCTGCTGTTCACCGCCGCCAACCTGGCCGCCCCACTGGTCACCACCTACTGGCAGCTGACCGCCCTGCGCGTCGCCGCGGCCCTGGCCGCCGCCACCGTCGTCCCCGCCGCCCTGGCCATCGCCGCGCAACTGGCCCCCCAAGGCCGGCAAGGCCGCTACCTCGCCCTCGTCATGACCGGCCTGTCCGGCTCCTTCGTCCTCGGCGTCCCCCTGGGCACCTGGGCCGCCGCCGCCACCGGCTGGCAGGGCGCCTTCGTCCTCGGCGGCACCCTCGGGCTGGCCGCGCTCGCCGCGGTCCGCGCCACCCTCCCCGACCCGCCACCCGCACCCACCGTCACCCTCACCGAACGCCTGTCCCCCCTGACACGCCCCGCCGTGCTGACCGGACTGGCCGCCGCCACCGCCTCCGTCCTGGGCAACATGCTGTTCCTGACCTACCTGGCGCCGTTCCTCCGCGACATGTCCGGCACCGGCCCCACCACCCTCGGCTGGGTGTTCGCCGTCTGCGGACTGGCCGGCATCGCCGGAGGCCAACTCGGCGGACGCGCCACCGACCGCTGGGGCCCCTCCACCGCCCTGCTGCTCAGCGGCGCCCTGTTCATCACCACCATGGCCGTGCTGCTGCTGTGCTGGCACACCCGCCCCACCCACCTGGCCCTGGCCCTGCCCCCACTGCTGCTGTGGACACTGGCCGCCTGGGCGGTACCCCCACCCACCGCCGCCCGCCTGCTCACCCTCGCCGGACCCGCCGCCCCCCAAGCCCTCGCCCTCAACAGCAGCGCCGTCTACCTCGGCGTGTCCGGCGGCGGAGCACTCGGCGGCGCACTCCTGGCCACCCACGGCGGCGCCGCCCTGCCCATCGCCGCCGCCACCAGCATGCTCACCGCCCAAGCCCTGTTCGCCCTCGCCGGACGCCTCACCCGCTGACACCCTCCGCCCCAGCAACCCGGGGCACAGGTCAACGAGTCTCGGCGGCCAGGCGCACCCCCAACCCGATCAACACCACACCCGACACCTGCTCCAACCGCCGCCGCACCCCGGCACGCCCCAGCACCCGCCTGGCCGCCCCCACCAACCACAGCACCGCCCCGTACCAGACCACGTCGACCAACGCCCACACCACCGTCAAACCCACCAGCATCACCAGCACCGGCCACCCCGTCGGCACCGACACCGGAACGAACTGCGGCAAGAACGAAACCGCGAACACCCCCGCCTTCGGATTCGCCACATTGGTGATCAACCCCAGGCGGAAACACCGCCACAGCGAATCCCCGCCCCCAACCGCATCAGACGACACGGTCACGTCCGCACCCTCGCCCCGGCCCCCAGCCCCCTCATCACCCCGGCGACGACGCGCCTCCCACAACGCCCGCACACCGAACCACACCAACACCACCGCACCCACGATCCGCAATCCGTCATACACCAGCCGCGACGCCACCAGCAGCGCCGACAACCCCACGGCGGCCGCGACCCCCCACAACACCACCCCCGCCTCATTCCCCAACACCGCCGCCACCCCCGCACGACGCCCCGACCGCACCGCCACACGCATGATCACAATCGTGCTCGGCCCCGGCGCCATCGCGATCAACATCGCGGCACCCGTGAACGCCACCAACGTCTCCAGCATCCCGCCATGCTCACCACACCACCCCCACCCCGCAACAGCATTTCCCCCGGCCGCGGCCACACCCCCCAAAGACCAGGCGTCAGACAGACCCGTCAGACCGGGCCGCCGTCCTCCCCATCCCCACCATCCGTCGGCCCCGGCGACGGCGAAGACGGCGAAGGCGACGGAGACGTCGGACTCGGCGACGGACGCGGCGCCTGCGTCGGGGGAGGCACCACCGGAGGCGACACCGACGGCGACGGCGGATCCGGCGGAGGCACCGGCGGCTCACTCACCCTCGGCTGACACGCGAACAACACCAACATCAACAACCCCAACAACAGCAACACCGCCGCCAACATCACAATCGCCGCGACCAACGGCCGATCCGATCGCCCCGCCCCCGGCAACACCCCCACCGGCCCCCGCAACCGAGGCTCCCCCAACGCCGGCTCCCCCGCCCCCAACCAATACGGCTGAAACTGCGGACCCCGACGCCGCCCATTCCACCGCCCACCAAAAGAACCCCGCAACAACACCGAATCCAAAAACCGCTCCGCCCCCACACGATCAGGACGATCCGCGTCATACCGCGTCGCCACCCACGGCGCCGAACCATCCGGCTGCGCCGCCACCACCGGCGCCGCCTCCCCCTCACCAACCCCCACCCCAGACCCCTGCCACGCAGCCTCGATCGCCGCACGAAAACGATCCCGAGCCGCCGCATCCCCCGCGGCCCCACAATTCAACACCGCCACACTCGCCTGCCGCCCCTCGGCATCCACACCCAGATACACGATCCCCGCAGACGACTCCGCCAACCGCGCCGACAACCGATACGGCCCAAGCTGAACAGGATCCTCCGATGGCAGCGGCCTCGACATGGCCGCCAGACTAACAACCCCCACCCACCACCAGACCCCACCACACCCGCACGTCCCGCACACCCCCGCAAACGTGATCGCGTAGGGTCGAAAGGAGCGCCCGGCCGCTCCCCGCGGGACCACTCCGAGGACAGTGAGGACGCCCAATGACCATCGCCGCCCACGATGCCGACCAGGCCGCGACCCTCCTCCAGCAAACCGTGAGCGAGGTCAAAAAAGTCATCGTCGGCCAGGACCACATGGTCGAGCGCATGGTCGTCGCCCTCCTCGCCAAAGGCCACTGCCTCCTCGAAGGCGTCCCCGGCGTCGCCAAGACCCTCGCCGTCTCCACCCTCGCCCGCGTCGTCGGCGGCACCTTCGCCCGCCTCCAGTTCACCCCCGACCTCGTCCCCTCCGACATCGTCGGCACCCGCATCTACCACCCCTCCACCGAACAGTTCGACGTCGAACTCGGCCCCGTCTTCGTCAACTTCGTCCTCGCCGACGAAATCAACCGCGCCCCCGCCAAAGTCCAGTCCGCCCTCCTGGAAGTCATGGCCGAACGCCAGGTCTCCCTCGGCGGCAACACCTACCCCCTCCCCCAACCCTTCATCGTCCTGGCCACCCAGAACCCCATCGAATCCGAAGGCGTCTACCCCCTCCCCGAAGCCCAGCGCGACCGCTTCCTCATGAAGATCGACGTCCGCTACCCCGGCGCCCACGAAGAACTGCAGATCCTCCAACGCATGAGCGTCGACCCACCCGAGGCCACCCCCATCCTCGACCCCGACCAGCTCACCGCCCTCCAACGCGCCGCCGCCGAAGTCTCCGTCCACGAACTGGTCGCCGACTACATCGTCCGCCTCGTCATGGCCACCCGCGAACCCGACCAGTACCGCCTCCCCGACCTACGCCAGGTCATCGAAATCGGCGCCAGCCCCCGCGCCACCCTCGGCCTCGTCGCCGCCGCCCGCGCCCTCGCCCTCATCAACGGACGCGACTACGTCCTGCCCGACGACGTCCGCGCCGTCGCCCGCGACGTCATGGCCCACCGCATCGTCCTCACCTTCGACGCCCTCGCCGACGGCGTCGACACCAACGAAGTCGTCGCACAGATCCTCACCGCCGTCCCCCCACCCCGCGTCGTCTGGAACCACGGCGCCGCGGTGAGCGCATGACCACCCCCACACCCCGCCCCCACCAGGGCACCCCACCCCAGGCCGCCCCGGCAGCGCGACCTGCCTTCCGCCCNNNGCACCCCAACCTGCCTTCCACCCACCCGCCGACACCCCCGCCCGCCCACGCCGCACCGACAAACTCGCCGCCCTCGCCCCCGAACGCACCCTCCGCCGCCTCGAACTCGCCGTCACCCGACGCCTCGACGGCCTCCTGCACGGCGAACACATGGGCCTGCTCCCCGGCCCCGGCACCGAACTCGCCGAAGCCCGCCTCTACCAACCCGGCGAAGACGACGTCCGCCACATGGACTGGGCCGTCACCGCCCGCACCACCACACCCCACGTCCGCGACCTCATCGCCGACCACGAACTGCAGGTCTGGGCCCTCACCGACCTCAGCCCCAGCATGCAGTTCGGCACCACCACCCTCCTCAAACGCGACCTCGCCGTCGCCGCCCTCGCCGCCGTCGGCTTCCTCACCGTCCGCCTCGGCGACCGCGTCGGCGCCTACCTCCTCGGCCCCGGCGGCCTCCGCCGCTGGCCCGCCCGCACCGGCAAAGCCGCCATGTACACCCTCCTGCAAGCCGTCCTCGACACACCCACCCCCACCGCCGACACCCACCCCCACACCCCCACACCCGACCTCGCCCAAGCCATCACCGCCCTGCACCGCGGCCAGACCCGCCGCGGCCTACGCGTCGTCGTCTCCGACTTCCTCGACCCCACCGACCCCGCCCTCCACAACCCCCACCCCACCTGGGAACGCCCCCTCCGCCGCCTCGCCGCCCGCCACCAGGTCCTCGCCGTCGAGATCATCGACCCCCGCGAACTCGACCTCCCCGACGTCGGCCTGGTCGAAATGGCCGACCCCGAAACCGGAACCGTCCACGAGATCGTGCTCAACCGCCGCACCCGCCAACGCTACGCACAGGCCGCCGCCGCCCAACGCCAACGCACCCGCGACGCCCTGCGCCGCTGCGGCGCCCACCACCTCATCCTCCGCACCGACCGCGACTGGATCACCGACATCGCCCGCTTCGCGCTGCGCCAACGCCGCGCCGCCGGACGCGCCGTCGCCGCCCAGGGGGTGCGCCCATGACCTTCCTGTCACCCGAACGCCTCTGGCTGCTGGCCCTGGTCCCGCTGCTCGCCGCCGCCTACGTGCTCATGCAGCTGCGCCGCCGCCGCCACACCGTCCGCTTCACCAACCTCGCCCTGCTCAGCCAGGTCGCCCCCCGCCGCCCCGGCTGGCGCCGCCACGTCGCCGCCACCCTCTTCCTCAGCATGATCCTGCTGATGATGATCGGCTTCGCCCGCCCCGCCACCGGCGTCAAGGTCCCCCGCGACCGCGCCACCGTCATGGTCGCCGTCGACGTCTCCCTGTCGATGATGGCCCGCGACGTCACCCCCACCCGCTTCGAGGCCGCCAAGGCCGCCGCCAAGAAGTTCATCCGCGACCTGCCCGGCCGCTTCAACGTCGGCGTCGTCTCCTTCGCCGGCAACGCCAACCTCGTCGCCGCCCCCTCCACCGACCGCCAGGCCGCCATCGCCTCCATCGACCAGCTCGTCCTGGCCAAACGCACCGCCATCGGCGAAGCCGTCTTCACCTCCCTGCAGGCCGTCCGCTCCTTCGACGCCCAGGCCAGCCAGGGCGACCCCCCGCCCGCCCACATCGTGCTGCTGTCCGACGGCGACAACACCACCGGCCGCACCGTCCCCGAGGCCATCGACGCCTCCCGCGGCGCCCACGTCCCGGTGTCCACCATCGCCTTCGGCACCCCCTACGGCACCGTCGACATCGAAGGCGAGACCACCAGCGTCTCGGTCAACAAGGAGACCCTGCGCATGCTCGCCGAGAGCACCGAGGGCAAGGCCTACGAGGCCACCGACGCCGACCAGCTCTCCGAGGTCTACGCCAACATCGGCAGCTCGCTCGGCTGGAAGATCGAACACCGCGACGTCTCGGCCCGCTTCACCGGCATCGCCCTGCTGTTCGCCCTCGCGGCCGGCGGCACGTCCCTGGCCTGGTTCTCCCGCCTGCCCTGACCGCCACCCGGCCCGTTCGAGACCGCCCGACACGGCGGCTCCGGCGCCCCTGCGGACTCCGGCGGTGACGCCCGCCGCGCGCGGCAGGCCCGCGACGCTGGTACGGTCGGCCGACGTGGGGGAACACTACTTCGCCTCGCGGCCCGAGGCGGCCAGCCGCCGCCGCACCGTCGACCTCGTCCTGCCCGACCTGCACCTGCGGCTCGAAACCGACAGCGGCATGTTCTCACCCGACCGCGTCGACCCGGGCACGCGCATCCTGCTGGAGACCGTCCCCCCTCCCCCGGCCACCGGCACCCACCTGGACCTGGGCTGCGGCTACGGCCCCATCGCCCTCACCCTGGCGACCCGTTCCCCCCAGGCGAATGTTTGGGGCGTGGATGTGAATCGCCGGGCCTTGGAACTGGCTGAGCAGAACGCCACAAGCGCGGGCCTTGACAATGTAAGGTTCTGCTTGGCGGACGAGATCGACCCCGGGCTCCGCTACGACGCGATCTGGTCCAACCCGCCGATCCGCATCGGCAAGAAGGCCCTGCACGACCTGCTGCTCACCTGGCTGCCCCGCCTCACCCCCGGCGGCCGCGCCCACCTGGTCGTCCAGAAGCACCTCGGCTCGGACTCCCTGCAGCGCTGGCTGAACGACCAGGGCTTCCCCACCGAGCGGATCGCCTCCCGCTCCGCCTACCGGGTCCTCGCCGTGTCCGCCCGAACGCAGGAAGGTCAAGCCCCATGAGCAAGCCGCAGACCGCCGCGCCCACCCGCCGGCAACTGCGCCCCACCGACGTCAAACGCCTCAACCGCGACTGGCGCCGCCGCACCGACGCGCGCCTGGGGCTGCTGGTCGAGTCGGTCACCCAGCCGTTCAACCTCGGCTCCATCCTGCGCAGCGCCGCCGCCTTCGGCGTCGAGCACCTCTGGCTGGCCGGCAACGCCACCACACCCGACCACCGCGCCGTCGGCAAGACCGCCCTGGGCAGCGAACGGCTCGTCCCCTGGGAGCACGCGGGAACCGCCGCCCAGGCCGCCGACGCCGTGCGCGAGGCGGGCCTGCGCCTGGTCGCGATCGAACTCACCGGCGACGCCCAGCCACTGCACGAGGCCCCGCTCGACGGCGACGTGTGCCTGGCCGTGGGCGGCGAGGACCACGGCTGCTCCCCCGCCCTGCTGGCCGCCGCCGACGCCGTCGCCTACATCCCCCAGATCGGCCGCGTCGGCTCCCTCAACGTCGCCGTCGCCACGGCCATCGCCCTCGCCGAGGCGCGTCGCCGGGAGTGGGCCCACGACCCCACGCCTTGACAAAGTAAGGTGACACCCTGGGGCGGGGAAGATCGCGTATGGCCGCGCCGGACGGCGATAATCGGGACGTGCGGCGCACCTACGCATTCCTCGACCACGACGGCCCCATCGCCTTCGCCCACCGCGGCGGGGCCGCCGGCCGTCCCGAGAACTCCATGGCCGCCTTCCAGCGCGCCGTCGACCTCGGCTACCGCTACCTGGAGACCGACGCGCACGCCACCGCCGACGGCGTCGTCGTCGCCTTCCACGACCGCACCCTCGACCGCGTCACCGACCGCCGCGGCACCATCGCCCGCCTCCCCTACGCCGAGGTCGCCAAGGCCCGCATCCACGGCACCGAGCCCATCCCCCGCCTGGACGACCTGCTCGGCTCCTTCCCCGAGGCCCGCTTCAACATCGACCTCAAGGACGCCCCCGTCATCGGCCCCCTCGCCCGCGCCCTGCACCGCACCAAGGCCTGGGACCGGATCTGCATCACCTCCTTCTCCACGCGCAGGCTGGCCCAGATGCGCGCCCGCCTGCCGCTGTTCACCGACAAGGACGTGTGCATGGCGCTCGGCCCCCGCGGCGTCATGGCGCTGCGCGCCAAGTCCTACGGCGGCCCCACCGCCAAGCTCGTCCGCCTGGCCGCCACCGGAATCGCCTGCGCCCAGGTCCCCCACGGGCTGGGGCCGGTCCCGTTCGTCACCGAGTCCTTCGTCGCCCAGGCCCACGAGCTCGGCCTGCAGGTCCACGCCTGGACCGTCAACCACCCCGCCGAGATGGAACGCCTCCTCGATCTGGGCGTCGACGGCATCATGACCGACGACCTGCTCGCCCTGCGCGACATCATGACCGCCCGCGGCCACTGGCGCCCCATCCCCGCCTCGCCCAACGGCCACTGAGGCCCGCCGGCCCCCGCTAACCGGTGACGGCCGCGTCCGCGCCCCAGCCGGCCAGCAGCCGCAGGCTCTCCGCCGCCGCGGACCCCGCGGGGGCGTGGTAGACGGTCACCACCTGCTCCTCGTCGTCGGGCAGCCGGAACGACTCGAACGACAAGGTGAGGTCGCCCACCAGCGGATGGCGCAGCCGCCGGACACCGTGGCTGTTCTCCTTGACGTCGTGCCCCGCCCACAGGCGGCGGAACTCCGCGCTGCGCACCGACAGATCACCCACCAGCGCCGCCAGTCCGGGATCGTCCGGTTGGCACCCCGCGTACAGGCGCAGGGCACCGACGACGTCTGCCGCCATCGCCTCCCAGTCCGCGAACAGGCGCCGCTGGTCGGACCGCAGGAACACCAGCCGGGCCCAGTTGCACTCGTGGGGCGGCAGCCGGTCCCAGTCGCCGAACACGGCCCCCGCCATCGCGTTCCAGGCCAGGATGTCCGTGCGCCGGCCCGTCACGTACGCGGGCACCCCCTCCAGGGAGGTCAGCATGTCCAGCAGCGCGGGACGCACCTGGTCCCGTGGAGGCGGCACGTCCCTCCTCCGGCGCTGGCACTTCACCAGATGCGTCAGATGCGCGTGTTCGGCGTCCGTCAGCCGCAGGGCCCGCGCGATGGCGTCGAGCACCTCGGCGGACACGTTGTGCCCCCGGCCCTGCTCCAGACGCGTCAGATAGGCGACCGACACCCCGGCGAGCTGTGCCAGCTCCTCACGGCGCAGCCCCGGCACCCGCCGATACCGCCCGCTGGACGGAAGCCCGACGTCCCCCGGCCTCACCCGGGCCCGGCGGCTGCGCAGGAACTCCCCGAGTTCGCCACGCGGATCGATCGGCGGCCCACCGGGCTCCACCGCGTCCTCTACCCCAGCCCGATCGTCCATAGCGCTCATTATCCCGGCCGCTCCCCCGTACCAGCGCCCACGAGCCTGACCCTGCCAGTAGTAGGACCGGCTCCGGCGAACGCGACGATGACTCGGGCCGCGGCCGCCTCGGCCTCGGCCTCGCAGCCTGATCCCCGTTCCGTCCCTTCGGCCAGGCTGATGAGGGGACGGGACGCTCTGGTCAGGCCGCGCCGTCTGGGGTGGGTGGCAGGGGGGTTCGGGCCAGGACGAGTTTGGTGGTGCGGGCGGTGTAGGCGGCCGGGGCGTCGTCCCAGTCGGCGGTCAGGGTGGTGACGTGTTCGGCGGGGAAGCCCGTGCGGTGGACGAAGTCCAGCAGGTCGGGCAGCAGGGCGCGGGCGTGGGAGACCCCCAGGCGCAAGGTGGCGTCGATGGTTGTCGCCGCCCAGCTCGAACGGCTCGTCAACAGCGCCGTCCGCTGACGCCGCCACCGCGCAGCACTCCCGCTCACGTACGTACATGAGCGTCGAGCGATCACGATCTCCGCTCCCACTCTTACGCGCACGTCCTAGCGGCAGGAGGAGATGGCGGGGGGTTTGCGTTTGCGGGTGGCGGACGACGGATCGGCCAGGAAAGCCCGCTCCCGCCGATGGCGCCGTCGCGGTGGGGCGGTGGACTGCGGGAGCCGTCCGCGTTCTTGCGGGTCGTCCAGGTGGATCGTCAGAGGTGGTCCGCGGCCGTGCTTTTCAGCCGTCGTCGGCCGGGCGGGGGGCTCAGCGGGTGAAGCCGGGGCGTTGGGGACCGCCGGGAGGACGGTACTGGGCGGCGATGCGCAGTGGGGCGTGGTGGGGTTGAGGCGCGGACTGCGGCTCCGGGCGCTCCTCCACGCCGGACGGGCCGGTCTGGAGGAGGTGGAGGCGTCCCTCCCGCAGGCTCTCCAGCAGCTCGAGGTCCTCGGCCGACACCAGGGCAGCCATGACCTTTCCCCGCCGGGTGAGCGCGATGCGCTCCCCGGAGTAGGCGACCCGGTTCACCAGGTCGGCGAACTCCGCGCGTGCCTCCGTCACCGGCTTCTCCACATGTTCATCTTACGGCGAACTCCCCTGTCCTCTCGTGCGGCCCGGACGTAGGCTCGACCCCGAAATGTACAGTACGTACAGATGATCTTCGGGAGGATTCATGCACGGACGGCTCACGCAGGGCATCGGCGAGGCACGGTCCGGGCCGGCGACGTACGTGGGCAGGAGCCGCACGGCGGTGGACGTGCCGGGGCAGCTGGGGCAGGAGCAGCTGATGCAGAGGCTGCTCGACCAGCGGATCCTGTTCGTCGGGAAGGAGATCGACGACGACCTGGCCAACCGGGTCTGCGCCCAGCTGCTGCTGCTGGCGGCGCAGGACCCGCACCGCGACATCACCGTCTACATCAACTCCCCCGGCGGCGTGGTGGACGCCGGGATGGCGATCTACGACATGATGCAGTTCGTGCCCAACGACGTGGCCACTGTCGCGCTGGGCATGGCGGCGTCCATGGGCCAGACGCTGCTGTGCGCGGGTGCCCCGGGCAAGCGGTACGCGCTGCGGCACGCGCGGGTGATGATGCACCAGCCGCACGGCGGGATCGGCGGCACCGCGTCCGACATCAAGATCCAGGCCGAGCAGTCGCTCTACCTGAAGCGGATCCTGGCCGAGCTGCACGCCCGGCACACCGGGCAGCCGCTGGAACGCATCCAGGCCGACTCCGACCGGGACCGCTGGTTCACCGCCGAGCAGGCCCTGGAGTACGGGATCATCGACCACGTCGTCGACAGCACCGACCGGGTGGGGGCGTGATGGAGCGCTTCCCGCGGGCCGAAGGCCGGTACGTGGTCCCCTCGTTCGTCGAGCGCACCACGTACGGCTACAAGGAGATGAGTCCGTACAACAAGCTGTTCGAGGACCGGATCGTGTTCCTGGGCACGCCGGTCGACGACACCGCCGCCAACGACGTCACCGCGCAGCTGCTGGCGCTGGAGGGCATGGACCCCGACCGTCCCATCAGCCTGTACATCAACTCGCCCGGCGGTTCCCTGACGGCGATGATGGCGGTGCTGGACACCATGCGCTACATCCGCCCGGAGGTGGAGACCACCTGCGTGGGCCAGGCGGCGTCGGCGGCCGCGGTGCTGCTGGCCGCCGGGACCCCGGGGCGGCGGGCGGCGCTGGTCAGCTCGCGGGTCCTGCTGCACCAGCCGGCGATCGAGGTGTCCCGGGGGCAGTCCACCGACCTGGAGATCCAGGCGCGGGAGATCAACCGGCTGTGGGAGCGGATGGTGGCGATCCTGGCCGAGACCACCGGCCGGGACCCGGCGCGGGTGAGCGAGGACCTCGAGCGGGAGCGGTACTTCACCGCCGCCGAGGCGCTGGAGTACGGGCTGATCGATCATGTGCTGACCACGCGCGGCTAGCCGGGTGCGGGGGCGCCCGCCGGGCCGAACGTTTCTGCCGGGCGGCCCGGCGGGCCGGAAAGAGCAGGGTTGGAACGGCTCCACGACGGGAATCTTGTGACGGTCAGCAGCGTTGGTCAGGACGAGACCGCAAGCCGTCTGGGAGGCACGTGACGATGGCCGAGCGCGCACTTCGCGGCACCCGACTCGGAGCGACGAGCTACGAGAACGATCGCAACACCGATCTGGCTCCCCGTCAGGAGGTGGACTACACCTGCTCCCGGGGGCATCGGTTCACCGTGACGCTCGCCGCCGAGGCCGAGGTGCCGATGACCTGGGAATGCCGCAACTGCGGCGTGACGGCGCTGCGGGTGGACGGTGAGGCGCCGCAGGCGAAGAAGGGCAAGCCGCCGCGCACCCACTGGGACATGTTGATGGAGCGCCGCACGGTGGAGGACCTGGAGGAGGTTCTGGCCGAGCGTCTGGCGATCCTGCGGGCGGGCCGCAGAAGGACCGCCTGATCCTCGCTCGGACGCGGTCCGTGCCGTCATCCCACCGACGGCACGGACCCGCTTCCGCACTCGTGCTTCCCGACCCACCCGTGCTTCCCGACCTGGTCTCGCTTCTGCCGTCGGCACGTCAGGGCCTGCCGCGAACGTTGATCTCGCCGTTCCCGCCAACACTGCCGCCGTCGTCCTTGACGACCTCCCCCTGGACCACCGTTCCCTGTGGCGCGCCGCCGGTGTCGCCGCGGCCGAACGGGTCGCGGGCGCCGAAGGGGCCGAACGCGTCGTCCATTCCCGGCGGGTAGACGGACCCGACGCCGGCGGCCCGTACGCGGCGGGCGATGCGGGCGGCGAGCAGCCGACGCACCAGCGGCCGGGTGAACGGCAGGACGAACGCCAGGCCGAGCACGTCGGTGACGAACCCGGGGACGAGCAGCAGCATGCCGCCGAGCAGGACCAGCGCGGTGTCGGCGGGTTCGCGGTCCGGCGCGCGGCCGCGGCCGAGGGTCTCCTGCAGGTCCCGCCAGGCGCGCCGTCC
The DNA here is from genome assembly GCF_039536785.1 of Actinomadura miaoliensis. Classification (NCBI taxonomy): domain Bacteria; kingdom Bacillati; phylum Actinomycetota; class Actinomycetes; order Streptosporangiales; family Thermomonosporaceae; genus Actinomadura; species Actinomadura miaoliensis. The sequence goes on from NZ_BAAAZG010000016.1 coordinate 231,015, forward strand.
CTCGCGGCGGACGATCCAGCCGCCGAGCAGGCTGCCGGCCGCCAGCAGCGCGACCGCCCACCAGGGGCCGATCGCCTGCGCCACCTGGACGATCAGGTAGATCTCCAGGATCGGCATCAGCAGGAACGCCAGAACCAGTACGAGCGGCAGCATGGCTCCATCTTCACCTAGGCGGTCGGCCCTTCACCTGTGTCAACGCCAGGGCGGCGGCGAACGTTTCCACGCGGCGGCCGTTCCCGTCGGCGGCGCCCGGCGTCTCGAGGGCGGCCCGGCGCGCCGAGGCGGGCCGGACGCGGCCGTGGGGGGCGGGGGCGCAGGTCAGCGGGGCGGGCGGAGCTTGCGCAGGCGCGCGTTGGTGCCCCACTGGGTGATCCGCCACATGGCCTCGACCATGATGTCGCGGTTCATCTTGCTGGCGCCGTGGGTGCGTTCGACGAAGGTGATGGGGACCTCCACGACCCGCAGGCCCTCGCGCAGCGCGCGCAGCGCCAGGTCGATCTGGAAGACGTAGCCGCGGGAGTCGACGCCGTCCAGGCCGATCTTCTCCAGGGTGGCGGCGCGGAAGGCGCGGTAGCCGCCGGTGGAGTCGTGCAGCGGCACGCCGAGCATGAGGCGGGCGTAGGTGTTGGCGCCGCGGGAGAGCACCTCGCGGCGCAGCGGCCAGTTGCGGACCTGGCCGCCGGGCACCCAGCGGGCGCCGATCACCAGGTCGGCCTCGGTGAGGGCGCCGAGCAGCCGGGGCAGTTCCTCGGGCTGGTGCGAGCCGTCGGCGTCCATCTCGACCATGACGTCGTAGCCGTGGTCCAGGGCCCAGCGGAACCCGGCGATGTAGGCGGCGCCCAGGCCGTCCTTGGCGGTGCGGTGCAGCACCTTGATCTGGTCGTCGGCCTCGGCCATGGCGTCGGCGACCTTGCCGGTGCCGTCCGGGCTGTTGTCGTCGACCACCAGCACGTCCACCGACGGCACGGCCTCGCGCACCCGGCCGACCAGCCGCTCGATGTTGTCGCGCTCGTTGTAGGTGGGCACGATGACCAGCACCCGGCCGAGCTCGGCTGGGATCTCCATCGGCGTCAATTCCCCTCGTTCCCTCTGGCGGTTGACCTGGCGGCCGCCGCGACCGCCCCCACGGCCAGGAGCACCAGCGCCCATTCGGGTGCGGCGCCCAGTCGGTCGGCCACCGTCCGCGACGTGCGCGCCGGCACGGCGGCGACATGCATGTCGGGGACGAACTCCCGCGACCGGTAGATCATCCGGCCGTCCGGGGCGACGACCGCGCTGATGCCGCTGGTCGCCGCAACCAAGATCGTACGGCCATGTTCGACCGCCCGCAGCCGGGACATCGCGATCTGCTGCGGGGGCAGGCTGGTGCGGCCGTAGGTGGCGTTGTTGGTCTGCACGACCAGCAGGGAGCCCGCGGACACGTCGCGGACCTCCTTGTCGTAGGCGACCTCGAAGCAGATGACGTCGCCGATCGTGGTCGGTCCGAGCCGCATCACGCCCGAGCGGGTGCCCTTGGCGAAGTCGCGGGGGATGCGTTCGAACCGGGTGATCAGCTTGGTGAGCAGGGACCGGAACGGCAGGTACTCGCCGAACGGGACGGGGTGCCGTTTGACGTAGTAGTCGCCGGGACCGGTGCGGGGGTCCCAGACGATGCCGCGGTTCTCGACCTTCTGCCCGTCGGGGGTGTCGACCAGGGCGCCGACGAGCACGGGCACGCCGACGTCCTTGACGGCGCCGTCGATGGCCGCGAAGGCGTCGGGTTCGGCGTAGGGGTCCAGGTCGCTGGCGTTCTCGGGCCACACCACCAGTTCGGGGCGGGGCAGCTGCCCGGAGCGGACACGGGCGGCCAGCTCGTGGGTGCGGCGCACATGGTTGTCCAGGACGGCCTTGCGCTGCCCCAGGTAGTCCAGGCCGAGCCGGGGGACGTTGCCCTGGATGACGGCGACGGTGACGGACTTGCCGTCCGTGGGCGTCGGGATGAGGAAGGCGCCGCCGACGACGGCGACCAGCGCGGCCAGGGCGACGCCGACGGGCCGTGCCGCGTCGCGGTGGAGGCGCAGGCCGCGGCGCGTCCTGGCGATCGCGACGACGGCGTAGGCGGCCAGCGCGCCGACCAGGGCGGTCAGGAAGGTCACCAGCGGCGCGCCGCCGATCGCCGCCCATGGCGTGAAGGCGGAGGCGGTCTGGCTGAACGCCAGCCGCGCCCAGGGGAAGCCGCCGAACGGGACGCGTCCGCGGGCCGCCTCCTGGGCCACCCACAGCGCGGCGGTCCAGACGGGCCAGCCGGGCAGGCGGGTGACCAGGGCGATGCCCGCGCCCATGGGCACCCAGTACAGCGCCTGGATCAGGCTGAGCAGGATCCACCCGTCCGGCCCGATCTTGATGATGCCCTCCAGCACCGGGACGAAGAACGCGACGCCGCCGACGAATCCCAGCCAGGCGCCGGTGCGGGCGGGCAGGCCGCGCAGCGCGAGGGTGAGCAGGGCGACGCCGACGGGCGCCAGCGGGGCCAGGTCGGCGGGCGGGAACGCCAGCCACAGGATCAGGCCGCCGGTCAGCGCCAGCAGAGTGCGGGGCCACCCGGCCCGCCCGCCGCGGCGCAGCCGGTCCAGGCGTGCCGGGCGTGCGACGTCGGCCGCATCGGCCGTGCCGGCCGACGCCGGCCGTTCCGGGAGAGTCTCCTGCGCCACCGGCACGCTCCTCCGCTCATGCGTTCCCCTGGCCGGAACGGTACCGGGCCGCCGGAGCGGTGGCGACCGGGCACGATCCCCTTTATGCCGGAAACGCACCGACTGAGAGATGCCACGATGTTCCTCGGCCTGCCGGCGGGGTGCGAGGGAGCACGTGCGGGCGGGCGGAGGACGGTAGCGGGGCGGCAGCGGGACGGGGGGCAGAGGCGGGCACGGAGGAGGGCCCGTGACATCCCTCGGGCCGGAGTCGCCCCACAGGCGGTGAGAACGCAAGCTCCGTTTTCTAGTGGATGTCCGGGCCCTTCCCGGGTCCAAGCCCCCGACCGATCGGGCGGCCCCGCCGGGCGCGGCACCCGGGCAACGCACCTGGCTCGGGACGGAGGCGAGGAGCGATCGGTGTGCGATCCGCGCTCGTCCCCGTCGTGGCGCGGTGTCCGGTGGCGCCTTCGAGCGGCCGATCGGTGAGTCCCGTGCTGGACTGGTGCCAAACTACCGGCTTCGCGAGCTGTGTCAACCGCCGCATGCGCTGCGACGATTCCGTGTCATCCCTGCTCAGCGCCATGATCGCGAGTGCGGGGAGATCGCGCCGCCCGTCCGGTCCGTCGCCGGTGCCCGGTTTGGGACGCCCAGCGCCGCGCCCCGGCCGTCACGCGCCGGCCGGGGGCACCACGACGGTGCCGGTCGCGGTGACCACCACGATCGGCTCCGCGAGCGCCTCGGCGGCCGAGGGGCCCTTGTCGGGACGGCCCCGGCACACCACGCGCGCCTCGAAGTCCAGGGTGCGGCTGCGGGTGCCGACACGGGTGACGGTGGCGGTGGCCTCCAGCACGTCACCGGCCCGCACGGGCGCGCGGAACTGGACGTCGGAGTAGGAGGCGAACAGGCCCTCGTCGCCGTCGGTGCGGATGCACACCTCGGTGGCCACGTCCCCGAACATCGCCAGCACGTACGCGCCGTCCACCAGGTCCCCGGCGTAGTGGGCGTGCCCGTAGGGGACGTAGCGGCGGTGGGTGACGGTGAGTCCTTGACGCGGATCGCTCACTGGGCGGCCTCCCGGGGCAGCAGGGCGTGGACGAGGTAGCTGGCGACCTCCGACGGGGTGGTGCCCTTGCCGAAGATGCGGTCCACCCCCAACTCGTCGGCGGTGACGGTGTCGAAGCGGGGGCCGCCCACCACCAGCAGCGGACGGCCCATGCCCGCGGCCACGGCGGTGGGGTACTCGGCGTGGAACGCGGCGGCCATCTGCTTGGTGTTGTGCAGGTGCGCGTTGCGCTGGGTGACGACCTGGGACACCAGCACGGCGTCGGCGTCCTCGGCCTTGGCGCGGGCGACCAGTTCCTCCACGGTGACCTGGGCGCCCATGTTGACCACCTGGATCTCGCGGTAGTACTCCAGGCCCTTCTCCCCCGCGAAGCCCTTGACGTTGAGGATGGCGTCGATCCCGACGGTGTGGGCGTCGGTGCCGATGCACGCGCCCACCACCACCAGGCGGCGGCCCAGCGTCGACCGGATCGCCAGGTTGACCTCCTGGGCGCTCAGCAGCGGGTACTCGCGTTCGGGCGGGGCGGGGATGCCCGCGTAGTCGATGAGGTGGTTGACCCGTCCGTAGACGATGAAGAACGTGAAGTCGGGGCCCATCGGCTTGGCGTGCACCACGCTGGCCGGGTCCAGCCCCATCTTCCCGGCCAGTTGCAGCGCGGCGGCCTCGGCGCGCTTGCCCGCCGGCACGGGAAGGGTGAACGACAGCTGCACCATGCCGTCGCCGGTGGTGTCGCCGTAGGGGCGGATGACCTGCCGTGTGTCGGCTTCGGCGGTGGTGTGGGCGGTGGTGGAGCCGGGGGTCGTGGCCGTCATGCGGGCACCTCCTCCTGCGCGCGCGCCGCGGCGTGGGGGTCCTCGGTGTCGAGGATCTCGATGGCGGGGTTGAAGTAGCCGTCGGCGCGTTCCACGACGCCGTCCAGGCCCTTGCCGCCGTCGGGGGGACGGCGGGTGACGCCGAACGTGCCGTCGGCGATGGCGTTGAGCAGCCCGTCGTCGGCGATGCGCGCCAGCAGGTCCACCGACTCGGCCAGCACGCGCCGCGCCCGCTGGACGATGAACCCGTCGGGGCGCGGGACGAAGTCCTCGGCCAGGTCGCCGCAGGCGTCGCGGACGTAGCGCACGTTCTCCAGCGCCAGGTCGCGGTCCGACAGCCAGGGGGTGTGGATGCCCTCGGTCATCATGCCGATGAGGATGATGGATTGACCGGTCATCACCCCCGCCAGGTTGAAGAAGGCGTCCAGCAGGTACCCGGCGAAGATGTTGCCGGTCATGTGCTTGGTGGGCGGCATGTACTTCAGCGGCGCGGCGGGGAACAGCTCGCGCACCAGCTGGGCGTGCGCCAGCTCCAGGCGGAACGAGCCCGGCAGCGACGGGTCGATCTCGAAGGCGTGGCCGAGGCCGAGCTGGGCGTCGGTCAGGCCCGCCTCGTGCCCGAACCGCTCGTTGAGCAGCTGGCTGACGATCACCGTGTGCGCGGCGTCGACCGCGTCGGCGGTGGTGAGGTAGTTGTCCTCCCCGGTGTTGATCACGATGCCGGCGCGGGCGTGGATCTGCCGGGAGAACCGCTGGTCGATGAAGGTGCGGCGGGGGTTGATGTCGCGGAAGATGATGCCGTACATGCAGTCGTTGAGCATCATGTCCAGGCGTTCGAGCCCGGCCAGCGTCGCGATCTCCGGCATGCACAGGCCCGAGGCGTAGTTGGTCAGCCGCACGTACCGGCCCAGCTCGCGGGACACGTCGTCGAGCGCGGCCCGCATCAGCCGGAAGTTCTCCTGCGTGGCGTAGGTCCCGGCGTAGCCTTCGCGGGTGGCGCCCTCGGGCACGAAGTCCAGCAGCGACTGCCCGGTGGAGCGGATCACCGCGACCACGTCGGCGCCCTCCCGAGCGGCGGCCTGCGCCTGCGGGATGTCCTCGTGGATGTCGCCGGTGGCGACGATCAGGTAGATCCACGGGTGCGGCGGGTCGCCGACCTGGCCGAGCAGCCGGTCGCGTTCGGCGCGGCGGCGGTCGATGCCGTCGACGCCGCCGCGGGCGGCCGCGCGCGCCGCGGAACGCGCCGCCCGCTCCGCGTCCCCGGCGGGCAGGCGGAACCGGACCCGGCCGCGGGCGGCGGCCTGCGCCAGCTCGGTCAGGGACGGGTAGGGGCCGGTCAGCAGCGCGTCCCACACCGGCAGCGCGACGCCGTGCTCCAGGCCGACCTGGTCGCGCACGGCGTCGGCGAGGTGGTTGACCCAGGGGCGGCCGTCGGCGTCGGCGCCCGCCAGCCCGGCCAGGCGCAGCAGCGCCCGTTCCACCGACACCGTGGTATGGGTCCGGGCCATCTCGATGATCGGTTCGGCGGCGCGCGCGGCCAGCCGCCGGGCCGTGCGCACCGCCTCCGGATCGAGTTCCAGCTTGGGCTGCGGCGTCATTGCCGTCCTCCGATCCACCGACAATCATCCGTCTCAGCGGAATATCTACGGAAGATCCTCCGGCATGCAGCCCTGATTGCGCAAGAACCTCTTTAGCCGCCGCCGCTCACAGCCCGCACCCCCGCCCCGGCGCCGTCCCGGTCGCGGGGGCCGGTCGCGGGGCCGGTCACAGGCCCGGGATCTGGTGGTTGCGGAAAGCGTCGACGAAGAGCCGGTGGTCGTCGCGCACCACCGCCGCGTACTCCATCCCGAACTCGATCATCGCCTCCACGAACGCCGACTCGTCCGGGCCGATCACCTTGTCGATGGCCTCCTCCACCTGGAAGTCGACCAGCGTGTGGTCGGAGTCGGTGTCGGACACGCAGTGGATCTTGGCGGTGGCGCGGCCCAGGTCGTCCAGCAGCGGCAGCATCTCCTCCGGCTCGGTCAGCCCCGACCAGTCCAGGTCCTCCTCGTAGGGCGACAGCTCCTGCACCACGTAGCCCACGCCGTCGATCTGCGTGTAGCCCAGCCACGGGTCGGTGTTGGCCTGCAGCGCCCGCCGCGACACCGCCGTGCGGTGGCCGTGGTGCCGGAAGTAGCCCCGGATGCGCTCGTCGTCCACCACCCGGCTGGGCGCGGCCACGTTGCCCTGCTTCATCGACAGGATGACGTCGTTCTCCAGCGCCTGGGTGTGCCCCTCCACCAGCACGTTGTAGGCCGACAGCCCGGCCGAGCCGATGCCGAAGCCCGACGCGCCCACGATGTCCTTGATCCGGTAGGTCAGGCTGCCGAACCGCTTGTCCTCGGGGATGGTGTGCAGGTACTCCTCGTAGGCCCGCTCGACCTTGGCACGTTCCTGCTCGTCCAGCCGCCGCACGCCCGGCCCGGCGCGGAAGCGCCGCTCGTGCCGCTCGACGACCGTCTTGTCCTCCAGCAGCCCGATGCGGGTCGACGACAGCGCCGAGACCAGCACCTGGCGGGCGTGCCCGTCGGTGTTGTCCAGGGTCAGCGCGAAGCCCTGGTCGTCGCCGTGCGCGGCGAAGGCGCGCACCTGGTCGACGTAGGCGCGCACGTACGTCTCGATCATCCGGCGGATGTCGGCGTCGGAGATCGCCTTGCCCCACGCCAGCAGCGCCACGCTCGCCACCAGACGCTTGACGTCCCAGGTGAAGTGCCCGACGTAGGCCTCGTCGAAGTCGTTGACGTCGAAGACGAACACCCCGTCGTCGCTCATGTAGGTGCCGAAGTTCTGCGCGTGCAGGTCGCCCTGGATCCACACCCGGCTGGTGCGCTCGTCGGCCCACGGGTCGTCGTCGTGCACGATGTCGGCGTAGAACAGGCAGGCGCTGCCCCGGTAGAAGGCGAACGGGTCGGCGGCCATCTTCCGGAACCGGCGGCGGAAGTCGGCGGGACTGCGCTCCATCAGGTCCGCGAAGGCCTCGACCAGCACGTCGACGATCTGCCGCTGCCGCTCCTCGGGCGCCTTCTCACGCAGGGACCGGGTGATGCTCGCCATCTGTGTTCTCTTCTCTGCTCGGGTGCCGGGGCGCGCTCCTCCCCAAGGTCCGGGCGCCCCCCGCCGCTACCGGACGTACCCGAGTCATTGTGCCGAATCGCGCCCCGCCCGGGCGGTGAACAACGCGCGAACCCCGGGCACCGACCGCACCAGTTCCAGCGCCATCCGCGCGTGCCCCGGCACGTACCCGTTGCCGATCAGCATCGTGACGTCCGCGGCCAGCCCCTCGGCGCCCAGCGCCGCCGCCGGGAACGAGGTCGCCATCGAGAAGAACACCACCGTCCCGCCCGGCGCGGTGCCCAGGATCGCCCCGTGCTCGCAGCCGGGCACGTCCACGCACACCACCGTCACGTCGGCGGGCTCGCCCAGCGCCTCCGCCACCGCCACCGGGTCGCGCGCGTCCGCCACCACCACCGCGTCGGCCAGCCCGGAGGTCTCCAGCCGCCGCCGCTCGTCCGCGTCCGGGACCAGCCCGACCGTGCGCGCCGCCCCCGCCCGCCGTGCCGCCGCCAGCGACAGCGACCCGCTCTTGCCCGCCCCGCCCAGCACCGCCACCACCGGGGGCGCGCCCCTGCCGACGCGCTCGGCCACCACGCGATGGGTGAGGGCGGGCGCGCCGCACACGTCCATCACCGACAGCGCCAGCGGCATCGGCAGGTCGTCGGGCAGCACGGCGGCGATGGAACGGGCGAACAGGATGGCGTGCCCCTCGGCCGGCACCTGCTCGGACCGGCCGTCCCAGCGGGCCAGCCCGTCGGTGATCGCCAGCGGCGTGAGCGTCAGCGACACCAGCGTGGCGACGCGGTCCCCCGACCGCAGGCCGAGCGGCGAGGCGGGACCGGCCTCGTCGACGACGCCGACCAGCATGCCGCCCGAGCCGGTCACCGGGTTGTGCATCTTGCCGCGCTCCTCGACGATCTCCAGCACGGCCCGCCGCAGCGCCCCGGCGTCGTCCCCGTGCTCGGTGCGCAGCTGCCGGTAGGACGCGGCGTCCAGGTTCAGCCGCTCCACCCGCACCCGCACCTCGTCGGGCCGGATGCGCGGGTCGGTGTCCAGACGGCGGGCGGCCTGCGGCAGCACGCCGCGCGGCTCCAGCACCCGGTGCAGGCCCACCGCGGTCCCGGCCGTGGTTCCGGCCGCCGTCCCCGCCGGCGTCCCGGCCGTGCCCCCCGCGCCCGGAGCGGCGCCGGAGCTTTCGGTCTCGCTGCGAAGATCGGTCATCTCTGTCCCGCCTCGCCTTCCCTGTCCGAATGTGAGTCCGCAGATTATCCCGGGTACCTCTGGTTTATCCGGAAGTCTTCCCGTAACGTCCGTCATATACAAGACTTTGTCCGCAGCACGTCGCGAGAGGTCGACGATGACCACTGCCCTGCACCCCGAGCCGGACACCGCCCGCCACCCGGGCGGGCCCGCCGAACAGCCCTACGCCTACCGGCGCCGGCCCCTGGTCGAACCCGACTGGCGCCGCCTTCCGGGCTGGCGGGACGTCACCACCGCCGAATGGGAGTCGGCCCAGTGGCAGCGCGCGCACTGCGTCAAGAACATCCGGCAGCTGCGGCAGGTGATGGGCGACCTGCTCGACGAGTCCTTCTACGCCGACCTGCGACGCGACCAGGACGAACGCGCCACCATGTCCATGCTCGTCACGCCGCAGATGCTCAACACCATGGACACCCGCTCCACCGAGGCGTTCTACGCCGACCCGGTGCGCCGCTACATGATCCCCGTGTTCAGCGACCGCCGCACCGACTGGCCGTCCCACCCCCACGCCACCCGCGACTCCCTCCACGAGGCCGAGATGTGGGCCGTCGAGGGCCTCACCCACCGCTACCCCACCAAGGTCCTGGCCGAACTGCTGCCCACCTGCCCGCAGTACTGCGGCCACTGCACCCGCATGGACCTGGTCGGCAACTCCACCCCGGCCGTCGACAAGCACCGCTTCACCGTCCGGCCGCCCGACCGGCACGAGGCCATGCTCGACTACCTGCGCCGCACCCCCGGCATACGCGACGTCGTCGTCTCCGGCGGCGACGTGGCCAACCTCCCCTGGCCGCGCCTGGAGTCCTTCGTCGACGCCCTGCTGGACATCGACAACATCCGCGACATCCGCCTGGCCACCAAAGCGCTCATGGGCCTGCCCCAGCACTGGCTGCAGGACGACGTCCGCGCGGGCATGGAACGCCTCGCCGCCAAGGCGCACCGGCGCGGCGTGCAGATCGCCGTCCACACCCACGTCAACGCCGCCCAGTCCGTCACACCCCTGGTCGCCAGGGCGGCACGCGCCCTGCTCGACACCGGCATCCGCGACGTCCGCAACCAGGGCGTGCTGCTGCGCGGTGTCAACGACTCCCCCGCCGCCCTGCTCGACCTGTCGTTCGCCCTGCTCGACGAGGCCGGGATCATGCCCTACTACCTCTACATGTGCGACATGATCCCGTTCAGCGAGCACTGGCGGCTGGCGGTCTGGGAGGCCCAGCGACTGCAGCACGCCATCATGGGCTACCTGCCAGGCTTCGCCACCCCCCGCATCGTGTGCGACGTGCCGTACGTGGGCAAGCGCTGGGTGCACCAGCTCGCCGACTACGACCGCGAACGCGGCATCTCCTACTGGACCAAGAACTACCGCACCGGCCTGGAGGCCACCGACCCCGACGCCCTCACCCGCCGCTACGAGTACTACGACCCCATCCACACCCTGCCCGAGTCCGGACAGGACTGGTGGCGAAGCCACTGACCCGCCGGGGCCGGCACCCACCGAACGGCGCCGGCCGGACCGGTCCGGCTACGCTTCGCTGAATGGGACCCGAGCTCACCGAACGCTTCCCCCTCGGCGCCGCCGCGACCGTCGCCGAACTGGAGGCCGACCCGCATCCCCTGCTGGCACGGCTGCGCGCGCACGAGCCGGTCTCCTGGCTGCCCGCCCTCGGCGGCTGGCTGGTCACCTCGCACCACCTGGCCGTCCGCGTCATGCGCGACGCCGCCACCTTCACCGTCGACGACCCGCGCTTCTCCACGGC